>NZ_CAXTII010000037.1:0-25299 GCF_964244235.1 uncultured Sphingomonas sp.
CGATGGAGGCACAGGCGCAGACCGTGACGTCGATCACCGCCGCGGTCGATGAAACCGCACTGGCCGCCGATTCGATGTCCTCCACCGTCGCCGCCATCCGCAAGGACACCGAAACCGTCGCAGGAGAGATCGACCGCATCGGCAATGGTTTCGACTCGCTCGACGCGCGCCTCGGCCAGTTGCAGGGCAGGGCGAGCGAGTTCGTAACGAAGGTCGCGGCCTAGAAGTTCGCGGTCGAACCGCGCTACAGCGCGCGGTATGACCATCCTCCTGACCGGCTCGAGCCGCGGCATCGGCGCCGCTACCTTCCACGCGTTGACGCAGGCGGGGGCCACCGTCGTCGGCCAGGGCACGGTCAGCGGTATCCCCGCCGACTTCGCCGATCCCGCCGCCCCCCGCGCCTTGTGGGATGCGGCGATCGAACGGGCGGGCGGCACGATCGACGTGCTGATCAACAATGCCGGGATTTTCGAGGCGAACCCGATCGACCGGGACGACGGCGACTGGCTCGCCGATTGGGATCGCACGATGCAGGTCAACCTGACCGCATCCGCCGCGCTTTGCCGGTTCGCGGTTCTCCACTGGCAGCAACGCGGCGTGGGCGGTCGCATCGTCAATATCGCCAGCCGCGCAGCGTACCGCGGCGATTCGCCGGCGCACTGGCATTATGCCGCGTCCAAGGCGGGCATGGTCGCGATGACGAAGACGATCGCCCGCGGCTATGCTCGGGATAATATCCTGGCGTTCGCGATCTGCCCGGGGTTCACGATGACGGGAATGGCGGAGGACTACCTCGCCAGTCGCGGCGGCGACAAGCTGCTGGCCGATATTCCTCTCGGCAAGGTCGCGGATCCGGCGGAAGTCGCTTCGGTCGCACGCTATTGCGCGCTCGAGGCACCGGCATCGATGACGGGTGCGGTCATCGACGTGAACGGCGCGTCGTATGTCCGTTAGAGAAGGCACGTGGACTTCCTGGAAGCTCACCCTGCCCTGTACGCGTGCCGAAGCCGAAGCGATCGATCGGGGCGACGGCCCCGGCCTCGACCCGATGCCGACGTTGACGACGACCGGGACGGTAGTTGACGATACCGAGCATTGGCGGATCGATGCCTATTGCGAATACGAACCGACTACCGCGCAGATCGCCGCCATCCGTGCGCTGGTGCCGAGCGCGGCGGACACCATGCCGGTGATCGAGCCGTTGCCCGACGAGGATTGGGTGACGATGAGCCAGGCGGGACTGGAGCCGATCCGCGAGGGGCGGTTCGTCGTCCATACGCCCGCCTTCCCCGCCGACGCGCCGGCGGGTGGTCGTGCGTTCGTGATCGATGCGGGGCAGGCGTTCGGGACGGGGCATCATGCGACGACGGCGGGCTGTCTGGCGATGCTGGACGCGCTCGCCGATCGCCGGTTCGGCAGCGTGATCGATATCGGCACCGGCACCGGTTTGCTGGCCTTCGCCACGGTCTGTCTGTGGCCCGAAGCGCGCGTGACGGCGACCGACATCGACCCGCGGGCGGTCGCGGTAACCGCGGAGAACGCCATATTGAACGATATCGGCGGGATCGATCTGATCGTCGCCGACGGCGCGCTGGACGACGCGATCCTGGATGCCGCGCCTTATGATCTGATCATCGCGAACATCCTGGCGGGGCCGCTGGTATCGATGGCACCCGAAATTGCCGCGATCGCGGGGCCGGCGGCGACGATCGTGCTGGCGGGATTGCTGGAGGCGCAGCGCGCGCAAGTCGTCGAGGCGTTCGAAGCCTGCGGCTGCACGCTGGAGATCATCGACCGACGCGGCGATTGGAGCGTGCTGCGGTTATCGGCAGGCGAGATACGCTACACCCCGCAAAGCCCGCCAGATCCCAGGGGCCGCGACGGATGGGCGCTGGATCTCTAGGCTAGACCTTGGCGGCCGCATAAGCCTGCGTACCGCGCGTCAGCACGACATCGTCGGCCTCGATCGTCGCGACCGCGATGCCCGGCAGCGCCTTCAGTTCCTCGTACAGGGGCGCGAAGTCGGTCTCGACCGTCAGGCGCAGCAGTTCGTCGAAGCTCGGGATCACGAAATAATTCTGCTGGAAATCGTCGATCCGGTACTCCGTCCGCATCACCCGCGCCAAATCGAACGCGATCCGGTTCGGGGACGGATCGTCCAGCGCGAACTGGCTTTCCGCGAAGCTCGACACGATTCCCGAACCGTAGATCCGCAAGCCCTCCGGTTCGGCGATCAAGCCGAACTCGACCGTGTACCAATAGAGCCGCCCGAGATATTGCAGAGCGTCGAGCCCGAGCGCTCGCCGACCGCCGCGGCCATAAGCGGCGAGGTAATCCGCGAACACGGGGTCCGCGAGCATCGGCACATGCCCGAACACGTCGTGGAAGACGTCGGGTTCCTGGATGTAGTCGAGCTGATCGGGGCGACGGATGAAATTGCCGGCGACGAAGCGGCGGTTCGCCATGTGGTCGAAGAACACGTCGTCCGGCACCAGCCCGGGCACCGCGACGACCTGCCACCCCGTCAGGCCCGCGAGCCGGTCGTTCAGTTCGGCGAAATCGGGGATGCCCGGCTTCGACAGTTTCAGCACGTCGAGCCCGCGCAGATACGCGTTCGACGCGCGCCCGGGCAGCAGCTTCGCCTGGCGCGCGAACAGCGTGTCCCAGGTCGCGTGTTCCTCCGGCGTATAGCGATCCCAATGCTGGTCGATCGTCCAGTCGGGCGCGGCACCGCTTGGCGGAGAATCGAGGACGTGCGTATCGTCGTTCATCGGACGGGCATAGCATGGGGACGTGACGACCGGAACGCCGGCCGCAACGATCGCCGCCGTTCGCCTTTTGGCGACGCCGGCACTGGCAGTTACGATGTCTTCTACCGGGCGCGGGGACGCTACGATGCGGTGCGCGATTGCGGTGGCTGGACAGAAGATGCGCTGCGCACCGCAGGCATCCGGATCGGGTGGTGGACGCACTTTCCGGTAACGGAGCTGGGTTGTTCCGGCCGAACGTCAGTCGCCGCGCGCCGCGCCGCAATCCGTCTGGTCGGGATGCTGACGGCAGCGTCTGGCAAGCGCCTTGCGGTCGCGCTCCTCGCGTTCATGTTCCTTGCGCATCTTGTGGGCGTAATTGCGATCCCGCTCGGACGGGCTGGTCGTCGCCACGTCGATCGCCTTGCCGGCGACCTTGAACGGTGCGGTCGCGACCGTCGTGACGGTGCTGACGCATCCGGTGAGCGACAGGGCCAGAAGCAAGGCGGCGGATCGGTTCATCGGGCTCTGGTTCTCTCGGCGACATAGGCATCGCGCGTCTCGACCCCGATTACCGGGAAGTCCGTGAAGAAGCCATCGATCCCTTGGCGAAGCCCGGCATCGATTTCCGCCGCGACATCGCCGTGGGCGGTCGGATCGTCGCCGTGGCGGAAGCGCGCTGGCAGGAACATGTTCTCCGCACGGAACGTCCAGGGATGGACGCGGAGCCCCGCGGCATGCGCGTCGGCGACGAGCGCGGACGGCCTGGTCGGATCGTCGCGGTCCCAAAGCTGCGCCTTGTCGGGGCCGATCCCCCAGGCATAGGTCGCGACCTCGCGCAGGCCGGCGGGCGTGGTCATCGCGGCGTAGCTGGGTTGCGCACCATCCGCCGGGGCCCCCGCCCCCGCCATCAGCTGGATCAAGCGGACCTTCGTCAGCCGGTGGATACGCTTGAGGTTCGCGACCTCGAACGATTGCAGGAACACCGGCGCTTCGGGCGAGTCCCAGCCCGCCACCTTGAGCTGATCGACCAGCAGAAGGTCGGTCGGATGCCCGATCTTCGCGAAATAGGTCGGATGTTTCGTTTCTGGATAGATCGCGACATGACGGCGCCTGGCGAGCGCGATGATTTCCGCGAGCGTCGGGATCTCGAACCGGCCGTCATAGGTCGCGTTCGCGGGACGGACCTCGGGCAGCCGTTCCTTCGCCCGCAGCGTCTTCAGTTCGGCGAGCGTGAAATCCTCGGTGAACCAGCCCGTCCCGGTTTGCCCGTCGATCGTCTTCGTCGTCCGCCGCGTGGCGAATTCCGGATGGTCCGCCACGTCGGTCGTTCCCGAAATCTCGTTCTCGTGGCGGGCGACGAGGATATCGTCCCTGGTCGGCACCAGGTCGGGCTCGATCACGTTCGCGCCCTGATCGATCGCCAGTTCATAGCCCGCCAGCGTGTGTTCCGGGCGGAAGCCGCTGGCACCGCGGTGTGCGATCACGATCGGCGAAGACAGCGAAGGTTGCGCATGCGGCATCGGCGCGTTCTGGGCGATGCCGGCGGCGGACGCCAGCATCAGCGGCAAGATGAGACTGATTCGCAACGGAGCCGATATCCTTTGAAGGCGTTACCCCGATCGACGCGAGAGGGGTCCGGGCATGTATTTCACGATCAATGGTCAATCCTATGACATCGAGCCGGATATCCGCACCAGCGTGCTGGATCTGCTGCGCGAACATCTCGGCCTGACGGGCAGCAAGAAGGGCTGCGATCATGGCCAGTGCGGCGCGTGCACGGTCCTGATCAACGGGCGTCGGGTCAACAGTTGCCTCTCGCTGGCGGTGATGCATCAGGACGATGCCATCACGACGATCGAGGGCATCGGCCAGGTCGGCGCCCTGCACCCGTTGCAGGCGGCGTTCGTGCGGCATGACGGCTATCAATGCGGCTATTGCACCCCGGGGCAGATCTGCTCCGCGGTCGGGATGCTGGACGAAATCGACAAGGGCTGGGCAAGCCATGTCTCCGCCAATCTCGGCAGCGTTACGCTGGACGATGACGAGATTTCCGAACGGATGAGCGGCAACGTCTGCCGCTGCGCGGCCTACCCCAATATCGTCGACGCCATCCGCGAAGTCGCAGCGCAGAACGCCGCGACCCCCGAGAAGGTGGACGCATGAAGACCTTCATCTACGAGCGCGCCATGACACCCGAGAATGCGGTGCGTGACATCGACGGCGCTTCGGCGAAGTTCATCGCCGGCGGCACCAACCTGCTGGATCTGATGAAGCTTCAGGTCGAGACCCCGGCGAAGCTGGTCGATATCAGCCGCCTGCCGCTCGGCGAGATCGAGCGCACCGCCGATGGCGGCCTGACGATCGGCGCCATGGTGCCGAACAGTGATCTCGCCGCCGACGACCGCGTGATCGACGGGTACGAGGTCCTCGCGCGCGCGCTGCTCGCCGGTGCCTCGGGACAGTTGCGCAACAAGGCGACGACGGGGGGCAATCTGCTCCAGCGCACCCGCTGCTATTATTTCTGCGACACCGCCACGCCTTGCAACAAGCGCGAGCCGGGGAGCGGCTGTTCGGCGATCGGCGGGTTCAACCGGATCCTCGCGGTCCTGGGCACCAGCGAGCATTGCATCGCGACGCATCCGAGCGACATGGCGGTGGCGATGCGCGCGCTGGATGCCACGCTCGTGACGCTGAAGCCGGATGGCGACAAGCGCCGGATCGCGCTCGGCGATTTCTACCGCTTGCCCGGCGGGACGCCCGAGATCGAGACGGTGCTGGAACCGGGCGAACTCATCACCCACGTCGAACTGCCCGCCCCGGTCGTCGGCGCGCGGCATATCTACCGCAAGGTCCGCGACCGGGCGTCCTATGCCTTTGCCCTGGTGTCGGTCGCCGGCATCGTGACCATGGCGGATGGCCGCATCGCGACCGCGGCGCTGGCGTTCGGCGGCCTCGCGCCGATGCCATGGCGCGATGCGGCGGCGGAGGCGGCATTGGTCGGCAACGAACCGACCACCGCGGTCTTCGAGGCCGCCGCCGATGCGCTCCTCGCCGATGCCAGGGGCTTTGGCGCGAATGATTTCAAGATACCGCTCGCCAGGCGCACGCTCATCGCCTGCCTGCGCGACCTGACGGGAAACTGACCATGTTGGATGCGATCCTGGGAACGAGCGACACCAATGCGCTGGTGATGGACAAGCCCTATCCGGAATGTGCGCTGGACACCGGCGTTCAGGGCGTGATCGGACGGCCGATCGACCGGGTAGATGGTCCGTTGAAGGTAACGGGTTCGGCACCCTATGCTGCGGAATATGCGGTCGAAAACCTCGCGCACGGGGTCCTCGTCCGGGCGACCGTGGGTGCAGGCAGGATCCTGTCGGTCGATGTGGACAGCGTCGCGTCGATCCCCGGCGTGTTGCACGTCGTGACCGATTTCAAGACCTTCGCGGTCGGTCCGCAAATGGGCGGCGACAAGGAGGCACCGCCGCAGGGCGTCCAGGACATCGCCTATATGGGCGAACCGATCGCGCTGGTCGTCGCGGAGGCGTTCGAGGTCGCGCGCGATGCGGCGCAGCGGCTGGTCGTCCGCTACGAGCATGCCGATGGGGCGTATGATTTCGACGCGCACCGGCACGAGGCGACGCGGCCCGAGGATTACAACCTGCCCGCCTATTCCGAGCAGGGCGATATCGACGGAGCGATGGCAGCGGCGGCGTTCACCGTCGACGTGACCTACACCACGCCCAGCCAGAACAGCAGCGCGATGGAGCCGCATGCCAGTATCGCCGCATGGAGCAGGGACGGCATCCTGACGCTTCACGGCTCCTACCAGATGCTGCCGTCGAACGTCGTGCAATTGTCGAAGGCGCTTGGTGTGCCGCAAAAGCATGTGCGGATCATCGCGCGCTATGTCGGCGGCGGGTTCGGATCGAAGCTTGGCATCGGTCCGGAGGCGATCGCGGCGGCCGTGGCGGCGAAGCAGCTGGCGCGGCCGGTCAAGGTCGTTATGGCGCGCCAGACGGTGTTCGAGGCGACGGTGCGGCGATCCAATACCGTGCAGCATGTCCGGCTTGGCGCGGACTCGAACGGTCACCTGACCGCGATTGGCCATGAGACGATCGCGACCAACATCGAGGGACAGCGGATGTACGAGCCCGCCGGCATGGCGACGCATTTCCTGTACGCCGGTGCGAACAGACGGATCACGCACGACCTTGTGCGGCTGAACCTGACCGTATCGGGATCGATGCGTGCGCCGGGCGAAGCGGTCGGGATGCTGGCGCTGGAATGCGCGATGGACGAACTCGCGGAGCTGACGGGGATTGACCCGATCGAACTGCGCAAACGCAACGATCCTGCCTGCGACCCCGAAAAGCAGATACCCTTTTCGTCGCGTCATTTCGCGACCTGCCTCGACACCGGTGCCGATGCGTTCGGGTGGCGCGAGCGAAAGCCCGTGGGTGAGCGGCGCGAGGGCGAATGGATGGTCGGGATCGGCATGGCGGCGGCAGCGCGCGGCAACATGCTGATGGCGTCGGCCGCGAAGGTGTCGGTCGATCGGAGCGGCCATGCCACCATCGAAACGTCGATGACCGACATCGGCACCGGCAGCTTCACCATCCTGACCCAGGTCGCGGCGGAGATGCTCGGCCTGCCGGTCGATCGGATCACCGCGAAGCTGGGCGACAGCGCGCTCGCCCCCGCGCAGGGGTCGGGTGGGTCCTGGGGCGCGGCGTCATCCGGTTCCGCGGTATATCTGGCGTGTGTTACGCTGCGCGAGAAGATCGCGGAGAAACTCGATGTCGATCCGGCGGCGGTGACGTTCAAGGACGGGCTGGTCATCGCGGATAACCGGTCGACGCCGATCGGTGACCTGGTGGGCGACGGACTGTCGGTGACGGGCAAGATCGAACCCGGCAAGCAGGAGGATGAGACCAGCCAGGCGTCTTACGGCGCGCATTTCGCGGAGGTCGGCGTGAACGCGGTGACGGGGGAAGTCCGCGTGCGCCGAATGCTCGGGGTATTCGCGGCCGGACGCATCCTGAACGAAAAGACCGCACGGTCGCAGTGCGTGGGCGGCATGACCTTCGGGATCGGTGCCGCGCTGACCGAGGATCTGATCCATGACGGCCGCACCGGGAAGCTGGTGAACCGCGACCTCGCCGAATATCACGTACCGGTGAACGCCGATGTTCCGCAGATCGAGGTGATTTTCGTGGAGGAGCGCGACATTCACGCCAACCCGATCCATGCCAAAGGCATCGGCGAACTGGGGATCTCCGGCGCTGGTGCGGCGATCGCGAACGCGGTCTACAACGCCTGCGGCGTCCGGGTGCGGGATTTCCCGTTGACGCTGGACAAGATATTGGCGGGCCTGCCAGCGATGTAACTCCTGCCTTCCGACGGGTGGGGAAACGAATAGGCCGGTATAACCGCCCCCGTTCTCCTTCGTCTCCCCCGCCCCGAGCCGGAGGAGATGTATGACCGGGTATTTTGGCGAATGGCTCTGAGGAACACCATGGCCGAAAACGATACCGTCCTCACTGCCGCCCGCGCCTGGAAGGGCGAACCGATGGCGATCGCCACGGTCGTCTCCACCTGGGGATCCGCGCCGCGTCCTAAGGGCAGCCACATGATCGTCCACGGCGATGGCCGGTTCGAGGGATCGGTATCGGGCGGCTGCGTCGAAAGCGATATCCTTGCAACCGCGGCCGACGTCATCGCCGGCGCACCGTTCCAGGTGAAGCGATACGGCGTCGCGGATGCAGCGGCCTGGGAGGTCGGTCTGCCTTGCGGCGGCGAGATCGCGGTCATGGTGCAGCCGGTTTCCGGCGAGGGCTTCGATCCCGAATTGTTCGACCGAATCGCGGACGCGCGCGATCAGGGCAAGGCATTGACCGTCACGACCGACCTGACGAGCGGCCATTCGGATTCGCGGCCCGTCGAAACCGGTGAGGTTTTCGCCAACCGCTACGACCCGCCGCGGCGGCTGCTGATCGTGGGCGCGGTGCAGATCGCGCAGGCGCTCGCCGGGCTGGCGCGCGAATTGGGGATCGAGACGGTGGTCATCGATCCCCGCGCACGCTTTCTGACCGCGGAACGTTTCCCCGGCACGGTGCTCGATGATCGCTGGCCCGACGAGGCGGTGGCCGCGTACCGCCCTGGCCCGGCGACCGCGGTGGTGACGCTGAGCCACGATACCAAGATCGACGATCCCGCACTGATCGCCGCGCTCGCCTCCGACGCCGCGTATGTCGGTGCGCTCGGTAGCCGGAAAAGCCACGCTGCGCGCCGCGTTCGGCTGGCGGAAGCGGGCGTCGCGGACGAGCGGATTGATGTCATAGACGCGCCGGCCGGGATAGACATCGGCGCGATCGGCCCGTCCGAAATCGCTTTGTCGATCGCCGCGGCGATGATCGGCGCGTTCCATGATCGCGGTTGAGGACACCGTCCTGATCCTGCTTGCGGCGGGGCGCGGGGCGCGATTCGGTGATATCGGCGGCAAGCTGGCCGAGCCGTTCCTGGGTCGCCCCCTTGGCCTGCATGTCGCGGTCGCACTGGAGGACCTGCCGTTCCGGCGACGGATCGCGGTGGTCGGGCAGACCGCGCTGGATTACGGCGCGCATGGCTTCGACCTCGTCGCGAACGACGATCCCGACCAGGGTATGGCGCGCTCCGTCAGGCTGGGGGTCGAGCAGGCACGGGCGCTGGACGCGGCGGCGGTATTGATCGCGCTCGCGGATATGCCGCGCGTCACCGCCGCGCATGTGTTTCGGCTATTCGACGCCGCGGACGGCGACGATGCCGTCATCGCATCGAGCGACGGCGTCGTGCCCAAGCCGCCGGCACTCTTCGGTCGCGAGCGGTTCGACGTCCTCCTGACGCTGGAGGGCGATTCGGGCGCGCGCGATCTGCTGCGTGCCGGGCGGCATGTCCTGGCGTCGCCCGCGGAATTGATCGACATCGACACGCGCGAGGATCTGGCGGCGTTGCGACACCTGGCCGAAGGGGGCGTCTACTCCAGCTCCAGGATGACCTGATCCACCGCCAGGCTGTCGCCATGCCGCGCCGCGATCGCTTTCACCGTTGCGGACTTCTGGCTGCGCAGGATGTTCTCCATCTTCATCGCCTCCACGACCGCCAGCGGCTGCCCCGCCTCGACCTTGTCGCCGACTGCCACGTCCAGCCGCACGAGCAGCCCCGGCATCGGCGCGAGCAGAAAGCGCGATAGATCGGGGGGGATCTTCTCGATCATGTTCCGGGCATAAGGTGCCGCATGCGCCGGAAGCACGCGTGCCTTGTGGCTTGCACCGCGGGTCGTCAGGGTGAAGCCCGACCGGGTGCGCGACAGCTGTACCGTCAGCGGCACCGCGCCCTCCGCTGTCACGATCCGGTCGCCGGGCTTATAGTTCAACGACAGGCCGAGATCGTCGCCGCCGACCAGGATATCGTCGGTAGAAACGGTAACCGCATGGTCCACCTTGCCGATCGTCACCACCCATTCCGCCGGCGGCCGGAGCCTTCCGCCCAGCTGACCGTTGGTCCGCCGCGCGCGATCGGCCTCGGCGGTGGCAGCGAAGGCGGCGATCGCGGCGAGCGTCCTGAGCAGCTCCGCCGACGCGGGCGCACCGTGGAAGCCGTCCGGATATTCCTCCGCGATGAACCCCGTCGTGATGTTACCCGACCGGAACCGCGGATGCTGCATCAGCGCCGACAGGAAATCGATGTTGTTGCCGACCCCGTCGATGACGAACGCGTCCAGTGCGGCGATCTGCCGATCGATCGCCGCTTCGCGTGTCGGGGCCCAGGTGACGAGCTTGGCAATCATCGGGTCGTAGAACATGCTGACCTCGCCGCCGTCACGAACGCCGTCGTCGATGCGGGTATATGCCTGACCTGCTCCCCCTCCCGCAAGCGGGAGGGGGCTGGGGGGTGGGCAGTCGCTCTCGTCCAGGACGCCGCTTGCCGAAAGGGTGCGCCCACCCCCGGCCCCTCCCGCATGCGCGAGGGGGGAAGTATAGAGCGTCCCCACACTCTCCGGCGGCGCATACCGCGCCAACCGCCCGGTGCTCGGCAGGAACCCGCGATACGGGTCTTCCGCATAGACCCGGTTCTCGATCGCCCAGCCGTCGAGCCGGACATCCTCCTGCGCGAACGCCAGCGGCTCTCCGGCCGCGACACGGATCATCTGTTCGACCAGGTCGAGGCCTGTGATCGCCTCGGTCACCGGATGTTCGACCTGCAGCCGGGTGTTCATTTCGAGGAAGTAGAATCCCTCCCCCGTGGTATCCGCACCCGACACGATCAGCTCGACCGTGCCCGCCGAATAATACCCCACCGCCCGCGCCAGCGCGACCGCCTGTTCGCCCATCCGCGCGCGCATCGCGGGCGTGACGAGGGGTGACGGCGCTTCCTCGACGACCTTCTGGTGCCGCCGCTGGATCGAACATTCGCGCTCGCCGAGATAGACGATGTTCCCATGCTGGTCGCCCAGCACCTGGATCTCGATATGGCGCGGGCTTTCGATGAACTTCTCGATGAACACGCGGTCGTCGCCGAAGCTCGCCAGCCCCTCGCGCTTGGTCGCCTCGAACCCCTCGCGCACGTCCTGCTCGCTATACGCCAGCCGCATCCCCTTGCCGCCGCCGCCGGCGGACGCCTTCATCATCACCGGATAGCCGATGTCGCCCGCGATCCTGACCGCCTCGTCGGTATCCGCGATCTCGCCCAGGAAGCCGGGCACGACGTTCACCCCCGCCGCCTTGGCGAGTTTCTTCGACTCGATCTTGTCCCCCATCGCGGCGATGGCGTTCGGCGGCGGGCCGACGAACGCGATGCCCGCCTCGGCGCACGCGCGCGCAAAACTCTCGCGCTCGGAGAGGAACCCGTAGCCGGGGTGAACGCAATCCGCGCCCTTCTGCTTGGCCGCGACAAGGATGAGGTCCGCCTTGAGGTAACTCTCCGCCGCCGGCGCTGGCCCGAGGCGCACGGACTCGTCCGCCATCAGCACATGTGGGGACCGCGCATCGGCGTCGGAGTAGACCGCAACGGTAGCGATCCCCATCCGCTTGGCGGTACGCATCACCCGACACGCGATTTCGCCGCGATTGGCGACGAGGATTTTGGTGAGATTCATCTGTCTTTCCAACGGGCAGGAATATCGCAGTGGCCCGCTCGAGCCTGAAGTACGTTTAACGTCGCAAGCTTATGGATTAACCCTCGAAACCCAGTGTAGTCTTGTGCTCCGGTTTTCTGGGCCTTTAAGAATCTATCGATCGAATTGTCACATGCGAATACAACTGAATCGGCAATCTGATCTGCCGATCCCAAAGCATTGGCAAGCTGATAAGCATACGTCTGAGTACAGGCCGGTACTGCGTAATCGTCCGATTTTAATGGAAATTGAATTGCTGGCTGACAAATTCTATCGTCTTGTTTAAGTGCCTCTTGTTTACAACCCGACAACAATAATAACATTGTACTTCCAATTGGGCACCGGCTCATTTCGCCGCCCTTGGTGACGGCGCACCGCGCAGCAGGCCCTCGACGCTCAGGTCCTCGTCGATTGCCGCCCAGTGGATGCCGTAACCCGAGCCCGCCTTTTCCCACGCGGCCCGTTCCGCCGTCGTGGCGCGTAGCAAGCGCGGATACCACGCGAGCGGCGCGGCAATCGTGCGTCCGTCCATCAGATCGACGATCAGGCTTGCATCGTCGAAGCGCACGTCGAGCACGCGCTCGTCCATTATCCTAGCCGAAATATTCATGCCACGCCTCCAGGAATGCCGTTCGCTGTTCTTCGACCATCGCCACAATGCCACCGATTTCATGCGCGCGGAACCCGCGGCTTTTTGCGACCCCCAGGGTGTCGAGCCAGACCTTGATCGTCGCCTCGCTACGATCGATGTGGACGTGCGGCGGTTCGTTCGGTTCGTGGCTGTAGAAGTAGAAGCGGAACGCGCCGATCCGTAGCACCGTCGGCATTATGCCGCAGCCACCCGCATCGGCTCCTCGCCCGCCATCGGCCTCAGCCCCAGCTTCGCGAACAGCGTCGCGTCCGCACCGCCGCCCGCGTTCCCCGTCGTCAGCAGCTTGTCGCCCGTGAAGATCGAGTTCGCCCCTGCCAGGAAACACAGCGCCTGCGTCGCTTCGCTCATCGACTCGCGCCCGGCGCTCAGCCGCACCATGCTGCGCGGCATCGTGATCCGCGCGGCGGCGACGGTGCGGACGAACTCGATGTCGTCGATCTTCGCCAGCGGCGTGTCGGCGAGCATGTCGCCAATCGGGGTGCCGCGGATCGGCACCAGCGCGTTGACCGTCACGCTCTCGGGATGGCGCGGCAGCGTCGCCAGCGCGTGGACGAAGCCGACGCGGTGGGCGCGTGTCTCGCCCATGCCGACGATGCCGCCGCAGCACACCGCCACGCCTGCGTCGCGGACATTGGACAACGTCTCCAGCCGGTCGTCGAAGGTGCGCGTCGAGACGATATTGGCGTAATTCTCGGGCGCGGTGTCGATATTGTGGTTATAGTAATCGAGCCCGGCGTCGGCGAGCGCCTGCGCCTGCGCCTGCGACAGCATGCCGAGCGTCATGCACGTCTCCAGCCCCATCGCCTTCACGCCGGCGATCATCTGCGCGACGCGGGGGATGTCGCGGTCCTTCGGGCTGCGCCACGCCGCGCCCATGCAGAAACGCTGCGACCCCGCGGCCTTCGCCTCGGCGGCACTCGCGAGCACGGCACCGACGTCCATCAGCTTGTCCGCCTTCAACCCCGTCTCGGCCGACGCGGACTGCGAGCAATAGCCGCAGTCCTCCGGGCAGCCGCCGGTCTTGATCGACAGCAAGGTGCAAAGCTGCACCTCGCCTGCGGCATGGTGCGCGCGGTGGACTTCGGCTGCGCGGAACACGAGCTCGGTGAACGGCAGGTCGAACAGCGCGGCGATCTCCGGCCGGGTCCAGTCCTGCCTGACCGTCATCCCCGCGAAAGCGGGGACCCAGCTCTCGCCCTCCGGTCGATCGCGACCGTTGACCGCGTGCGACACGGCAGGAGATGGGTCCCCGCTTTCGCGGGGATGACAGGTGATATCGGTCATTTCGTCACCGCCATCTGGCGCAGCTGCGCGGTGCGCGCGCGAGTCAGACGGGCGAGGCACTGACTTCCCGCCATGCCCTCCGCCGTACCGCCGCGGAACTCGTAGCCCTCCACCGCGCACTCGGCGTCACGATACCCAAGCCAAGCCCGCTGACTGGCGAGGAGCGCCGACCGATAGCTCGGTCCTACTTGCGCGTCGGGGGCGTTCAGGCCGCCCATCTGCTTCATATGCGCCATCGTCGCGCGATACTGGACGTTCATCGCGGCGTCGGCGGCACGATAGTCGGTACCGGCCTGGACGGACAGCTCCATCTGCGATCGCGCAGGCGCGGCGGCGGCCAACAAAAGGGCAAGGATCATGGTCATGGTCTCCTATTCCGCCGCTTCGGCCCGGCCGTCCTGGGCGGGCGGCATGTTGTGGCCGAGCAGGCGCAGCACCTCCTCCGCGGCCTTGATGAGGTTGGTGCCCGGGCCGAAGATCGCCTGGACGCCGGCATCGCGCAATGCTTGATAGTCCTGCGCCGGGATCACGCCGCCCGCGATCACCTTGATGTCCATCCGCCCCGCCTCGCGCAGGTGACCGATCAGCTCGGGAATCAGCGTCTTGTGCCCGGCCGCGAGGCTGGACGCGCCGACGATGTCGACGTCCTTCTCCAGCGCCAGCGCCGCCGCTTCCGACGGGGTCTGGAACAGTGGGCCGGGGACGATCTCGAAGCCAAGATCGCCGAACATGCTGCTTACCAGGTTGGCTCCCCGGTCATGGCCGTCCTGCCCCATCTTGGCGACGAGCATCCGCGGGCGACGGCCAAACCGGCGCTCGGTGGAGGCAACGCCCTCTTCCAGCCGCGCCCAGGCCGCATCGCCGTCGTACGCGCCGCCGTAGATGCCGCTGACCGGCGTAGGACTGGTGCCGTAGCGGCCGAACACGTCCTCCATCGCGGACGATATCTCACCCAGCGTCGCACGGGCGCGGGCGGCGGTGACCGCGAGGGCGAGGAGGTTGTGCTCAAATCCTCCCCGGGACGGGGAGGTGGCAGCCGCAGGCTGACGGAGGGGGGGCTCCTCGGGCGATACCGCTTGTGGCGAACCCCCTCCACCATGCTGCGCATGGTCCCCCTCCCCCTTCGGGGGAGGATTTGCGTGGCGCGCGCCCTCCCGCAAGGCATCCAGCGCCGCGCGACACGCAGCCTCGTCGCGCATCGCCTTGACGCGTTCGATCCGCGCCACCTGCGCCTCACGCACCGCGACATTGTCGACGTCCAGGATCTCGATCGGGTCCTCGTCCTCCTTGCGGTATTTGTTGACGCCGACGATCACGTCCTCGCCGCGGTCGACGCGCGCGGCGCGGGCGGCGGCGGCTTCCTCGATCATCGCCTTGGGCCAGCCGGCGGCGACCGCCTTGGCCATGCCGCCCTCCGCCTGGATGCGCTCGATCAGTTCCCACGCGCCGTCGATCAGGCTTTGCGTCAGGCTCTCGACGTAATAGCTGCCGCCAAGCGGATCGACGACCTTCGTCATCCCCGTCTCTTCCTGGATCACGATCTGCGTGTTGCGCGCGATACGGGCGGAGAAGTCGGTCGGCAGCGCGATCGCCTCGTCCAGCGCGTTGGTGTGCAGCGATTGCGTTCCGCCCAGCATCGCCGCCATCGCCTCGATCGTGGTGCGCATGACGTTGTTGTAAGGGTCCTGTTCCGTCAGGCTCACGCCCGACGTCTGGCAGTGGGTGCGCAGCATCCTGGAGCGCTCGTCCTTCGCGCCCAATTCCGTCATCGCGCGGTGCCACAGCACCCGCGCGGCGCGCAGCTTGGCGATTTCCATGAAGAAGTTCATGCCGATCGCGAAGAAGAACGAGAGGCGCCCGGCGAACCTGTCGATGTCGAGCCCAGACGCAACGCCGTACTTCACATATTCCATGCCGTCGGCGATGGTGAAGGCGAGCTCGTGGAGCTGCGTCGCCCCCGCCTCCTGCATGTGATAGCCGCTGATCGAGATGCTGTTGAACTTCGGCATCTCCCGCGACGTATAGCCGAAGATGTCCGAGATGATCCGCATCGAGGGCTCGGGCGGGTAGATGTACGTGTTGCGGACCATGAACTCCTTGAGGATGTCGTTCTGGATCGTTCCGTCGAGCCTGGCGCGCGGCACGCCCTGTTCCTCGCCGGCGACGATGAAGAAGGCCAGGATCGGGATCACGGCGCCGTTCATCGTCATGCTGACCGACATCTGGTCGAGCGGGATGCCGTCGAACAGGATCTTCATGTCCTCGACGCTGTCGATCGCGACGCCCGCCTTGCCGACGTCGCCGGTCACGCGCGGATGGTCGCTGTCGTAGCCGCGATGCGTCGCGAGATCGAAGGCGACCGACAGCCCTTTCTGCCCGGCGGCGAGGTTGCGGCGGTAGAACGCGTTGGATGCCTCCGCGGTCGAGAAGCCCGCATATTGGCGGATCGTCCATGGCCGTCCGGCGTACATCGACGCGCGTACGCCGCGGGTGAAGGGAGCGAAGCCGGGCAGGCCCGGGTCCTCGCGCACGTCCTCCGCGGTGTAGAGCGGCTTGACGGCGATACCTTCGGGCGTGTGCCAGGTCAGGTCCTCGCCCTTCACCTCGCGCGCGGCGGCGGCGGCCCACTTGGCGAGGGTCGGGTTTGAAGACGGTTCCGGCTGCCGGGGTACGGGAGGTGCGGCACCCGCATCCTCGCCGGTGTTAGTCTCGATGACGGGATCGGTCACAGTTCCTTTCTCCCTGGGAGCGTGGCCGACTCGCCATCTTTCCCCCGCCGGGAAAGGGACGTCGTATAATCGTTCGTCATGCCCCGATGAACACCGGTTTGCGCTTCTCCAAAAACGCTTGTCCCCCTTCGGCCGAGTCCGCAGAGCCCCGCGCCGTGCGCTGGTTCTCAGCCTCACGCAGCATCGCACCCGCATAATCGCTCTCGAGCGCCTCGGCGAGCCCGCGGCGCATCAGCCCCAACGCCATCGTCGGCCCGGCCGCCAGCCGAGTCGCCAGCGCGAACGCCTCGGCATCCAGCGCGTCGTCCGCGACGACTTTATGGATCATTCCCCAATCGAACGCCTTCGCCGCAGGAACCTTGTCCCCCAGCAGCATCATCTCCGTAGCACGCGCCCGCCCGATGAGGCGCGGCAGCATCCACGACGCCCCGCCATCGGGGACGAGCCCGATATTGACGAACGCCTGCAGAAAATATCCCGTCTCGCCGGCCACGCAGAAATCGGCCGCGAGTGCGAGGCTGCACCCGATCCCCGCCGCCGGCCCCCGCACCGCGCTGACCATCGGCACCGGCAACGCAGCGACGGCGACGATCGTCGGATTATAGCTCTTCGTCAGTGCCTCGAACGTCATCTTGCCGGGATCGTCGCTGGCGAGCGCCCCGCCGCCGACATCCGCGCCCGAACAAAAGCCGCGCCCCGTCCCCGTCACCAGCACCGCGCGCGCGCCGGACAGATCGGCCATCGCGCCGCGCAGTTCGTCGAACATCGCCGGCGGCGCGGCGTTCAGCCGGTCGGGCCGGTTGAGCGTCAGCACCAGCACGTCGCCGCGCCGTTCGCTCAGAATATGCCGATAATCGGGCACCTGTCTCTCCTCGGGATTGTTCGCGCGTCGCGGTGCGCCCGATATGTCCTAATGCGCCTTCGGCGTCTCCATCAACTCCACCAACATCCCGCCCGTGTCGCGCGGGTGGACAAACACGATCGGCGTCCCGTGCGCCCCGATCCGCGGTTTGCCAAGCACCGTCGCGCCCTTTGCGGTCAGATCGGCTACCGCGACGTCGATATCGGGCACTTCGAAGCAAACGTGGTGCTGCCCGCCAGCGGGGTTCTTTTTCAGGAACCCCGCGATCGGAGACGCGGCGTCACAGGGCTCGATCAATTCGATCTGGGTGTTGGGCGCATCGACGAAACACACGCGCACGCCCTGCGCTGGAAGATCGAACGGTTCGCCGATCGCGGTCGCGCCGAGCAGGGTGCGATACGTCTCTACCGATCGCCGGATCGACGGCGTCGCGACCCCAATGTGGTTGAGGCGACCCAAAGCGACCGGCGGCGTCATTCCTCGATCCTGCGCTGCCGCGAGGCCATCGCCGCACCTTCGATCACTCCTTCCAGCCTGGATACGCGATCGCGCAAATCGGCATGGGCCTCTGCCAGCCGAGCGACGCGATCACCTTGCGCCTGCGCCTTTTCGTTCAACGCTCGAATGTCATCCTGCATCAGGAGGACGGTTTTGAGCGCCTTGAGCGCGTCACCTACCGTGCTCACGAACGCTTGGGCTCACCGGCAAGTACATCGTCCACGACGCGGTTGGCGCGGTCGATCGCCGCAATCGCCTCACGCAGGTCGGCCCGCATCTTTGGTACGGCAGCTTCGATCTCGCGTGTCAGAAGAACCAGGGCTTCCTTCTGATCCGCCTCGCCATCCGCGATATAATGCGATGTCGCCTCGCGAACGACATGCCCCATCGACATGCCGCTGCCTGCGGCGAACGCATCGAGCGCCGCCTTGTGATCGGGAGTGGTGAGGAAAGTCACACGCTCGGTCTGCATGACGCTGCTCCTTCACATCACCTTATAATGTATAGCCGCAATCCTCACAATGGAATGTTGTCGTGCTTCTTCCACGGGTTCTCGAGTAGCTTCCCGCGCAGCTTGCGCAACCCCAGCGCGATGCGCCGCCGGGTGGAGTGCGGCTGGATCACCTCGTCGATGAAGCCCTTCCTCGCCGCGACGAACGGGTTGGCGAAGCGCGCCTCGTACTCGGCTGTGCGCTCGGCGATCTCTTCCGCCGTCTTGCCGCGGAAGATGATCTCGACCGCGCCCTTCGCGCCCATCACCGCGATCTCGGCGGTCGGCCAGGCGTAGTTCAAGTCGCCGCGCAAGTGCTTGGACGCCATCACGTCGTACGCGCCGCCATAGGCCTTGCGCGTGATAACGGTGATCTTGGGCACGGTCGCCTCGGCATAGGCGAACAGCAGCTTCGCGCCATGCTTGATGATGCCGTTATGTTCCTGGGCGGTGCCGGGCAGGAAACCGGGCACGTCGACGAAGGTCACGATCGGCACGTCGAACGCGTCGCAGAAGCGCACGAACCGCGCCGCCTTCTTGGACGAGTTGATGTCGAGCACCCCCGCCAGCACCATCGGCTGGTTGGCGACGAAGCCGACGGTCCGCCCCTCGATCCGCCCGAAGCCGGTGATGATGTTGGCGGCGTGCGCGGGCTGCGTCTCGAAGAAATCGCCCTCGTCGACCACCTTCCGGATCAGCTCGTGCATGTCGTAGGGCTGGTTCGCGTTCGCCGGGATCAGCGTGTCGAGGCTCTCCTCGATCCGGTCCCAGGCATCAGCGGTCGGGCGCTCGGGCACGCCCTCCCGGTTCGACGACGGCAGGAAATCGATGAAGTCGCGCGCCGCGAGCAGCGCCTCGATGTCGTTCTCGAACGCGTTGTCCGCCACGCTGGTCTTCGTCGTATGCGTGACCGCACCGCCAAGCGCCTCCTGCGAGACGACCTCGTTGGTCACCGTCTTCACGACGTCCGGCCCGGTGACGAACATGTACGACGAGTCCTTCACCATGAAGATGAAGTCCGTCATCGCCGGCGAGTACACCGCACCCCCGGCACACGGCCCCATGATGAGCGACAGCTGCGGCACCACGCCCGACGCGAGCACGTTGCGCTGGAAGACCTCGGCATAGCCGCCGAGCGATGCCACGCCCTCCTGGATACGCGCGCCGCCCGAGTCATTCAGGCCGATGACCGGCGCGCCGACCTTCAGTGCCATGTCCATGACCTTGCAGATCTTCTGCGCGTGCCGTTCCGACAGCGATCCGCCGAAGACGGTGAAATCCTGGCTGAACACGAACACCAGCCGCCCGTTGATCGTGCCCGACCCGGTCACGACGCCGTCGCCCGGATAGACCTGCGCCGTCATCCCGAAATCGACGCAGTTGTGCTCGACGAACATGTCCAGTTCCTCGAACGACCCTTCGTCGAGCAGCACGTCGAGCCGTTCGCGTGCAGTCAGCTTGCCCTTGGCGTGTTGCGCAGCGATCCGCTTCTCGCCGCCACCCATGCGGGCAGCCTCTCGGCGGCGTTCGAGTTCCTCGATGGTGGACGACATGGTCTCTCCTCGCCCGCTCCATTCCGGAGGCACGAGGCAATTGCAAGCCTGCCGCTCAGCGCGCGCCCAGTGCGACCGCGCGCGTCTCGGTCGCCTGCCACAGCAGCAAGGTCGGAATACCGATCGCCAGATCGCGCGCGCGCTTGGCCAGCGCCAGCGCCAGTGCCGACTCGGGCGGCAGGCCGAACAGCGGCGCGACAAGCGCATAGCCCGCCTCCTGCACGCCGATCCCGCCGGGCACTGCGAAGGCGGCGCTCCGCAAAAGGAAGATCACGCTTTCGATCGAAAGCGCGATCCAGATCGATACCGGCACCTGCATCAGCCGCAGCACGACCCACGCGCCCGCCGCACTGCCGACCCAGCCCAGCAGATTCAGGACGAACGCCAGCACGATTCGCGCATGCCGATCGTAGGTGGCGTTCAACGCGACGGTGACCTCGCGCGTCACGGCGTCGGACCCCGGCACGACGCGCTGCGCGATTCGCCCGGCGAGCGGCAGGACCCAGCGTTGCGCCGCGGCGAACGCGATCATCAGCGCGACCATGATCGCAGTCCCGATCGCCAGCGGGATCCGCAGCGACACCGCGGCACCGCCGTCGAGCAACAACGACACAACCAGCGCCACCCCAAACAGCGAGAACACGACCTGGCTGGCCATCTCGGTCGTCATGTCCGCGATCATCGAGGCGTAGACGCGCGGTCGCGGCACACCGGCATCGCCCAGCATTCGCGTCGCGACGACGATCCCGCCGATCTGCGAGAAGGGCAGCAGGTCGGACGCCGCCTCGCGGATCAGCCGCGCCCAGGTGAACAGCCCGATTCGCCCTGCCCGTTCGCCCGGTGCCGCCGCCCACCACGCCGCCCCCAGCACGACGAAGACGCCAAGCGAATAACCGCAGTATAAGACGAAACCGGCGATCCCCA
This sequence comes from uncultured Sphingomonas sp., assembly GCF_964244235.1. Taxonomy (GTDB): domain Bacteria; phylum Pseudomonadota; class Alphaproteobacteria; order Sphingomonadales; family Sphingomonadaceae; genus Sphingomonas. Next base: position 20,897 of record NZ_CAXTII010000037.1, read on the forward strand.
GCCGCCGCGCGACCGTGACGATCGCGCCAAGCCCGGTCGCGCCGATCGCCCAGATCGCCAGCGCAAGACCCGTGATCGTCGCCAGCAGGATGCCGGTGCGGGCGAAACGACTCAGATCCCCGCTCCCGCCGGTTTCGGCCTGGCGACGAATTTCAGCGCGAGCCGAATCATCGCCGGCACGAATTTCGGGCGGATCAGCCGCGGATCATAGGGCGCAAGCCGCCGGTCATTCTCCGCCAGGCAGATCGCGGCGAGTTCGGGAAACGTGACCTCGACACCCAGATCCTTCGACCCGTTCAGCGTGAAGTTGTTCTCCTGAGCCTTGGTGTTGTCCTTGCCCATGCCCTTGGCCATGCTGATCCGCTCGCCGATCAGGAACGCCCAGACGAGCAGCACCTTCGCCTCGAAATACGGCCGGCGCCACAATGGCATCGTGGCACGCCACCATGCGACCCAGTTGACGAAGAACAGGATGTGCCGCCCCTCCTCGCGCATCACCGGCTCGAACGTGTCGATCAGTTCGTCGGGAAAGAAGCCGGTGTCCTTCGCCAGCTTGAACAGGCCGAAGCCGAAGAAACTGTCGATGCATTCCGAATAACCGGTGCGCATGAACGCGAATTCCGGATCGCGCGGGCGGATATAGGCGGGTTCGGGTTCCAGCTCGATTCCGTACGCCTGCACCATGTCGGCGAGGACGATCTTGTGACGGCGCTCCTCATAGGCGTTCATCCCGATCGCCTCGTGCAGCAGGGGATCGTCGATCTGCTCGTTGAACGTCTTCACGTTCATCGACGCGCGCCCCTCGGTCTGCACCGCAATGTCCCAGATCGGCAGCGATACGATCCGGTCGCGCGTCTCCGGCTCGAGTACGGGCCAGTGGATCAGCGCGGGGCGATAGGCGTCGTGGCTGTCGAGCATCATCCGTGACAACAGGCGCTTATGCTCGGGCGACCCCATCCGGATCCTCGCCCCCGGCGCGGGCGGCGCTTCGAAGCCGACGGGAGAGACCGCCAGCGGCTCGAGATCAGGATGGCGTCTGGTGGTAAGTGAAGTGGCCATTGGAAATCCCGTTGCGGTCGATGAGCGCCCTGACCTCCGGATCGAGCAGCGCCGCCAGTTCGTCGCGGTAACGATAGCCGGGGGCACTGCCGGAATAGGTGTCGGCGGTTGCCGGATGGGTATAGATTTCGGTGAGCCCCGGCGGCAAGTCCCCGATCGCGCGACGCATCCGCTGGGTGTCGAACGCACCGGTCCAGGCAAGGCCGATCACTTGGTCGGGCACCAGCATCCCCGCCCGCCGCATCCGTCGCTGGAGCACCCGCGCCCACCACGCCTCGATCCCGTGATTGCCCCGCTCCAGCGGCGCACGGATCGCGGTCATGCCGTAGCGTCCGCCGATCTTCAGGACGGTGGATGCTATCGTCGGATGGAGGTGGAAATGCTTGTGCGCGTTGACATGATCGAGCGGCAGACCGGTCGCGGCGAACGCGGCGAACTGCGCTTCGACCTCCGCGGCGAGTTGCGCGCGGGCGCGAGGATCGACGAACATGCGGAGCGCCGACTTGGCCATGTCGGTGCGGAAACGGCCTGCGTCGTCGACGAGTGCCGGGATTTGGTCGGGCGGCAGTACGGACTTGCCTTCGACGAGGACGAGGTGAAGACCTACCCCCAGCGACCGCATCGCCTTCGCCCGCGTTAAAGCGTCCGCCGCGGCATCGCCCGCGACCATCAGGCTGGCGGCGGTCAACATGCCTTCACGATGCGCCTGCTCGACCGCCTCGTTGACCGCAATCGACGCACCGAAATCGTCGGCCGTGACGATCAGCCCCCTCACCCTGCCGCGGTTCCCGACCGGAAGACGAAGAACGCGCCCGCCGCGATCAGCGCGAAGCCGATCGCATGGTTCCAGGTGATCCGCTGGCCGAGATACAGCACCGAAAAGCCGGCGAAGATCGTCAGCGTGATGACCTCCTGTATGGCTTTCAACTGCGCGGCCGAATAGACGGCGCTACCGATCCGGTTGGCCGGCACCGCGAGCCAATATTCGAAGAACGCGATCCCCCAGCTGACCATCACGACGAGCCACAAGGGCTGCTCCTTGAAGCGCAGATGGCCGTACCAGGCCGTCGTCATGAACAGGTTGGAGCCGATCAGCAGCAGGATCGGGACCAGGCGGAGGGGAAGTCCCAGCATCACGTTTTGAGAACGCCCCCGCGAACGAGAGCGTTCCGCCTACGCCGCCTTCTTCCGATTGTGCAGGAAGCTGAAGAACTCGACCCCCTCGCGCAACCGTCGCTTCATCATGTCGAAGTCGCGGACCATCTCGCCCACGATCGACCCGATCTTGCGCGGGCGGAAGTAGAAACGTTTGTAGAATTCCTCCACCTTGTCGAAGATCACCGATGCGTGGAGATGCGGATAGCTCAGCTGCGCAATCTGCGTCCCGCCGTCGGTCAGCAACTCGTTGGTGTTGTCGAACCAGCCATTTTCGGTCGCCTGCTTGTAGAGGAACGTGCCCGGGTAAGGCGCCGCCAGCGACACCTGGATGGTGTGCGGGTTGATCTCCTTGGCGTAGTTGATCGTCTCTTCGATCGTCTCCAGCGTCTCGCCGGGCAGGCCGAGAATGAAGGTGCCGTGGATCACGATGCCGAGATCGTGGCAGTCCTTCGTGAACTGCTTCGCGACATCGATGCGCAGGCCCTTCTTGATGTTGTGCAATATCTGCTGGTTGCCGCTCTCATAGCCGACGAGCAGCAGGCGAAGGCCGTTTTCCTTCAGCACCTCGAGTACCCGGCGCGGCACATTGGCCTTCGCGTTGCAGCTCCACGAGACCCTGAAGCCCGGCTTGCCGAAGCCGAGTTCGCCGAGCGCACGCGCCAGGTCCATCACCCGGTCGTGATTGTCGGTCAGTGTATCGTCGTCGAAGAAGATCTCCTTGGTCTCGGGAATTTCGCGCAAAATGTACTGCACTTCCTCGATCACCTTCGGGACCGAGCGGAAGCGGTAGTTGTGGCCGCTGATCGTCTGCGGCCATAGACAAAAGGTGCAGCGGCTCTTGCACCCGCGCCCGGTGTAGAAGCTCACATAGGGATGGCGCAGATAGCCGCCGAAGTAATTCTCGATCTTCAGATCGCGCTTGTAGACCGGGGAGACCATCGGGAGGAGATCCATGTCCTCGATGATCGCGCGGTCCCTGTTGCGGATGAAGCTGCCGTCCGGCGCGCGCCAGGTGATGCCATCGACGATCGCGAGCGGCTTGCCTTCCGCGATCTCCAGGATCGTGAAATCATATTCCTCGCGCGCCACGAAATCGATGTCGCGGCTGGCGGCGAGGCTCTGGTCGGGTTCGATCGCGACCTTCGCGCCGACGAAGCCGACCAGCGCGTGCGGGTTGCGCGCCTTGATCAGCGCGGCGGTGCGGACGTCCTGCCCGAAGCTGGGGGTCGAGGTGTGGAGGATCACAAGTTCCTTGCCGTCCACCTCGTGCGCGATGTCGTCCCAGCTCTGGTCGTGCGCGGGGGCGTCGATCAGGCGCGATCCCTCTACCATCGCCGCGGGCTGCGCGAGCCAGGTCGGATACCAGAAGGACTTCACCTCGCGCTTCATCTGGTAGCGTGCGCCGGCACCGCCGTCATAGCCGTCGAACGAGGGTGCCTGCAGGAACAGGGTTTTCTTCATTGGGAATTCTCCGGGCCGGCGACGATCGTGCCGTTTGACGCCATTCTAAGACTTGCGCCGCGCCAATCAACCGATCGTGCGAAGAAGCTGGCGAGGAACACGGCAAACGAGAGGATATCGCGGGCTGGGAGCCATAGACAGGACAGCGGTCTTTCGCCCCCGCGGGTATCGACGGCGTGAGCGAAGGCGAACCTCGCGAGAAGCGCGCCGAGCGCGACCCAGAGGCCGATCGCGGGATGGACCAGCACAGCGAGGATCGCGAGCGGCACCGGATAGGCGACGATCGATCCGGCATAGCCCGCAGGCGCGACCCCGCGCACGGTTGCGGCCCAGCGCAATTCGTGTCGCCAAACCGCGCCGAAGCTCGAGTCGTCATGGGCATGGGCGAGGAGGAGCGGCGGTACCGCGATCGCCAGGCCTTGCGCCCCGATCGCCTGGCCGATCGCGTGATCGTCGGCGAGGATATCGGCGAAGACCGCGAACCCGCCGATCGCGGCCAGCGTCTCTCGGCGCAGCGCGATCGTCGAACCCATGCACGGCGTGGCGAACTTGCCCCCGATGCCGACCGCGAGCGCGGCGAGAAACTGCCAGCTCGGACCCGCCGCCGCAAACCGCGACCAGAACCCGGCATCACCGCGCCCGCGGTAGAGGCAGGTCCCCGCGCCGACGCCGGGCGCGTCGAGCGCGGCGAGGACCCGCGCCAGATAATCGCGCGGAACCGCCAT
>NZ_CAXTII010000038.1:0-23867 GCF_964244235.1 uncultured Sphingomonas sp.
GAATCAGAACTATCGGCTCAGTGGAATCCCTAAAATGTCACCGCGTCCTAGTGCCAGGAGCAAACGCAGAGTCACCGGCTGCCTGAGGAAGCGGGCCTACCGCAGAGAAGGTGGCCGTTCCCTTGCAGACCAGATCATTTTGCGGCCTGTCTCCAATAGTTAAGGAGCCTTCGGGCGAACCCGGCAGAGTTATTGAAGTAAATTGCAAAGGCGTAGAGCTTTTACTGCCTTCAACTTCCCAATAGCAATTATCGGGATTCTTATCAGGGCACACATACTTGGTTCCGCTTGGGTCGATAAAATTGACTGGATCGTCACCTGCATAATTATACCAGTTCAAACCGTCGTCATAGCCGATCGGATCAGGCTGGAGGAAGCGTCCATAGCCCAAGTTAAGACAGCGGACTACTACCATGGACACGCGACGGGTAGGACCGGTCGATCGATCTTCATTCACAAACATCGGCTGTTCCGTTCTTGCTATAGTAGCTGGGGCCATAGCGGAGAGGAGGAAACGAGGCGCTTCATGCGATCTGCTCCCACCCCAAGGCCTCTGCCGCCTCGAACGCGGCGCGGTTTTGCCGCAGCAGCATATCGTAGCGCGCCTTTTGTGGCGGCGGGATCAGCGCCGCGGTCGGATATCGCGCCCCGAACTCCGCCTCGATCATCCCCGCGTAGACCGAACCCTGTTTCACCATCGTATAGCCGTCGCGTGGCGCATGGCGCAGGATGATCGTCGACACCGCCAGCGCCGCCTCGAAGCGACGCCGCGCGATCAGATGTTCCAGCACCGTCGTCGCCAACAGCGCCAGGCCCTCGCGCTTCGACAGCGATCGTAGGTACAGCCCGCTCTCGACCGCGCGGTCGCTCATCGGCATCTGCTCGCGATACCATGCGTCGCGCGTGGGGTGGCCGCCATTGGAAGCTTCGATGTTCACGATGCGCCCGCTCTCGCTACGATAGCGGAGAAATATGTGCAGCGGGGCGGTGACGAGCGCAACGTCCAGCCCGAGCCGGTCGGCCAGGATCAGGAACAGCGCGGGCATCGATACGCAGTTGCCGCGTCTGGTCGCAAAATAGGTCGCCAGCAGCTTGTTCTCGATCCGCTGTCCGAGGGGATCGGCATGATCGTAGGCGAAGGCTCTGCCGTCGTTCCAAGGGCCGTCCACATACAGGAACCGGCGCAGCGCCGCGATCGTCGCGTCGGGCGTCGCCGAAGAACCGGCAAGTTTGCGAACCGCTTGGGTCATGTGGTCGATCTGGGCCGCTACATCGGCAACGGATCGGGAAGGATCGACGAGTCGATCGAAGGTCAGCCTGGCCCCGCCGTAATCCAGGTCGGCATCGCTGGCCGAGAGGGTGGCCTCCACGATCGCGGCCGGATCGACCGCAAGCCCGGTACCGTTTGTCTGGTACCACTGAAAGCTGACGGACGCGGCGTGCATCATCGACTCCTCTATCGGTATGCGATCATTTGCCGCGCTGCTTTGCAAATCCTCCTTGGCCGGATTTGGATGCTTTTAATTTACGAGCCATCGCGCAATCCGCCGTTCCTTGTGCGGCACGCGTGAAAAACGCTTTTCCGTCATCGGAGCGGCCTTGACGTTCGCCGACCCCGCTCGCATATGGCTGGCATTGGCACTCGGAACCCCTGAGTGCCAGAAAACTGTCACATTCATCAAAGAGGGTAACCGCAATGAGCTTTCGTCCGTTGCACGACCGAGTCCTCGTCCGCCGCGTCGAGGCGGAAGAGAAGACGGCCGGCGGGATCATCATCCCCGACACCGCCAAGGAAAAGCCGCAGGAGGGCGAAGTCGTCGCCGCCGGCACCGGCCTGAAGGCCGAAGACGGCAAGATCACGCCGCTGGACGTCAAGGCCGGCGACAAGATCCTGTTCGGCAAATGGTCGGGCACCGAGGTCAAGGTGAACGGCGAAGACCTGCTGATCATGAAGGAATCGGACATCCTCGGGATCGTCGGCTGATGCGCCTCCGGTCATTCTCGGCTCGTCGCCAGGAATGAACGGACCACCTGTTTCCAGCCGGGACGTAGTGTCCACTTCCTCCACTTCCAATTTTTGAAAGGGTAGCCAAAATGGCAGCCAAGGACGTAAAATTCGGCCGCGACGCGCGTGAGCGCATTCTCCGCGGCGTCGATATCCTCGCCGATGCGGTCAAGGTCACGCTGGGGCCGAAGGGCCGCAACGTCGTCATCGACAAGAGCTTCGGCGCACCGCGGATCACCAAGGACGGCGTCACCGTCGCCAAGGAGATCGAGCTGAAGGACAAGTACGAGAACATGGGCGCGCAGATGCTGCGCGAAGTCGCGTCGAAGACCAACGACGTCGCCGGTGACGGCACGACCACCGCGACCGTGCTCGCCCAGGCGATCGTCCGCGAGGGCATGAAGTCGGTCTCCGCCGGGATGAACCCGATGGACCTGAAGCGCGGCATCGATCTCGCCGTCCTGAAGGTCGTCGAGGACATCAAGTCGCGTTCCAAGCCCGTGTCGGGCACGCGTGAAGTCGCACAGGTCGGCATCATCTCGGCAAACGGCGACACCGTCGTCGGCGAGAAGATCGCCGAAGCGATGGAGAAGGTCGGCAAGGAAGGCGTCATCACCGTCGAGGAGGCCAAGGGTCTCGAATTCGAGCTGGACGTCGTCGAGGGCATGCAGTTCGACCGCGGTTACCTGTCGCCCTACTTCATCACCAACCCGGAAAAGATGACGGTCGAACTGAACGATCCGTACATCCTGATCCACGAGAAGAAGCTGTCGAACCTGCAGGCGATGCTCCCGATCCTGGAAGCCGTCGTCCAGTCGGGCCGTCCGCTGCTCATCATCGCCGAGGACATCGAGGGCGAGGCGCTGGCCACGCTCGTCGTGAACAAGCTGCGCGGCGGCCTGAAGGTCGCAGCCGTCAAGGCACCGGGCTTCGGCGATCGTCGCAAGGCGATGCTCGAGGACATCGCGATCCTGACCAAGGGCGAGATGATCTCGGAAGACCTCGGCATCAAGCTGGAGACGGTGACGCTGGGCATGCTCGGCACCGCCAAGCGCGTCCAGATCGACAAGGACAACACCACCATCGTCGATGGTGCGGGCGATCATGACTCGATCAAGGGCCGTACCGAGGCGATCCGCCAGCAGATCGAGAACACGTCGAGCGATTACGACAAGGAGAAGCTCCAGGAGCGTCTCGCCAAGCTCGCCGGCGGCGTCGCCGTCATCAAGGTCGGTGGTTCGACCGAGGTCGAGGTCAAGGAGCGCAAGGACCGCGTCGACGACGCGCTTCATGCAACCCGCGCTGCGGTCGAAGAGGGCATCGTCCCCGGCGGCGGTACGGCTCTGCTGTACGCAACCAAGTGCCTCGAGGGCATGAAGGGAGCGAACGACGACCAGACCCGCGGCATCGATATCGTCCGCAAGGCGCTGTACGCGCCGGTCCGCCAGATCGCGCAGAATGCGGGGCATGACGGTGCGGTGATCTCGGGCAAGTTGCTGGAAGGCAACGACCCGTCGATGGGCTTCAACGCGCAGACCGACGTGTACGAGAACCTGGTGACCGCCGGCGTGATCGATCCGACCAAGGTGGTGCGTACGGCACTGCAGGACGCGGCATCGGTCGCCGGCCTGCTCATCACGACCGAGGCGGCCGTGAGCGAAATGCCCGACGACAAGCCCGCCATGCCAATGGGCGGCGGCGGCATGGGCGGCATGGGCGGCATGGACTTCTGATCCGAAGGGCGGCCGTGGCCATGCTGGCCACGGATTCGCCCGAGGACGGACGGCGGGATCGCGGCTGGCCGACGATCCCGTCCGACGACGAGCATGGGCTTTGCCTGTGCTCCGACCCAGACATCCAACTACCCAAACGACCAAAAAGGGGTCGGCGGTCACCGCCGGCCCCTTTTGCCGTCCCGATACCTCCAAACCCGATCCGACTGACGCCACAACCGTTCCAGTCGCCGCCAAAACGGCGGCGTCGGTCGTACTCCGCAACCGGGAAAAGGCGCACACCTTCCCTGCACCGCCACTCCGGCGGGAGGGCGAAGCGCGAACCGTGTCAGACAATGTCGGCCTTCATGACCTGATCGGGTCGCTCGCGGCTTCGATCGTCGATGCCCAGGGCGTCGTCGAACGGCATTTCATCGCACTGGTCGGCCGTTATTTCGCCGATGACGGCCGCGCCCACAGCCTGCATCTGCAATTGCCCGACACGTCGAGCAATGCGGTGCCCGGCAGCTTCGTCCACATGGCGGTGCCGCTGCTGTCGCTCGTCGAAAGCAGCATGCTGGCGATCAGGGAAATGCAGATCGACCTGGAGGTCGAACTGGGCGGCATCGGCGATATCGCATCGGGCACGCCGGACGCACCGCTCGGCGCGCCGATCGACCTGCCGGGAATGCTCGGCGACGACAGCCAGCCGAGTGCCGGACCCGTCGGCTCCGCCGGGCCGGTCGCGGCGCACGATATTGGGTCCGCGGGATCCGGCGCGCCGCCGGCCAAATCGCTGACCGTCGGCGTCGGATCGCGAAGCGACACCGGCGGTCCGATGGCGAAGCTGAGCATCAAGGTCGAGGCGCGTGCGCCGACCGAAGGCATGCTGCGGCTGATCACGCAACTCAACAAGGTCGTCTGACACCGTCGTCCGAGGAAAAGGGAGAACGCGAATGCCGATCAATATGGGTGACCAGTTCCGCGGATTGCCGATGGGCGATCTCATCGGCGGCCCGCTGATGGCGGCCTGCGACGCGCAGGTCCGGCTGGCCAACGCCACCGCGCAATTCATCCAGGTAGTGGGCTTCGTCCCCAAATCCGGCGCGCAGCCGCAGCCGGACGGATCGATCGCGCCGGGTGACCTGCAGGTGCGTACCGTGGATTTCCAGTTCGAACGGCCGCAGGACGGTGCCACGGCGGTTAACGGGATCATGCCGACGGAGACCGTGTCGCTGACCGTCCCGCTGCTCGCGATCGTGAAGGTGCCCGCGCTCGCCATCGACACGGTCGACATCACTTTCGACATGGAGGTGAAGAACAGCGAGTCGGAGAAATCGTCCGAGGACAAGGAGGGCAAGTTCTCCGCCGACGCCAGCGTGAACTACGGCATCTTCAGCTTGAAAGTGCATGTCGAGGGATCGGTCGCGACGCACAAGGAGAACACCCGCTCGACCGATCAGAGCGCGAAATACCATGTCGAGGTGCATGCCGCGGACAAGGGCATGCCCGAAGGGCTGGCCCGCGTCCTCGACATCATGAACACCGCGATCGCGCCTAAATCGATTGTCGCCAAGGCTGCAGCCGACGCGCCCGACGCGCAGCATGATCTGGCGAGCGGCCCCGCCGCGGCGCACGGTCTGGTCGCCGAGCACGCGACCGTCGACAGCACGGCCCATAAGGACGGGGGGACCACCCACACGCTGGTGACGAACGACAAGGGCAAGCTGGTGGAAGTCTGATCGGAGCGATCGAACGATGCTCGCCAACACCCGCATGTTCGACCTGACCGATGTCGGCTATGTCAAACGCATCACGCTCGGCAGTCGCCATCCGGAGAATTTCGAAACGGACGACCAGCTGGATGCGGCGAACGACCTGCTCAACCGCTGTCTCGGCGACTATCCGCGCGGGCGGTTGATCGGGATCGAAAAGTCGTTCCGGTTGCTCGGCTACGGCGAGAATATCGTCGTACTGCAATGGACCTGCTACCATGTCGGCTTCCCGCGGAAACCGACATGGCTCGAATGATCGCGATGCGCGACCTGGCACAGGCTATGGCGCATGCGGGTAGGACACCCGTTCGCGACGGCGCTACCGTCGCGTCGATCGAACTCGAGATCGCGGCGCTGACGGCGGCGACGGCGACCGGGGACGCGTTCTGGGCGATGCGTCTGCGCTATCCCGATCCGCCGCGCCTCCTTTCGCCGCGCATCGCCCTGTTCGCGCGCTGGCGCCGCGCGCGCCGTCGACGTGCCGGCGTCGGCGTCGCGCATGTCCTGCTGCGCTGGACGCCCGCTCGTCTCGACGCGCTCCTCGACGGACAGCCAGTGGCATTTTTCGAACCAGCCCCGTCAGGAGCATCGCCGCGATGAGCACGCCGCCCACCACCCATCATGACGCATATTCGACGGCGGGCCACGAACCGCCGATCGCATGTTCGCCCCGGCACCTGCCCGACGATCTGCTGATCGCCTCCGGACGAGTTGCGCGGCGGGAAAATCCGCGCAACCATCCGATCGCGATCAACCGGCTGAAGACGCTGGACCCCAGTTTCCAGATCACCGCCGAACATATCGCGGTGCTGACCACGAAATTCTGGCGCACCAAAGGGTTGCGGCTGACGGTCGGTTTCATCGACACACCGGACAAGGGGCTGCCCGAACGGATCCTCGGCCATATGAACGCGTGGAGTGATACCGCCGACGTCGCCTTCGTCCTCTACACCGCGGACGAACAGGCACGGCAAAAGGCGGCGGGAACCGATACCGGCGAAGCGCAGGTCCGGATCGCACTGAAGAAAGGCGACGGGCATTGGTCCTATCTCGGCACCGACATCCTGCTGGCTCAGCCCGGGCAACCGACCATGAACCTCGACGGCTTTTCAATGACGACGGCGGAATCGGAATTCTTTCGTGTCGTCCGGCACGAGACCGGCCATACGCTTGGCTGCCCGCACGAACATATGCGCAAGGACCTGATCGACGATATCGATCCGGCGAAGGCGATCCCGTTCTACGAACAGTCGCAGGGTTGGACGAGGGACCAGGTCGTCCAGCAGATTCTGACCCCGATCAGCGAAGGGTCGCTATGGGGCACGGGTGCGGCCGATGGGCATTCGATCATGTGCTATCAGATTCCGGGCAGCTTGACGCTCAGCGGCAATCCCATTCCGGGCGGCACCGATATCGACGCCAGCGACCGGGCGTTCATCGCGCTGGTCTATCCCAAGGGTGTGGGCAACGTCGCGAAGCCGCCGGCCACCACCACCGCGGTTACGGCGGTGACGGCGGCACACGACACCGCCGCCGCCCCGGAGCGGGCGTCGGCACCGGTCGATCCGATCGCAAATACCGACGCGGCACATCGAAGCCCGCACCGCGATTGCGTGGAGGTCGAACTGAAGGGGGGCGTTCGCTTCAACGTCCAGCCGGGAGCGACCGGCGATCAGATCAAACGAGTCGTCGACGCGCTTCGGGTTTAGCCGCTCTTCATCGCGGCGATCAGCTTCTTGACTTCCTGGCTGCGACCGCGCGGCAGGATCAGGACATCGTTGCCGCTGGCGACCACGATCAGGTCGGACACGCCGACCATCGCGATCCGGATACCGTCGCTGCGAGCCAGACAATCCCTGGTGTCGATCGCCAGGATATTGCCGCGATGGGCGTTGCCGTCCGCGTCGGTGTCGCTGATCGCGTGCAGCGCGTCCCAGCTGCCGACGTCGTTCCAGCCCATCGCGACGGGGACGACGGCGACGCGGCCGGCCTTTTCCATCACCGCATAATCGATCGAATCGTCGGGCGATGCGGCAAACGAGTCCGCATCCGGATGGATGCGGATCCCGTCACGCGTGGCTGCGGCCATCGCCCTTCGCGTCGCATCCAGCATTAGCGGGGCGTGCGTCGCCAACGCGGCCAGATAGACATCCGCGCGGAACAGGAAGATACCGCCGTTCCAGGCATGCCCGCCCTCGGCGACCATCGACGCGGCGACATCGGCAGGCGGTTTCTCGATAAAGCATTCGACCCGGTGGACGCCGTCCGCCAGCGTTTCGCCGATCTTGATATAGCCATATCCCGTTTCGGGCGCGTCCGGTTCGATGCCGAACGTCACCAGCCATCCCTGCTCGACCAGCGGCAGCGCAGCGTGGATCGCGGCGTGGAACGCATCGATATCGGCGATGACGTGATCTGACGGCATGACGAGCAGCGGCGACGTGGCATCGTGTACCGCCAGCGCGGCCAGCGCGATCGCGGGTGCGGTATTACGGCCGGACGGCTCCAGGATGATCGCTTGCGTCCGCGTGCCGCCGTCGCGCAGCTGTTCCTCGACCAGATCGGCATGGCGTGCATTGGCGACGACGATCGCGGGCGCGAACCGCTCGCCGACCGCGCGGCCGGCGGTCAGTTGCAGCATCGTCTCGTCCGCGGTCAGCGCCAGCATCTGCTTAGGCATTTCCGGCCGCGACATCGGCCACAGCCGCGTCCCCGATCCACCGGAGAGAATGACCGGGATGATGGTCGAAGCAGGCATCGGACTGGGCATCGTTCCTCCCAAGGGTTCAAACCCATGTCGGCGCGGTTTACGCGGGCCCGTACGAAGCGCAAGGAGAACGCGTCGATCCGCTTCGTTCAACCTTTCTTCGCTATTTCCTGCGACACGCCTCCGACGTGTCGGATATCCTTACACCGCGCGGTGGCAGGCGACGATCGGGAACGCGACGATCATGTTCAGGATGTTCAAGCATTACATACCGCATGCGGTCCTGCTGCTCGGGATAGTCGATGCGCTGTTGCTGTTCGCTTCCGCCGAGATTGGCTGGATCGTGCGTGCGCACCAGATCGATATGGCCGTGGGGCCGGTTACCACGCGCTTGCCCCAGCTCCTCATTTTCGTTTTCACCTTGCAGATCGCGCTCGTCGCGGTCGGCGCGTACGGTGCCGCATCCTTCCTGTCGTTGCGCTTTGCGGCGGCGCGGCTGGCGGTCGCGATTTCGCTGGGGGCGATCCTTCAGGCCTTGCTGTTCTTCCTGGTGCCGAGCCTGACGTTCTGGCGGTCGAACCTGCTCTATTCGATGATCCTCGCAAGCATCCTGCTGGTCGTGGTCCGCGCGCTACTGGGGCGGACATTGGGCGGCGAGACGTTCAAACGGCGGGTCGTGATCCTGGGTGCCGGCCAGCGTGCCGCGCGGATCCTGGAACTTGCGGATCAGCCCGGCGTAAACTTCATCGCGGCCGGTTTCGTGGCGATGGGCGAGGCGTCGCCCACCGTAGCATCGGCCATCCACCGCGACGCAATTCCCAATCTGGCAGCCTATGTCGTCGAACGGCGCGCGACCGAGATCGTTCTCGCTCTGGAGGAGCGGCGCAATGCGCTGCCCGTCAAGGATCTGCTGCGGGTCAAGACCACTGGCGTGATGGTCACCGAAATCTCCAGCTTTCTGGAGCGTGAGACGGGGCGTATCGATCTGAACAGCGTCAATCCGTCCTGGCTGATCTTTTCCGACGGTTTCGCGTCAAGCCGGATGCTCTCCAGCGCGTTCAAGCGCGCGTTCGACATCATCGCCAGCCTGTTGCTGCTGGTTTTCACCCTGCCGATCGTCCTTTTCACCGCCATCGCCATCAAGCTGGAATCGCGCGGGCCCGCGCTTTACCGGCAACGTCGCGTAGGGCTGTACAACCAGCCGTTCGATATCGTGAAGCTGCGATCGATGCGGCAGGACGCCGAGGTTGCGGGGCAGGCGGTATGGGCGGCGGAACGCGATCCGCGCATCACCCGCATCGGCCGCTTCATCCGCAAGGTGCGGATCGACGAACTGCCGCAGACCTGGGCCGTGCTGAAGGGGGAGATGAGCTTCGTCGGGCCGCGCCCCGAACGCCCCCAATTCGTCGACGAGCTGGAACGGCACCTGCCTTATTATGCCGAACGCCATATGGTGAAGCCGGGCATTACCGGCTGGGCGCAAATCAATTATCCCTACGGCGCATCGATCGAGGATTCGCGGCACAAGCTGGAATATGACCTGTATTACGCGAAGAATTATTCGCCCTTCCTCGATTTGCTGATCCTGCTTCAGACGCTGCGTGTGGTGCTCTGGCCGACGGGCGCGCGATGACGATGGCGACGGACGGTCCGCTGGTCCTGTGGAGCTATGCTCTGGCGGCGTTGCTGTTCGGTGCGCTTGCGCTCGATGAAGCCAGACGCCCTGCCGGCGGATGGACGGGGCGCATGTTCGTCGCAGCGTTGGTGCTCACCGTGCTTTGGGCATTGGCGATCGCAGGCATCGGCGACCGCGACGTCAGTGCCGGGGTCGCCGAGGCGCTCCGCAATATCGGCTGGTTGATCTTCATGTTCCTCCTGGTCCGTAGAGACCGCTCGGGCAATGCGGCGCTGGCGAGCGTTTATGTGGTCGTCATCGCCCTTGCCGGACTTGGCGGAATGTGTGCGGTGGTTGAGGCGGTGCCGCTCGGCCGCCAGACGCTGCTTGCGATCGATGCCGCTCGGTTGGTGTTCCGAATGATGACCGCGGTCAGTGCGCTGGTTCTCGTCCAGCATCTGCAACACGGTGCCCGATCCGCCGGGCGGCTGCATGCGCGGCTCGTGGCGTTCGCGCTGGCGGTCATGTGGGGCGCGGATTTGTTGCTCAACCTCGCCGCCTGGGCCAGTGGGGGCTGGCCAGTGTCATTGGTCGTGACGCGCGGAGCGGCGATGGTCGGGGCTGCGCTGGCATTGTGGATAGCGACTCGACACCGCGGCGACGGCGCGCTCGGTCTGTCGCGAACGATCGCCATCCGGTCGCTCGCCGCGGTCGCGGTCATCGTCTATGCCGGCAGCACGGTGCTGCTGACCATGTTCGCCGGTTATTTTGCAGGGGGCTACGCCCGCGCGTCGCAAGCGGCGATCGTGGTCGGCGCTACCGCCGCCTTGCTTGCATTGTTCTCGACGCCGTGGTTGCGCGCATGGACGCGGGTAAAGGTCGCCAAGCATCTCTTTCGTCATCGCTACGATTACCGGGTCGAATGGCAGCGTTTCGCCGATACGCTTGGCCGGCAGGGCGGGGGAGCCGCGCCGCTCGACGCGCGGATCGTAAAGGCGATCGCGGACATCGTTCACGCGCCGGCCGGGCTGATGCTCGTGCCGGACGGTGCCGGGCTCGGTTGCGGCGCGAGCTGGCATTGGTCCGGCGATCCCGACGGCGGCGCAGGCGAAGCGCTGGTGCGTCATCTCGTCACGACCGCGCGGATCGTCGAGTTCGGCCCGATCCGCGCGGGCGATGCGCCAAAGGAGGAGGCCGATGCGATCCCCGAATGGATGATCGCGGTGCCCGGTGCCTGGGCGCTGGTTCCGCTGATCCACGGCGAGACATTGGTTGCGGCGATCCTGCTCGTTCAGCCGCCGGTCGGCCGCGCGCTGGATTGGGAGGATTTCGACTTGCTTCGTGTCGCCGGGCGGCAAGCCGCAAGCTATCTGGCGGAAGAGCGCGCGCATCTGGCGTTGGCCGACGCCAGCCGGTTCGACGAATTCAATCGGCGTTTCGCCTTCATCATGCATGATATCAAGAACCTGGCGAGCCAGTTGACGCTGGTGGCGCGCAACGCGGAACGGCATGCGCAAAATCCCGATTTTCGCGCCGACATGGTCGCGACGCTGAACGAATCGGCGGAGCGGATGACGGTGCTGCTCGCGCGGCTGTCGCAGCATAGCGGGCAGCGTGCCGAACCGCTCCAGCCGGTCGACATCACCGCGCTGATGATCCGCGTCGCCAATAGCAGACGGATGCAACATCCAATGGCGCTCGCGCTTGGCGTCGTGCCGCTGGCGTCGGCGCAGGCGGGCAAGCTGGAACAGGTCATCGACCATCTGGTTCAGAACGCGATCGAAGCGAGCATCCCCGACGCCGCGGTGACGCTCGCGACGGGGATGTCCGCCGATCGTATCACGATCGAGGTAGCGGATCGCGGTTGCGGAATGTCTCCGGCCTTCATACGCGACCAGCTGTTTCGGCCCTTTGTCTCGTCCAAGCCCGGCGGTTTCGGGATCGGCGCGTTCGAGGCGCGGCAGCTCGTTCACGCGATGGGCGGCACGATCGCGGTAACCAGCCGTGAAGGCGAGGGGACACGCTTCACGATCCTGCTTCCCGTCGCCGCGGCGTTGGAGCAGGCGGCATGACCGACAGACCCGTATCGCTGCCCATGCTCCTGATCGTCGAGGACGATCCCGGTCTCCAGCGGCAATTGCGTTGGGCATACGAAGGGTATGATGTCGTGACCGCCGCAACGCGTGGCGAGGCGATCGACGCGATGCGTGCGCACAGCCCTGCGGTCGTCACGCTCGATCTCGGACTTCCCCCCGATCCCGACGGCACGACCGAGGGGTTTCTGGCGCTTGGCGAGATCCTGCGGTTCGCGCCCGAGACCAAGGTGATCGTCGCATCCGGCCACGGCGCGCGCGACAGCGCGCTGACCGCGATCGCGGACGGGGCGTGGGATTTCTATCAGAAGCCGATCGATATCGATGCGCTGGGGCTGATCGTCGCGCGGGCCTTTCACGTCCACGCGCTGGAGGCGGAGAACCGCCGGCTTGTCGCGCGCAGCGAGGGCGAGGCGCGGTTCGGGGGGCTGCTGTACGCCTCGCCGGAAATGGCGAAGGTCGTGCACATGCTGGAGCGCGTCGCTCCTGCGGACGTATCGGTGATGCTGCTGGGGGCAAGCGGGACGGGGAAGGAATTGCTGGCGCGCGGGCTTCACGACGCATCGCCGCGCCGGCGCGGATCGTTCGTCGCGATCAATTGCGCCGCGATCCCCGACACACTGCTCGAGGCGGAGCTGTTCGGGTATGAAAAGGGTGCGTTCACCGGTGCGGTGAAGACGACCGAAGGCAAGATCGAGCAAGCCGCGGGCGGCACGTTGTTCCTCGACGAGATCGGCGACGTGCCGCTCGCGCTTCAGGTCAAGCTGTTGCGGTTCCTGCAGGAACGCACGATCGAGCGGATCGGTGGGCGCCGTCCGATCGCGGTCGATACGCGGATCGTCTGCGCCACGCACCGCGACGTCGATCTGATGGTCGCCGACGGCAGCTTCCGCGAAGATCTGTATTACCGGCTTGCCGAAATCATCGTGAAAATCCCCACACTTGCGGAGCGGAGCGGCGATGCGGCATTGCTCGCGCGCCATTTCGTCGGCCGCTATGCGCGAACGATGAACGCCGCGATTACCGGATTGTCGAGCGACGCACGGGCCGCGATCGACGGCTGGGGCTGGCCCGGCAATGTCCGCGAACTCGAAAATCGGATCAAGCGAGCGGTCATCATGGCGGATGGCAAGCGCGTGACCGCCGCCGATCTCGATCTCGACCGCCCCATCGACGGCGCCGAGCCCACGTTGCGCGCCGCCCGCGAAGATGCCGACCGGCGTGCGATCCACCGCGCGATGGCACGGTCCGACGGCAATATCTCGGGCGCGTCGCGGTTGCTCGGGATCAGCCGACCCACGCTGTACGACCTCCTGAAGAGCTACGATCTCCATGGCTGACGCGACCTATCCCCTGTATCGCCCCCGGCGTCGCCGGTTCCGCATCCGGATCGGAAACCGGCCGCGGTTGATCGCGATCTGCGCGCTGTGTCTCGCCTTGGTCGCGGGAACGATCGCATTGCTGCATCGCCGACCAGCGCCCGATCCCGCGGGTTCGCTGGCGAATGCGAAGCAGACGCTGGCCGCCGGCAATTACAGCGCCGCGCGCAACAACGCCTTGACCGCGTCCAGCAGCACGCCGCAGCGCGCCGTTGCCGAGGCGGTCCTCGCCCGGGCCTGTCTCGAACTCGGCGACGGCGGCGCGGCGGAGGCCGCGTTGATCCGTGCGCGCGACGCCGGGATGTCCGCCGACCGGCTCCATCACCTGCAGGCGCACGCGCGCTTGCTCCAGGGCGATCCCGACGGCGCGCTGGCGGAGGCGGCAAAGGCGACATCGCCCGATGCCGACCATGCGATGCGGGTCCGCGCGTTGGCGCTGGCGGCGAAGGGTAACGTCTTCGGCGCGCAGACGCTGTTGCAAGGCGTTCTCGAACAGGCTCCGCGCGACACGGCGGCGTGGACGACGCTCGGGCGTATCCGCTTCGACGCAGGCGATATCGCGGGTGCCGCGGATGCCGCCACGCACGCCGCCACGCTGGCGCCCTGGGAACCCGCCGCGCTGGTGCTGGAGGGCGAAGTGGTGCGTAGCCGCTATGGACTTGCCGCCGCGCTGCCCTGGTTCGATGCCGCGCTGAAACGCGACGCCTATTATCCCCCGGCGCTGATCGACCAGGCAGCGACGTTCGGCGATCTTGGCCGGAACACCGACATGCTGGCGTCCGCCCGCGCATTGATGGCGGCACGCCCGGGCGACCGCTACGCACTGTACTTTGAGGCGGTGCTGGCGGCGCGTGCCGGGCGGCTCGATCTGTCGCGCAGCCTGTTGTCGCTGACCGGCGACCGGGTCGATTTCTTGCCGGGCGCGATCCTGCTTGGCGGCGCGATCGATTATGCGCAAGGCAAGGACGAACAGGCGATCGGCAAGTGGCGGCGGCTGCAGCAGATGCAGCCGCTGAACATCGGCATCCGGCGATTGCTGGCGTCTGCACTGCTTCGTTCCGGCGATGCCGCAGGTGCGCGCGAGATGCTGCGTCCGATCGTCCTGCGCGGCGATGCCGACGCCTATTCGCTGCGTCTTGCCGCGCGCGCGTTCGAGGCCGGCGGCGACCGAGCCGCGGCGGCGCTCTATCTCGACCGTGCGTCGGCGGGCGGCAGCGGCGCTGCGCCGATCTTTGCAAGCGCGGACGAGATCGGCACGCTGCAGGCCGGTGCCGCGCAGGCACCGAGCGATCCGACCTACGCGATCGGCATCATGCGCGGCTTGATCGACCGGGGCGATACCGCCGGCGCGATCGCGAACGCGCGGTCGCTCGTCGCGGCCGCTCCCGGTGCGCCGGCGGCGCAACTGGCGCTTGGCGACGCGCTGGTCGCGGCCGGTCGTTACGCCGACGCGGTCGCTTCCTATGCACGTGCCGCCGACCTGTCGTTCGACGAACCGACGATGCTTCGGCTGGTGGACGCCGATGGCCGCGACGGGCATGTCGGCAACGCCGCGGCGACGCTTGCGCTGTACCTCGCGCAGAACCCGCAAAGCGTGACCGCGCGGCGGTTGCTCGGGCATCTGCAAGTCGTCGGCGGGCAGTTCGATGCGGCGATCGAAACGCTGGAGAGCGTGCGCGGTACGGTCGGCCAACGCGATGTCGCGTTGCTTGCCGATCTTGCCGTCGCCTATGCCGGCGCGGGCGACGGGGATGTCGCCCGCCGCTATGCCGCGGCCGCTTATGCACTGGCGCCGATGAGCGCGGGTGTCGCGGATGCCTATGCGGTGGCGCTCGTTGCCGCCGGCGATACCGACGGTGCGCGGCAGCTGATCGCGAAGGCGACCGCGCTTGCCCCCAAGGATCCCGCGATCGCCGCGCACCGTCGCCAGATCGGGGGCTGACGGCGCGGCGGGCGCGGGGTAGGGCGCAGGCGTGACCGATCCCCTCGACCGCATCGCCGCCGCACTCGAACGGCTGTCGCCGCCGCTGCCGGTCTCCGCCGATCCGCTGGCGCATCCGGCCTATGTCTGGCGCGACGGCACGCTGATCGTGGCGCGTGCGTTTGCGCCGTTGCCGCTGGCGATGCTGTACGGGATCGATCGGCAGAAGACGGCATTGCTCGCCAATCTGCGCCGGCACGCCGCGGGTCATGCCGCGCAGGACGCATTGCTATGGGGTGCGCGTGGCACGGGCAAGTCGGCGCTGGTGAAAAGCGCGGTCGCCGCGGTCCAGGCGGAGGATAACGATATCGCGCTGGTCGAGACGACCGCGCTCGATCGTCTGCCCGTCCTGTTCGCGACGCTGGCGGCGGTGCCGCGGGCCTTCGTGCTGTTCGTCGACGATCTCGGCTTCGACAATGCCGGCGATGCGCGGATGCTTCGATCGATGCTGGAGGGAGGCGCTGAACCGCGTCCGGCGAACATCCGGTTGCTCGTGACCGCCAATCGCCGCCATCTGCAGCCCCGCGACATCGCCGAACAGGAAAGCGCGATCAATTCACGCGACGCGGTCGACGATCACCTTGCGCTCGCCGACCGGTTCGGGCTGAGCCTCGGTTTCCACGCGCTTGACCAGGACGGCTATCTGGCGATCGTCGCCGGCTGTGCGGCGGCGCACGGGCTGGCGTTCGATCCCGCCGATGCGATCGAATGGGCGACCAGGCGGGGCGCCCGCTCGGGGCGGGTGGCGTGGCAATATGTCGTCGAGCTGGCGGGCCGGGCGAGGCGGTCGGTCTGATTTCTCCTCCCCGGCGAAGGCCGGGGCCCAATTGCCAAGGTCGCGGTAAGGCCGCTCGTCGCTCTCAATTATCGTCTCGCATTTGGGCCCCGGCCTTCGCCGGGGAGGGGGCTTGCTAATTCTTCAACCGCCACCCGGTCCGGAAGATCACCGCGATCACCGCCAGACACAGCAGCAGGAAGATTGCCGTCACGCCCAGGCTGATGCCGACCGACACGTCCCCCTTGCCGAAGAAGCTCCAGCGGAAGCCGGACACCAGATAGACGACCGGGTTGAACAGGCTGACCGTCCGCCAGGGTTGCGGCAGCATGTCGATCGAATAGAACGCACCGCCGAGGAACGTCAGCGGCGTGATCAGCAGCGCGGGCACGATCGTCAGCTGCTCGAACCCGTTCGCCCAGATACCGATGATGAACCCGAACAGGCTGAACGCGACCGCGGTCAGCAGCAGGAACAGGGTCATCGCGCCCGGATGCAGGATGTCCAGCGGCACGAACAGTCCTGCGGTCGCGAGGATGATGAGCCCCAGCGCGACCGACTTGGTGGCCGCCGCGCCGACATAGCCGATGACGAGTTCGATCGGCGATACGGGGGCGGAGAGCAGTTCGTAGATCGTGCCGGTGAATTTGGGGAAGTAGATGCCGATCGATGCGTTCGATATGCTCTGCGTCAGCAGCGACAGCATGACGAGGCCGGGAACGATGAAGCTGCCATAGCCGACCCCGCCGACCGTCTGCATCCGGCTGCCGATCGCGCCGCCGAAGACGACGAAATACAGCGACGTCGTGATGACGGGCGTGACGAGGCTCTGCCACAACGTCCGAAGCGCACGCGCCATTTCGAACCGGTAGATCGCCCAGATGCCGTGGGTATTGAGACCCCAGACAGGCGGTGCCGACGCGGTCGTCATGCGTTTGTTTCCAGGTCGAGCTGAAGGGCTTCCCAATCGCGGTACGTCAGGCCACCCGGCTCGGTACGCCACGCCACCTGACCGTTGGCCGTACGCCCGTATACGATCGCGGCGGCCGCGCTGGGGCTGCTAAACGCATAGTTCTGGGTGAAGACGGTGTGATCGCCTTGTGGAACCAGGATCATTGCACGTACCAGTTCGGCAAAGAGCGAGGCGCAGTAATGCGTTTCGAACCCTGCCCAACTCTCACGCGCCAACGAGCCCGCTTCGACAATGAACTCGCCATTCACCAGCACCGCAGTGGCCCGAATTGCGCGCTTTCGATAGTCGAGCGTGAACCGCGGCGCTTCCGGTTCAACGGCGGCGACGGCCGCGGTCGAAACAGTCGGTCTGGCGCGCTGGATGAACAGGTCCACGCGTACCGCAGGCAGGACCACCATCAGATTGTCGAGAAACGCTTCCATCTTCGCGATGTCGGCTTCGCTCAGCGAAGGCACCGTGGGCGTCGTGCCGTTGTCCAGCGGCACGCGGCCCGTCGAACGAGCCTCTGCGATCAGTCGCGCTTCGAGGTAGCGAACATGTGCCTTGTTGAGCTTGTTGGCCGCGGCCGTGACCAGGACCGCGGTCGTCCACCATTGCTTGCTAACGCCATGCGCCTTCAGGCGCCCGGCGATGTCCTCGCCCTCGCCGATATACGCGCGGGGTTCGCCCTCTTGTTCGCCGATCAGGATATAGACACCCGCGTGGTGCGCCTCCGTTCGCATCAACGCCGCGGCGATCCGGGTCCGCGGCGTCATCAGGACATGGCCGGTCCAGTTGAACAGTTCGGCGGTAACCATCCCGCCCGGCTGTCCGTCGACGTAATAGAGTTCGAGCGATCGCCCTGTCGGACTAGTCATGCGGCATCCCTGCTTCGGACAAGATCGACGAAGATATCCTCGAGGCTCGATCGCGAGGTCTCCAGGTCGGTGAAGCCGATCCCCAGTTCGCCGAGCCTGCGGAGCAGCGACGGGATCCCGGTATGTTCCGCGCGCGCGTCGAATATGTAGCGCAAGCGTCGCCCTTCGTCCTGCAACGACAGGTTCCACTGCGCGAGCGCGTCGGGGATCGCCGCCATCGGCTCGGCGAGCGCGAGGTCGAGTTCGCGTTTCCCCAGCTTCGCCATCAGCGCCGCCTTGTCGTCGACCAGCAGCAATTTGCCCTTCGCGATCACGCCGACGCGGTCGGCCATCGCCTCGGCCTCCTCGATATAATGCGTCGTCAGGATGATCGTGGTGCCGCGTTCGCGCAGCGCATGAACCAGCTTCCACATGTCGCGGCGAAGCGCCACGTCGACACCCGCGGTGGGTTCGTCGAGGAACAGGATTTCGGGTTCGTGCGCCAGCGCCTTGGCGATCAGCACCCGCCGCTTCATCCCGCCGGACAATTGCATGATCTTCGACTTGCGCTTGTCCCATAAGGACAGGTCGCGCAGCACCTGTTCGATATACGCGCTGTGCCCGGATTTGCCGAACAGCCGGCGGCTGAAGGTGACGGTCGCGATCACCGTCTCGAACGCGTCGGTCGACAGTTCCTGCGGCACGAGCCCGATCATCCGCCGTGCGGCCTTGTAGTCCACCAGCGCATCGTGCCCATCGACAGTGATGCTGCCCGTCGAAGGCGTCACGATCCCGCAGATGATACTGATGAGCGTCGTCTTGCCAGCGCCGTTCGGGCCGAGCAACGCGAAGATCTCGCCGCGGCGGATAGCGAGATCGACCGAATGCAGCGCGGTCGTGCCGCCGGCATAGGTCTTGGACACGCCGGCGACGGAAAGGATAGTGTCGGTCATGGTCTACGCTCCGCGTTTGCGCGCGTCGGCGATCGCGGCCTGCAGGTCGGCGAGCGGCTGTGCCCCCGTCAGCAGCCGGTCGCCGATGATGAAGCTCGGCGTGCCGGTCAGCCCGAGCGCGCGCTGCGTGGCGAGGTTGGCGCGCACCGTATCGACGACCGCGGGCGACCGGGCGTCGCGGCCGAGCGTCGCGGGATCGACTCCCGCCTTGCGCGCGGATGCCGCGATCGTCGCGTCGGTCACGGGACCGGCGGCGTAGAGCGCGTCGTGGAACGGCTTGAAACGTCCGGCGCGCGCGGCGGCGACGCTCATCTGCGCGGCCAACCCGCTCGACGGCGCCAGGATCGGCAGGTCGCGGAACACCACCCGGATGTTCGAATCGCCGGCGACCAGCCGGTCGATGATCGGCAGGCTGGCGCGGCAATAACCGCAATTATAGTCGAAATATTCGACGACGGTGACGTCGCCCTTCGCATTGCCAGCCCATGCGTCGCCGACCGGCGTCGTGATCGCGTCGCGATTGGCGGCGATCGCCGCGGCGGTGTCGCGTTCCGCCAAGCGGTGCATCGCGTCGGACACGATCTCGGGATGCGTCAGGACGTAGTCGCGGACGACCCGCTCGATCCGCGCCTGTTCCGGCCCGCCGGGTACGGCAAGGTGGTCATAGGCCAGGACGCCGACCCCGCCGGTCACGGCGGCGGCGACGGCGACGCCCGGCAACGCCCACGCCTTCACTTGCGGTGCTTCTTGTCGCGCAGTTCGTCCTGCGACGTCATCGCGATGTCCTGCGCGCGGATCCAGTCGCTGGTATTGGGCGGGATGTTGGCCATCGCGTAGCGCGCGCTCTGCACCGCTGTCCGGGTATCGCCGCGCATGCTCGCCTGTTCCGCGGTCGCCAGCGCGGCGCGCGCGGTGTCGCCGCTTGCCTCATACGCCGAACCGAGCTGGAACCAGCCGAACGGATTGTCGTCGTCCCGCCCGACCGCGGTCTTCAGCACGCGGATCGCCTCGGGATAATTCGCCTTGTTGTCGGTCGCGACCAGCGCGTGGCCATAGGTCGTCGCGATCAGCGGGTTGCCGTCCGATCGCTCGGTCGCATCGCGCAGCACCGGGATCGCCGCGACCGGATCGCCCGCCTCCAGCAGGATCTGGCCGCGGATTTCAAGTAAATACGGGTCGTGCGGCTCGGCGCGGATCAACGCCACCGTCTCCGCATCGGCTTTGTCGGGATAGCCGCCCTTGTGATAGGCGTAAGCCCGTGCATAATGCGCATAGATGCTCTGGTCGGTCGGCGGATAATCGTGGAGCGTCCGGTCGGCGGGCGCGACATAGCCTTCCAGCTTGGCCTTCACCCGCTTGAAACGCTCCTCCAGCGCGGCGTCGGGTTTGTTGTTCCAGGCGGGCGAGGCTTGCAGATCGGCGGACAGCGTCTGGATTCGCTCGCCCGACAGCGGATGCGTCTGCATGAACGGGTCTATATTCTGCAGGCCATAGGCATATTCCTCGTTCTGCAGCTTCTTGAAGAAACTCAGCATCCCGCGGCCGGAGATGTTGGCTTCGCGCAGGAATTTGGCGCCGGTCGCATCCGCGGTCGCTTCCGTCGTGCGGCTGAACGCGAGATATTTGCCGAGCGCGGCCTGCTGCCCGGCCGCCATGACCCCCGCGCCCGCTTCGCCCGCGCCAGCGGCAATGGCGGCGAGCCCGACGACCATGCTGAGGATCTGGATGCCCAGCGCCGGCTTCGCCCCGGCATCCGCCAGGATCACATGACCGTCCGCGACATGGCCAAGCTCGTGCGCGATCACGCCCTGTATCTGGTTGGCGTTGTCCGCGACCTGGAGCAGGCCCGAATTGACGTAGATGGTCTGCCCGCCCGCGGTGAAGGCGTTGATCGAATCGTCCTGGATCAGCACGACCTTCACCGTCCGCGGCGACAGGCCGGCGGCGGTGACGAGCGGGGTCGCCATCTGCGCGAACATCGCCTCGGTCTCGGCATCGCGCAGGATCGACTGCGCGGCGGCGGGCTGCGCACAGACGAGCAGCGAAACGGCGATGGCGGCGAATAGGCGCTTCATGCGGTCTCCATATAGGGAGGACCGTCTTCTCGCCACTGGCGGCGGCGAATGTCCACTAAGCGGGTGAGATCAAAACGGAGCGGGGATTGCGTAACGTATCTTCAACGCTGCGATCCGGCCACCGTCCAGCACGACATCCACGGTTACCGTGCCGCCGACGAGCAAGCTCCACCGCTCGCGAAGATGGCCGTCCGGCTCGCGCAAAAGGCTGGGGTCGAGCAATTCGCCGCCCGACAGCTGGTGTCCGACATAAACCGTCGCGCCTATCGCCAGAGTTGCCAGCGCCTTCCGCGGATCGGTGATGACGTCGTATTTCGGCGCGTCTGCCGATCGCTTGCCAGTCTGCGTACGCATGTAAATCTGCATTTCACGATCGAGTTGATCGTCGACCGCCAGCGGAAAATGGGGCGGGTGGCTCTTGGCAAGGCGAACCGCCTTGCCGATCAGGGCGACGACCTTCAGCGCACCGTCGGTTTCCGACCCGCGGGGTGTGAAATAGGAACTGCCGATCGATCCCGCGCACCCTTGTTTCGTCAGCAGGCGATACGCGATCTCGTCGATGACATGATCGGGCCGATTGGGTTGTTGCTTGCGATCCTCGGGATCCCACCTGCCGAGATCGGGAAAAGTCACGCGGTAGCGATGCTTGACGCAGAAGCCCTTGCGGAAATCCTGAACGGCATCGCTGATCAAATTGATTCGCGTGAGCCAGGGCGGTTGGGGTGCCTCCATGCCGAACGGCGCGACCGCATCCTCCACGATCAGCGGGTGACCGGCTGCAAGCAGCTGATCCGCCAAGGTCGACGGCGCCATCGCACGCGCCTCATCGGGCGTCAGCGCCGGACCGTCCTGGCGGACCGTAACTGTAGCAATTGCCGCAAGGACAAGCATCGCGATCATCCGCCGTTCCGCTCAAGTGAACGAAACGCGCCCCCAGCTCCGGGCCATGGCAAAGCCGGGGGCGTTTTCATCAAGCGCCGAAGGTGCGCTGCCACCAGCCGCGGCGGGGCGTGTCGCCTTCGCCGTCTTCGCTTTCGGCGTCGTTGGCCGCCGGTGCCGTGTCCGCTGGCGCGCTGTCCGTCGGGACCGCTTCCGCCGGTGCCTCGACGACGGTTTCCGCCGCTGCCTTGCGCGGGCGACCGCGACGCTTGGGGGCTTCCGCCGCCACAGCTTCCGCCTCGATGGCCGCTGCGGGTTCGGGTGCTGCTTCCGCTTCGGCCGGTGCAGCCGCAGCCTTGCGGCGACCGCGGCGCGGCTTGGCCGGTGCATCGGCGTCCGGCTCGACGGGTGTCTCGACCGGTGCCGCGTCCGCCGCGACCGGTGCCACGGGCGCGGCGCTCCGGGCGCGTGGCCGTCGGCGCGTCTTGGGCACGTCGGGCTTTGCCTCCGCCGCAGCCGCCGCGATGTCGAGCGGCGACGTCACCGGACCCGAATCGCCCGCGTCCGCCGGCTCCTCGAGCGGCAATGCGGTCTCGACGCCATCGTCCTCGCCTGCCGCCGGAGCATTGGTCTCCGCCCCGCCGCTGCGCCGACCGCCGCGCCGACCCCGCCGACCGCGCCGACGACGGCCTTCGCCGCCTTCCTGCGGATCGGTCTGGTCGTGTGCCGGTGTCTCGCCTGCGTATTCCTCGGTCTCCTCCACGGCACCGGGCTCGTCCGCGCCAGCCGTCTCGTCGCCAGCCGTCTCGTCGGTCGAGTCACCGGCCTCGCCGCCCTCGTCGGGGCGATTGCGGTTGCGGCGGCCACGGCGGCGGCGGCGGCGCTTCTGGCCATCGCCATCCTGGCTCTCGCGGTCGGCACGCGGCTGGCGTGGGGCGCGATCGTCGGAGCGCTCCTCCGCCTCGTCGTCCGCCACCTCTTCTTCCTCGTCGAGTTCGATATCCTCGGGGATGTCGTCCTCGATGTCCTCGATCGCCGCCTCGAAGCGCGGCGCATGGCTCGGCGGGGGGCCGCTGGCCTCGACCGACATATGCGCGCCCTCTTCCTCGCGGTCGGGCAGGATCTCGACATGGACGCCGTAGCGATCCTCGATCTCGGCGATGTCCGCACGCTTGCGGTTGAGCACGTAGATCGCCGCCTCCTGGCTCGCGCGCAGCGTCAGCAGCGAACCGCGACCGCGCGCGGCCTCGTCCTCGATCAGGCGAAGCGCGGACAGCCCGGCGGACGATGCGGTGCGGACCAGCCCGGTACCCTCGCAATGCGGGCAGGCGCGGGTCGATGCTTCCAGCACGCCGGTGCGCAGCCGCTGGCGGCTCATTTCCATCAGGCCGAAGGACGAGATGCGGCCCACCTGGATGCGCGCGCGATCGTTCTTCAGCGCCTCCTTCATGCACTTCTCGACCTTCCGGACATTGGAATTGTTGTCCATGTCGATGAAATCGATGACGACGAGGCCGGCCATGTCGCGAAGCCGCAGCTGTCGCGCGATTTCCTGTGCGGCCTCGAGATTGGTCGCGGTCGCGGTCTGTTCGATCGAATGTTCGCGGGTCGACCTCCCTGAGTTGATGTCGATCGACACCAGGGCTTCGGTCGGGTTGATGACCAGGTAACCGCCCGATTTCAGCTGGACGACGGGGTGGTACATCGCGGCGAGCTGTTCCTCGACATGCGCCCGCTGGAACAGCGGGACGGCGTCGGAATAATGCTTCACCTTGCGGGCGTGGCTCGGCATCAGGAGCTTCATGAACTCCTTCGCCTGGCGATAGCCTTCCTCGCCCTCGACCACGACCTCGTCGATCTCGCGGTTGTAGATGTCGCGGATCGCGCGCTTGATCAGGTCACTGTCGCCGTAGATCAGCGCCGGTGCGGAGGAGGACAGCGTATTCTCGCGGATGCCGTCCCACAGGCGAGCGAGGTAATCGAAGTCGCGCTTGATCTCGACCTTGGTGCGCTGCAGCCCGGCGGTGCGGACGATGCAGCCCATCGACGAAGGCAGTGCCAGCTCGGCCATGATCGTCTTCAGCCGCTTGCGGTCGCCCGCGTTGCTGA
>NZ_CAXTII010000039.1:0-23822 GCF_964244235.1 uncultured Sphingomonas sp.
CAGTTCGCCGGTGCGCGTCAGCGGCCGCGCCGCGACGATCGCGCGCGCGATGCGCCGCGACTTGGGTTCGTCGCCATAGCGGTAGAGGACGTCGGCGATCACGGCTTCGTCCGCATCGTTGACGAAATCCGCCGCGGACATCCCCTCCCGGCTCATCCGCATGTCCAGCGGGCCGTCGGACTGGAACGAGAATCCGCGCTCCCCCTGGTCTAGCTGCATCGACGACACGCCGATATCCATCGTCACGCCATCGACGCCCTCGCCGACCACCGCCGCCATCGCGGAGAAGTCCGCGGCGATCAGCGTCAGCCGATCGTCCGCCGCCGCAAGCGCCTGCCCGCCTGCGATCGCATCCGGATCGCGGTCGAGCGCCACGACGCGCACGCCGGTCGCCAGCAGCGCTCGGGTGTAGCCGCCCGCGCCGAAGGTCGCGTCCACCATCGTCTCCCCGGGCGCGGGGGCAAGCGCAGCGACGACCTCGGCGATCAGCACGGGGATGTGCGGGGCGTCGGTCACGGCGTGACGCCCCGCTCGGCCATATGGAACCGCGCCATCGACTTCATGATGTCGGGCGCGTCGGGCGTATCGATCAGCGTCTTCGGGTCCCAGATTTCGATATAGTCGAACACGCCGTAGAAGAACGCATGGACGCCGATGCCGGCATGGAAGCGCGGGAAAGCGGGCATGATGAAGCGGCCGGAACCATCGAACGGCACCGCCTCCCCGCTCGTCGCGCGACGTTTGATGTTGTAGTCGAACTCGCCGTCCGCGCCGGTATGCTCCGCCTCGCGCCGATCGAGCCGGGCGGCCATGATGTCGAGGAAACCGGGATCGTAGGCGACGAGGCAGCGGCTTTTCTGGTGCGCGCCGATCACGATCGTGCCGCCGTCCTTGCCGTTCGCCTTGGGTGCGTTCGCGGCCAGGATATTGCGCAGGGCGGAGGGAATCGCGACCCGGCCCTTGTCGTCGACAAGGCCGATACCGTCCCCCTGATAATACCCCCTGTCCGCCACGCCGACCTCGCCCTGGCGCGCACGCGTCTCCGGTCTCGGAGAGACGTATGATCGTCCCCCCGCTCTGCATAAGCAGACGGTTGGCTTGCCCCGCTGTTAACGCTGGTTATCAAGGGTTACTCAGGGACGCAACGGGATTTTTGGGGATTTTACGGATGCTGTGCTTATCGATCGGGAAAAATTGGCAAAGCTGCGTGACAGATCCCGTTCCTGACAATCGTTAATGACCTGTCGCCGAGCCGTTGCCCGCCGTCGGCGCAACGCCCAGTTCGGCGAGCGGCTCGGTGGCCGCCGCCTGGTTCGCCATCGTCATGTTCGACGCCATCGTCTGCGATGTGGCCGCGCCAGGGCCCGGTCGTTCGCGCGTCGCCGATCCGATGATCGCGCTGGCCAGCCCGATCAGCAGCACGACGACGGCCAGGCCGATCATCCCGACCTTCACGCGCTGCATCGACTGGCTCGGGTCGCTTCGCCGCTTCATCCGGGCGAAGAATACCCGGCTGCGCGCCTCCTGTCGAACGCGCCTCACGCCAACCCCTTGGCGGCGCGCCATTCCGGCGAATATAGCGTCGACAGATAGCGGAACCCGGTATCGCACAGGATGGTCGCGATCCGCTTGCCGGGGCCAAGCCGTTCCGCCAGCCGGACCGCCCCCGCGACGTTGATCCCGGCGGACAGACCCAGGCACAGCCCCTCCTCGTCGAGCAGCCGCCGGGTCCAGTCCCAGCCTTCCGCGTCCGAGATCCGGAACTGCGTATCGACCGGGGCTCCTTCCAGATTGGCGGTGATCCGCCCCTGTCCGATCCCTTCCGCCACCGACGATCCTTCCGAATGCAGTTCGCCATGCGCGTAATAATCGTACAGAGCGGCGCCGTGCGGATCGGTCAGCGCGATGCAGACGCCCTCGTCCCTGGCCTTCAGCCCCAACCCGACCCCCGCGAACGTGCCGCCGGTGCCGACCGCGCAGGTGAAGCCGTCGATCCGCCCCTCCATCTGTTCCCAGATCTCCTCCGCGGTACCGACGATGTGTGCGCGCCGATTGGCGATATTGTCGAACTGGTTCGCCCAGATCGCGTTCTTGGTCTCCTCTGCCACCCGGCGCGACGTGTGGACGAAATGGCAGGGCGAGGAATAGGGCGCGACGGGGACCAGCATCAGCTCCGCGCCGAGCGCACGCAGCGTGTCCATCTTTTCCTTGGCCTGGTTGTCCGGCATCACGATGATCGTCCTATACCCCTTGGCATTGGCGACGAGCGCCAGGCCGATGCCGGTATTGCCCGCCGTCCCCTCGACGATGGTACCGCCGGCGCGAAGCGTGCCGCGCGCCTCCGCATCCTCGACGATGAACAGGGCGGCGCGGTCCTTCACCGACGCACCGGGATTGGCGAATTCGCATTTGCCGAAGATATCGCAACCGGTCGCCGCGCTCGGGCCTTTCAGCCGGACGAGCGGCGTGTTGCCGATGAGCGCAAGCGTGTCGGGTGTCGTGTGCATGCCCGTTAGATGGCCTCATGCTCCGGCGGGAGCAAGCGATCGAAACTTGGGACGTAACGATGCACTGCTGCAACGATCGATCACGGGCGACGATAGGCGTATTGCGACTGCGAAAGAACAAGGCGGCGTTACGCCCGATACGCCCGTCCAACCGCTGCGAATAAGAGCATCCCGGGGTGCGAACCGAACCATATCGTCCTTGACGGAGGATGCTGCATCAGCGAGATGTTCGGCCGCCATGAAAAGCCCCTTCCTCCCTATCGTCGCCGCCGCGTCCCTGCTCGCGCTGGCTGCTTGCAACTCACAGCCAAAGGCACCGGAGGTCGTCGATGCGAACCCCGATCCGATGGCCAATGCGCTGAAGAACGCCGCGCCGATCGAGATGCCGCCGGCGATCAAGGCGGACAAGTCGCTGCGCTGCAAGGACAACAGCCTCGTCTACGTCACGTTCTTCCAGGGCGACAAGCTGGCGATGGTGCGCACGACGCAGGGCGGTACCGCGACGAAGCTGACCGCGCCCACGACCGGCGCGCCGCTGACTGCCGCCGGCTGGAAGCTGACCGGCGGCCCCGACAGCATCGAACTGACGCAGCCGGGCAAGGCCGTGCAGAGCTGCAAGTCCTGATTTAGGGTTCGCAAGTTCGAATACCGGACCGGCGGAGCGATCCGCCGGTCCTTTTTATTGGCGCGACGCCGCTTGCCACACCATCCCGCAATCGGCAGGGTCGCGCGCATGACGACGGTTGCGATCTACAGCCTGAAGGGCGGCGTCGGGAAGACGACGCTGTCGGTCAACCTGGCCTGGTGCGCGGCGGAGCGATCGGCGCGGCGGACGTTGCTGTGGGACCTCGACCCGCAGGCCGCGAGCAGCTGGTTGCTCGGCTGCGATACGACGCACAACGACGCTCAAGGCGTTTTCTCGAAGGAGATATCGATCGCCGACCGCGCGCGTCCTACGCCCTATCCGCGCCTCGAGCTGATCCCCGCCGACGCATCGTTGCGCGGGCTCGACCGGTTGTTCCACGAACTCGACAAGAAGAAGCGGCTCGCGAAACTGCTGGCCGGGCTGCAGGATTATGACCGGATCGTGCTCGACTGCCCGCCCGGGCTGACCGATACCGCGGACCAGGTGATGCGCGCCGCCGACCTGATCGTCGTGCCGGTCATCCCCTCGCCGCTGTCCGAACGCGCCTATCAGGCGGTGGTGTCGCATCTCGGCGGCAAGACACCGGTGATGCCCGTCCATGTCATGGTCGATCGCCGCCGCAGCCTGCACGCCGCCGCGGTGGAACGGCATCCCGACTGGCCCGTCATCCCGATGGCGAGCGTGATCGAACAGACCGCCGCCAGGCGCGCGCCGGTCGGATCGTTCGCGCCGCGATCCGAGGGCGCGAAGGCGTTCGACGCGCTGTGGCGGACGATCGAGTTGCGATTGGCGGGGTAGGGTGACGACATCGCTCCAGCCGGAGCCCCCTCCCGCTCGCGGGAGGGAAGAAGAAGAATGAACCGCCTGGATCCCCAACTCGTCCTCGGCGCCTATTCGATCGGCGTCTTTCCGATGGCGGACGACCGCGACGCCGCCGGCGTATATTGGGTAGAACCGAAACGCCGCGCGGTCCTGCCGCTGGACGGGTTCCGCCTGTCGAGATCGCTTCGCAAGACGATCGCGGCGGACCGTTTCCGGGTCACGATCGATACCGCCTTCGCCGATATCGTCATGCTTTGTGCGGAAAGCGTCCAGGGTCGGCCGGAGACATGGATCAACCGCGGCATCGAACAGGCGTTCGGGACGCTCCACGCGATGGGTTTCGCACATTCGATCGAATGCTGGGACGGGGATCGGCTGGCGGGCGGGCTCTACGGCCTCGCGTTGGGACGCGCATTCTTCGGCGAAAGCATGGTCAGTCGCGCGACCGACGCGTCGAAGGTCGCGCTCGCCTGGCTGGTCGCGCGGCTGAGGGCGGGCGGGTTCACCCTGCTCGACTGCCAGTTCCAGACCAGCCACCTCGCCTCGCTCGGCGCGGTGGAGATCGACCGGGTGGATTACTGCGTGTTGCTGGACGCCGCGCTGTCGGGGATCGTCGGCGCATCGGCAGGTTCGTCCGCCCCCGGCGACCTCTTCGCGACCGACCGTGCCGCGGGGTCGGTCAGCGCGACGGTGTCCGGCCCCTTGTCGGGGAAGGACATCGTACAGCTCTTGGTCCATACGTCGTAGACCGGGTGCTGAACGACGTTCAGCGATGGCCGTTCCTTGTACAGCCAGCCGGAAAAGACCCGCCGCCAACGCCGGTCATAGCCGCGCACATCCAGTTGCACGAACGCGCCGGTCAGATGCTCGTTCTCCCATGGCGCGGTTTCCTCGCACGCGCGCAGCCGGACGACGGTATCGCCGACGCGCGCCGCCTGCCCGACCTTCAGCGTCAGATCGCGCGAATCGCCGTTGCGCTTGTTCAGCAGGCCGATCACCGCCACGCGCCGCGCCATCGGGGTCGCGCCCGCATCGACGGCCGCGTCGCCGGTATCGACCGTCTCGACACCGTCCGCCGCCACGGGCTGGCCGGGCATTTCGGGTACCGGCTGGCTGACCGCATCGCCGCCGTCCGCGGGGATGGTCCGGTGCCATGCACGGAACCCGAGCACCCCACCGACCAACAGCACCACGGCAAGCACCGCCGCGGCAATCGAGCGTCGCGTCACCCCTCGGGCGTCCAGGCTTCGTAATCGCCGGTCGCCGCCGCACGCTTGCCACCCATTTCGAGCGCACCCGAAGGACGGTAGGCATCGGCGGTGCCGGTCATGTTGGCCATGGCGGATTTCTGCCACGGCCGCGGCATCGGCAGCGCCCGTTCGGGCACGTCCGCGATCTGATGGTGCAGCCAGCCGAACCATTCGGGGGGCACCCGGCTGGCATCGTTCGATCCGTTGTAGATCACCCAGCGGCGCGGGTTGCCCGCGGTATCGCGACCGCCCTCATAATAGACGTTGCCGAGCGAATCGCCGCCGACGCGCACCTTGTCGCGCAACCCGTAGAACCAGGTGCCCCAGGTCGCGCCGGTCCACCAGGTGAGGGGATTGAGATTGATGCCCATGCGGGTCCGCTTACCGTGCCTGCCCGCGGCCATCAACCGGCATCGACCAGACCGCGGCCGGCCTCACGCATCTTTCTCCACCATCACCGCCAGCGGCCCTTTACCACGCTCGACGATGCGCGCACGGAGCGGTTCGTCGGGTTCGACCGCGACGATATCGGCACGGCGCAGCGTTTCCATGTGGACGAACACGTCCGCACCATCGGACAGGCGGACGAGAAAGCCATAGCCTTTCAGCCTGTTGAACCATTTGACCGCGACCGCCTCGAACGGTCCGGCATCCGCGACCAGGGACGCGGGATCGACCCGGTCGCCCGCCGGACGCGGACGTTGGGGTGGTTCCTCGACCGCGTCGACGAGGTCGATCGTGATGATCTTGCGCGCCTGGAACCCGCGCCCACGCGAGACCGCCAGCGTCTCGACACGCGCACCTTCGGGCAGGCTGCGTCGGCCATGCGGTTGCAGCACGGAAAAATGGATCAGAATGTCGCCGATCGATTCGTCGTCCGCCACCGCGAACCCGAATCCGCGGGTCACGTCGAACCATTTGACCGTACCGGCCAGCGGCACCGATTCCGTAGCGTCCGGCCCGTCGAGATCGTTGGGGCCAATCCGGGCCGCCCCCCCCGCATCCTGTGGCGTTTCGCTACGCATCGCACCTACCCCTGTGATGCGACGCTAGCATGGTTCGCGCATGCTGCAACGCCGTCCTTTCCCGCAAAGATGATCAAAGCGTATCCGGGTCGATCGGCTCTCCCGCGGGCAGCGCGACGATCCGCCGCACGAGGTCGAAGCCGTGGCCCGCGCGCAGCATCGCCGCGACCTGCTTCTCGCGCGTCGCCCGGTCGGGATCGCCCGCGCCCCACGGCCCGATCCGCCGTCGCCGCGCACAGGCCAGCGCCGCCGCCACGCCGCTTTCCGCGATATCGGGGGCGATGTCCTCGCGATCTGCCTCCTGAACCCCCGCCTGCCGAAGCGCGCCGTCGATCCGCCCCGCGCCGAGACCGCGCCGCGCCATCGCCCCGGCGCGCGCCGCGGCGAACGCGCGGTCGTCGACATAGCCGAGCCCCGCCATCCGCTCGGCCAGTGCCACCGGGTCCGCTGCCGGCCCCTCCCACCCGCGTTCGCGGATCTTGCGGCGCAGATAATCCGCGAGTTTCCCCCGCGTGGTCGCGAAGCGTTCGACGTAACGCAGCGCCAGCCGATCGAGCGCGGCGGCGTCCAGCGGCGGGATCGGCGACCCCCGGGAGGAACGATTGCGCCGCATGCGCCATGTTTGTGCCACAGTCGCACCCGAATTTGAACGCGCATAACGGGCATTGTGCAGGATCGCATGAGGATCGCCAGCGATCCGCCGACGAAAGACGAGCATGAAGATCGACCACATCCTTTCGACGGCGACGAGCGATGCAGCTTTGCGCGCGACGCCGACCGAGGATGGCCTGGCGCGCCGCTTCGCCGATTTCACGACGCTTGGCGACGCGCTGGATTATGCCGCGACGGGCGCGCGCGGTCTCAATTTCCACGATGCGCGCGGGACGCTGACCCGCCCTTACCGTTTTGCCGAACTGCGCGACGATGCGCTGGCAATGGCGCGACGGCTGATCGCGGCGGGGGTGAAGCCCGAAGACCGGATCGCGCTGGTTGCCGAAACCAGCCCGGAATTCGCGGCCCTGTTTTTCGGTACGGTCTATGCCGGCGCCTGGCCGGTGCCGCTGCCGCTGCCGACATCGTTCGGCGGGCGCGATTCCTATATCGAACAGCTGCGCGTCCAGCTGGCCAGTTGCGACCCGGTAATGCTGATCTACCCGCCCGAGCTCGCCGAAATGGCGGGCACGGCTGCGGTGGCGGCAGCCACGACGGGCATCGACTGGGCGGAACTGGAAACGCGCCCTGCGCCCGAGGCCGCTTTGCCGGCGGCGGGTCCCGATTCGATCGCCTATCTGCAATATTCCAGCGGTTCGACCCGCTTTCCCCACGGCGTCGTCATCACCCACCGCGCGCTGTTGAACAATCTGGCCGCGCATAGCCATGGCATGGAGGTGGTCGATACCGATCGCTGCGTGTCGTGGCTGCCCTGGTATCACGACATGGGGCTGGTTGGTTGCCTCTTGTCGCCGATCGCCAACCAGGTGTCGGCGGATTATCTGAAGACCGAGGATTTCGCGCGCCGTCCGCTTGCCTGGCTCGATCTCATCAGCCGCAATACGGGCACCTCGATCAGCTATTCCCCCACCTTCGGCTACGATATCTGCGCACGGCGGATGTCGAGCCAGACCAAGGCCGCCGAACGCTTCGACCTGTCGCGCTGGCGGCTCGCCGGGAACGGCGCGGACATGATCCGGCCCGACGTGATGCAAAGCTTCGTCGACGCCTTCGCCGATGCGGGATTCGATGCGTCGGCTTTCCTGCCGAGCTACGGGCTGGCGGAGGCGACGCTGGCGGTGTCGATCATGCCGCCCGGCGAGGGTATCCGCGTCGAACTGGTCGAGGAAATGCAGCTGTCGGGCGAGGGGCACGGCCCCGACGGCAAGCGTCCGCAGCGTTTCCGCGCGATCGTCAATTGCGGGAAGGCGGTCCGCGATATGAGAATCGAAATTCGCGAGGAGGACGGCACACCGCTGCCCGAGCGCGCGATCGGCAAATTGTGGTGCAAGGGGCCGTCGGTGATGGCGGGCTATTTCCGCGACGACGCCGCGACCGGTGCCTGCCTGGTCGACGGCTGGCTCGACACCGGCGACATGGGCTATCTGTCGGACGGTTACGTCTACATCGTCGGCCGCGCCAAGGACATGATCATCGTCAACGGCCGCAACCACTGGCCGCAGGACATCGAATGGGCCGTGGAGCAACTCCCGGGCTTCAAGGCGGGCGATATCGCGGCTTTCGCGATCACGACGCCGGGCGGCGAGGAGACACCGGCGGTCCTGGTCCAGTGCCGCAGTTCCGACGAGGGCGAACGCGCCCGCCTTCGTGACGCGATCCGCGAGCGCGTGCGCGCGGTGACCGGCATGAACTGCGTCATCGAATTGATCCCCCCGCGTACGCTGCCGCGGACCAGTTCCGGCAAGCTCAGCCGCGCGAAGGCGCGCAACCTGTATCTGGCGGGCGAAATCAAGCCGTACGACATCGCCGCCTGAGCCGGCGGTCGATCCCGAACCGATATGATCCAAATGCGACGAACCGGGTTGGGATGGCAACGAACCGCTAACGGATTTGCCGTATCGATCCACGGGTGACGATCGAGACCCAAACTCCACCCGTGCCGAGACAAATCGGCTTTACGATACTTCTGGGCCTGCGCGACGGCGCGGACCCGGCCGAATCGGGTCGATTGCGGTCGATGCAGCTGGCCGCCGGACGGCAGCTTGCCCTCGTCCTGCTCGCCGCCAATCTGACAGGTGCGACGGCATCGTTCGTCCTGCTGGCGAAGACCATCGCGCTTTCCTGGTTGATCGCCTGGTCCGTTGCCGTGGCGGTCGTCGTGGTCACGGTCGCGTTCCGCCGACTGGCGGCGCATCACCGCGAAGACGGCTATGCCCGGCTGCCCGAACTGCGCAACACCGCGTTCGAAGGCGCGGCGCTGGCGATCGTCTGGGCGGTCGTACCGCTCCTGTTCTGTCCCAATTCCCCGGGCACGTCCGCCGGACTGGGCGTCACGCTCGCCATCCTGATGACGGCCGCGTCGCTGACGATGGCACCACTTGCTCTGGCCACGCTCGTCTTTCTTGCCGGCATCGGCTCCGCGACCGCGGTCGATCTCATATGGTCGGGTGCCCATGCGGCGGCGGTCGGCGTCCTGCTCTTCACGCTGCTGCTCGGTACCGCCTGTGTCGGACGCGCCCGTGCGCTGGTCACGATCCGCGCCGCGGAAATGGCTCTGGCCGAACGTGACGAGACGGTCAGCCTGTTGCTCCGCGAATTCGAGGACAATGGTGCCGACTGGCTGTGGGAAACCGATGTCGCGCGCCGCGTCGTGAAAGCGTCGCCGCGGTTCGCCTTCGCCTGCGGACTCGATCCCGTCACGATCAACGGCATGGCGTTCCTGCAGGTCCTGGCGGGACCCGCCTGGGAAACCGGCAATTTCGCCGCCAGCCTGCATACGCTGGCCGACAAGCTGAAGGGGCGCGAGAGTTTCCGCGACCTGCGCCTGCCCGTCAACGTGGAGGGCGAGGAACGCTGGTGGGAACTCGCCGCCAGCCCGCGCTTCGACGAACGCGGCGCGTTCATCGGCTTTCGCGGTGTCGGCTCCGACGTGACCGAACAGCGCGCATCGACCGACAAGATCAACCGCATGGCCCGGTTCGACACGCTGACCGGGCTGCCCAACCGCTTGCTCATCAATGAAACATTGGTGCACGCGATGACCGATGCGGACAAATGGGGCGGCCGCTGCGCATTCATGATGCTCGATCTCGACCGGTTCAAGGCGGTCAACGATACGCTCGGCCATCCGATCGGCGACCGGTTGCTTGGCCGCGTGTCCGAACGGCTCGGCCAGTTGATGACCACGAACGCGATGTGCGGTCGGCTGGGTGGGGACGAATTCGCGGTCATCGTCCGCGATGCGCGCGACATCGCCGCGGTCGAGGCATTCGCGCGTCATATCATCGATACGTTGTCGCAACCCTATGAGGTCGATCAGCACAAGCTCTATGTCGGTGCCAGCATCGGCCTGGCGGTGGGCCCGCGCGACGGCCGCACCGCGGAAATGCTGATCCGGTCCGCCGACCTTGCCCTGTACCGGTCGAAGGACGGCGGCGGCGGCCTCGTCCACGTCTACGAACCCGAATTGCACGTGCAGGCGGAGGAGCGCCGCGTGCTGGAGATGGCGCTTCGCACCGCCTTGGAAAAAGGCGAGATGCACCTCGCCTATCAGCCCGTCGTCGATGCCGGCACAGGGTCGCTGATGGGGTTCGAGGCACTGCTCCGCTGGAACAGCCCGATCTTCGGTACCGTCTCCCCGATGAAGTTCATTCCGCTCGCCGAGGAGGCGCGGCTGATCGCGCCGATCGGCGAATGGGTGCTTCGTACCGCCTGCGACGAGGCCGTGCGGTGGCCGACCGACATCCGGGTGGCGGTCAACGTCTCGCCCGATCAGCTGCAGAACCCCAATTTCGTGACCGTCGTCACATCGGCACTGGCGAATAGCGGGCTGTCCGCGGAACGACTGGAGCTGGAAGTGACCGAGAGCGTCTTCATGCAGGGCCTTGGCGCGACCAAGGTGCTGGAGAAGGTGCTCGACATGGGCGTTCGCCTCAGTCTCGACGATTTCGGGACCGGTTATTCCTCGCTCGGCTATCTCAGCCGCACGCGCTTTTCCTCGATCAAGATCGACCGCAGCTTCGTGCAGAGCGCGTCGAAGGGCGTGCGCGAGGCGATCGCGATCATCCGTGCCGTCGTCGCGCTTGCCAAGAGCCTCGGCATGGCGACGACCGCGGAAGGCGTCGAGACCGAAGCGGAGCACCGGATGGTCCAGGACCTCGGCTGTTCGAAGGTCCAGGGTTATTATTTCGGTCGCCCCCTCCCCGTCGAGGAAGCCCGCGCGCTTGCCAACCGCGACTGGCGACGATCGCAGGTGGCGTGAACGGGTGGGCCTACCCCAGCATTCCCAGATACGTCGTGGGTGCAGCGGGCAGCATGACCCGCGCGGCCACCGCCGTCTCGATCACCAGCATCAGGACGAACGCCCCGCCCCAGGCCACCCGCCGTGGCAGCGGGGTACCGTCGGCCAGCAGGACCGCCGCCGCCGCGGTCGCGATCATCGGCCATAGATGATAGCGCAGGTCCGACGCGATGCTAAGCACCGCGAAGCTTGCCTCGAGCAACAGTGCCGACCCCAATAGCGCAGTCGCCATGTCGCGTGCGGGGCGCGGACGCCCGGTCGCCACCACGAGCGCGACAACGGCGACCACGATCCACGCGATCGGCCAGCCGAGCGGCGTTTCCACCAGCGCCCCCGCAAACCGCTGCCACGCGACCGCGACCCGCCCGGGCGATCCCAGTCCCAGCGCGTTCGGCTCGGTCGCCCGGGGCGGATTGGCGTCGGGCCAATGCGCCGCCACCAGCCACCGATCGGTGGAGTTCAGGTGCCCGACCCGGTGCGCGGCATAGGCCAGCGGATGCCGGACGATCGCGGTCAGCCACAGCCGGTCGACCGCCCCGGCCGGCATGGCGCGCAATCGATCCATCGCCGTCCCGCAATGCGCCGGATCGCCGAGCGGGTCCCAGAAGAACGGCCGCGCGCAACGCCGCGCGATCACCACCGCGCGCTCTTCGGCAAGAAGCCCGGTGCCGTCCGCATCCGGCGTCCGCGCCGCGATCCCCGCCATGTCGAACAACGGCGCGGTACGTTCGACGCCGCTGGAACTCGCGCCCAGCAGCCGGTGGTTGACGATCGGCGCGAGCGCGAGGACGAGGAGCGTCATACCGGTCCACGACCCGGTCCGCATCGGCCAGCGGACGGTCCCCGGCAGCAACAAGACCCCCAGCGGCACCGCGGCGAACACCGCATTGGCCCGCGCCAGCGTCGCATAGGCGATCAGCACGACCACCGCGATCCCGGCCGCGACGGGAACGCGTACGCCGCGCAGCCGCCACCACGCCGTCAGTCCGGCCGCGGCCAGCAACGCCCCCGTCGCCTGCGCGTCCTTCAACACCACCGCCTGCCACCCCAGGAACGACGGCAATACGCCGATCGCGAGCATTGCCGCCGCACCGCGCGTCCTGCCCCCCGCCGCCAGCCCCGCCGCGATGCCGCCCAGTCCGGTCCAATACAGCGCCATCTGCAGCACGAGCATCGGCGCGGCACCCGGGCCGAGCGGATGCAGTACCGACCACAACCGTGCCATCACCGGCGGGTGCCAGTCGTCATACGCGCCGGTCACCACCTGCTCATATTGCGCGACGCTGTCGTACATCGCATAGCCGGGCCAGAAGAGCACGATCGACAGGGCGCAAAGCGACGCCGCGACCACCGCGTAACGCCGTGCCGCCGTCATCGATCGCCGATCGTCGTCGTCATGCGACCGGTGCTGGCACGCGGGGGCAGGCCGGGCAAGCAGCTTGCCCCGGATCGTCCCCTGGGCCCTGGCCGCATACCCTCGCCGACCCGCGACCGGTATCGATCGAAATCAGAAATGGATCGCCCGGCCATACGCGCCGAGCACGCTTTCGTGCATCATCTCGCTCAACGTCGGATGCGCGAAGACCGTCTCCATCAGCTCGGCCTCGGTCGTCTCCAGCTGGCGCGCGACGACATAGCCCTGGATCAGCTCGGTCACCTCGGCCCCGATCATGTGCGCGCCGAGCAATTCGCCGGTCTTCGCGTCGAACACCGTCTTCACGAAGCCTTCCGCTTCCCCCAGGGCGATCGCCTTGCCGTTGCCGATGAAGGGGAATTTGCCGACCTTGAGTTCGTAGCCGGCCTCCTTCGCCTTCGCCTCGGTCATCCCGACGCTCGCGACCTGCGGCCGCGAATAGGTGCAGCCGGGGATGTTGCCCTTGTCCATCCGGTGGGGCGATCCGCCCGCGATCTTCTCGACCGCGATCACGCCCTCATGGCTGGCCTTGTGCGCGAGCCACGGCGCGCCGGTGACGTCGCCGATCGCCCAGATGCCGTCGACATTGGTGCGGCCATAGCCGTCGGTCGCGATATGCCCGCGCTCGGTTTCGACGCCCAGCGCCTCCAGCCCGATATCCTCCGTATTGGGCACGATCCCGATCGCGACGACGACGTGGCTGTACGTCTCAGCGGAAACCGTCCCATCCTTGCCCTTGATCGACGCCTTCACCTCGGCCGCACCGGTCTCGATCTTCTCGACCCCCACACCGGTCCGGATCCTGATCCCCTGCTTGGTCAGCGCCTTCTCCATGAACGCGCTCACCTCCTCGTCCTCGACGGGCAGGATACGCGGCAGCATCTCGACGATCGTCACGTCCACGCCCATGTCGTTGTAGAAACTGGCGAACTCCACCCCGATCGCACCCGATCCGATGACCAGCAGCTTGGTCGGCATCTCGGTCGGCACCATCGCATGCCGATACGTCCAGATGCGCGCACCGTCGGCTCGCGCGAACGGCAGGTCGCGCGCGCGGGCACCGGTCGCGACGATGATGTTCTTGGCGTGCAGTTCGGTCGTCTTGTCGCCCTGCTTGACGCTCAGGCCACCCTTGCCGGTCAGCATGCCGACGCCCTCATAGACGGCGACCCTGTTCTTCTTCATCAGGCCCTTGACGCCTGCGTTCAGCTGCCCCGCGACCTTGCGGCTGCGATCGACGACCTTGCCCAGATCGAACCCGACATTGTCCGCGCTCAGCCCGTAATCCGCGGCATGCTGCATGTAATGATAGATTTCGGACGTCCGCAGCAGCGCCTTGGTCGGGATGCAGCCCCAGTTGAGGCAGATGCCCCCCAGCCGCTCGCGCTCCACGATCGCGGTCTTCAGCCCCAGCTGGCTCGCCCGGATCGCCGCGACATAGCCGCCCGGTCCGGAACCGAGAATCACGAGGTCGAATTGGTCAGGCATGGTACGTTCCTGTGTCGTTATGTGCCGTTTGGCAGATCGTCATCGCTCCACCGTTCGCTAGACCGGCCGGCGTCAACAGGTCGCTCCGTGAAGCTCAATTCAATTACCGAGCCTAAAGAGGCGTGGGAGATCTGCTGCCAAGCTGCCTCGCTTGATGCCACTGGTTTCAAAGCGCGAAATGCTGCCGTCGGGGCCGTCCGGCATCCGTTCGAACAGAAGAGGCTCACCCTCGATTTCAAGCCATACGCGTGAACTCGGCTCGAGCGCCAGCAACGCACACCGGGTCATACCGCAGCCTATGAAACTGATGGGAATGTAGTCGCGTGTGCAGAGTAAGTCGGCCATCAGTCCAACCCCACGACCCGCCGCGGCAGCCGGTCCTCGTCGGTGGCGACGAACACGAACCGCGCCTGCGTCACCTTGCACATGTCCTCGACATGGCGCGCGCGACGCCAGGCCTCGACCTCGATCGTCATCGACGTGTTGCCGACCGCGATCAGCGTCGCGAACACCGACACCTCGTCGCCGACCAGCACCGGCGCGTGGAATTTCATCGCGTCGACCGCGATCGTCACCGCGCGGCCACCCGAATGGCGCGACGCGACCGATCCCGCGGCCAGGTCCATCTGCGCCATCAGCCAGCCGCCGAAGATGTCGCCATAGGGGTTCGCATCGGCCGGCATCGCGGTCACCCGGATCGTCGGCGCGGC
Source organism: uncultured Sphingomonas sp. (assembly GCF_964244235.1). Taxonomy (GTDB): domain Bacteria; phylum Pseudomonadota; class Alphaproteobacteria; order Sphingomonadales; family Sphingomonadaceae; genus Sphingomonas. Next base: position 14,835 of record NZ_CAXTII010000039.1, read on the forward strand.
GTTGGGCAGCGTGTCGGTCATGCGCGGCGCAACGCGTTCCATGCGCGGGCGAGCGACGGCAATCCCATCGCCGCGACCGATGCGACCGCGACCATCCCGATCGACCAGAACGTGGCATGGCCCAGCGGGTAGCTCCACGTCAGCCCCCACACGAACGCGAACATCGCACCCACGCTTCCGACGAAGAAGGCCAGCTCGATCCAGAAATGGCGGCGGACGGCGATCACTGCGGCACCGCCCGGCGAGCAAGAAACCCCACCCCGGCGAAGGCCGGGGCCCAGGTACACGACGTTCGTCGGAGCGCGAAACGCCCCATCACCAGGACCTTCGCAACTGGGCCCCGGCCTTCGCCGGGGTGGGAGTAGTGCGGGAATGGATCGCGAATGCATCCACTACGCCAACATCCCCAGCGGCCGTTCGACCAGCTGCCTGAACGCCTGCATCAGTTGCGCCCCGTCCGCGCCGTCGATCGCGCGGTGGTCGAAGCTGCCAGTGGCCGACATGACCGTCGCGATACCGAGCGCATCGTCGATCACCCAGGGCCGCTTCTCGCCGGCGCCGATCGCCAGGATCATGCCCTGGGGCGGGTTGATGACCGCGTCGAACTGCGTGATCCCGTACATGCCCATGTTGCTCAGGCTCGCCGTACCGCCCTGATATTCCTCGGGCTTCAGCCTGTTGTCGCGGGCCCGCGCGGCGAGGTCCTTCATCGCGGTCGAGATCGACGACAGCGAGCGCGTGTCCGCCGCCGTGATGATCGGCGTGATCAGACCCGACGGCGTCGACACCGCGACCGAGATGTCCGCCCGCTGGAAGCTGACGAGAGCGTCCGGCGTGAACATCACGTTGCACCTGGGCACCTGCACCAGCGCGACGGCCAGCGCCTTGATCATCAGGTCGTTGACCGACAGCTTGACCCCGCGCGACGCAAGGCTGGCGTTGAGTTCGGTCCTGAGCGCCAGCAGCGCGTCGAGCCGGACGTCCACCGTCAGATAGATGTGCGGGACGGTCTGCTTCGATTCGGTCAGCCGGCGCGCGATCGTCTTGCGCACGTTGCCGAGCTTCGTCGTCTCGTGCGGGATATCCGGGATCGCCGCCGGTCTCGCCGGGGCGGCAGGTGTCGCGGCGATCGGCGCGTCTACCGTTTTCGCAACTGGCGCGACAGTGGCAGCAGCCTCCGCCACGGGCTTCGCGCCATCGACGTCCGCCTTCACGATTCGCCCGTTCGGACCCGAGCCGGTCACACCCGACAGGTCGATGCCCTTGCCCGCGGCGATCCGGCGCGCGAGCGGGCTGGCCTTCAGGCGGTCGCCCGCGTCGCCATGATCGACCGATACGGCGGCGGGGCCGGCGTCCGCCGGACGACCATGATCCTCCGCCTCCGCCTCGGTGCGGGTAAACGGTTCGGCCTCGTTATCATCGTCATTGGGGTCCGTCGGATCGGGTCGCGGTTCGGACGCATCCGCCGCCGCCGCCGGCGTGTCGCTCTTCGCCGGAGCGGGGGCGGCGGACGCATCCTCGCCGTCCTCCGCCAGGATCGCGATCGCGGTGCCGACCTTCACGCCGTCGGTACCCTCGGCCACCAGGATCTTCGCGATCACCCCCTCGTCGACCGCCTCGAACTCCATCGTCGCCTTGTCGGTCTCGATCTCGGCCATGATGTCGCCGGATTTCACCGCATCGCCTTCCTTCACCAGCCATTTGGCCAGCGTGCCTTCCTCCATCGTCGGCGACAAAGCAGGCATCTTGATCTCGATCGACATGTGGTTCCTCGAACATATCCGGCGCGGCTTTCTCTCGTCCTCCACGGTCATGCGGTCAAGGCGCGATACTTGCGCCGGTGGCACGGGCGGGCCACGATGCGCCGCGGAAGGGCAGCCCATGCGTATCTATCTGGTGGTCGTCGACGATAGCGCGGAATCGAGCATCGCGCTCCGCTTCGCCGCCCGGCGTGCGGTGAAGACCGGCGGCGGCGTGGAGATCCTGACGATCCTGCCGCCGGCCGAATTCATGGCGTTCGGGGGCGTACAGGCGACGATCGAGGAAGAGGCGCGACTGCATGCCGAAGGGCTGGTCGCGGCGGCGGCCGGCACCATCATCGCCGAATCGGGCCTGCGCCCGTCGATCACGGTGCGCGAAGGCGACGCGCCGGCCATCGTGCGCGCGCTGATCGCCGGCAATCCCGACATCGCCGCTTTGGTGCTCGGCGCGGCGGCCAGTGGCGCGCCGGGCGCGCTGGTGACGCACTTCGCGGGTGCCGACGCCGGCGCGCTGACGGTGCCGCTGATGATCATACCGGGATCGCTGACGCGGGAGCAGATCGACCGGCTGAGTTAGGCGCGAAGCCTCCGTCACCCCGGCCTTGTGCCGGGGTCCATCGTGCCGCGAGACCCGACGGCCGACGAATGCGCGGCACGATGGATGCCGGGACGAGCCCGGCATGACGAAGTCACCACCGGTAATTGAAACTCACGCTGATCCGCTCGCTCTTCCCCGCATTGGGCTGCACCTCGTGCCGCAGCCAGCTTTCCCACAGCAGCAACGTTCCCGGCACCGGATCGATCGTCACGAACCGACGAAGCGCGACCGGCGCATCGGCGATCCGGGTCGGGGCGGCCATCATCATCGCCAGCCGCGGGTCCTCGAACCGCAACCCCCCCGCCCCCGCCGGCACCGCGATATAGAAGGTCCCGGACACCACGCTGTGCGGATGGATATGCCCCGAATGCGCGCCGCCTGCCTTCAGGATATTGACCCAAAGGCTGTCCAGCTTGAGCTTGCGACCGGCCAGATCGAACGCGCAGTCCTTCGCGAACGCGGCGACATGCCGGTCGAGCCGCCGCTTGAGTTCGGCGAAATCGGGATCGCGCGTCGGCAGATCGCCGAGCGAGGCGTAGGAGGTATAGCCCCGATAGCCATGCTCCTTCGACCAGCGCCGCCCTGCGCCATCGTCCACCACGAGCTGGCGGCAAGCGGTGTCGAGCGCGGCGACGAAGGCAGGATCGTCGATCCGGTCCTCCGCGACGAGCGAGGCGAAGAGGCTGTGCGCCGGCATGTCCGTGCCTTAAACGGGACCCCGCTTGCACGCCAGCGCATCGCGCTCTACCCCGCCGCTTCGATGCCCGGATCGGACCACCGCCCTGCCGCAATGATCGAAGGCGGCGCCGTCTTTCCGCATCGCCACCTGACCGGCATCGACGGCCTCCAGCCGCACGAGATCGCGTTCCTGCTCGACGAGGCGGAGACCTGGGTCGGCGCGAACCGCGCGCACGCCACCCCCGACAAGCGCCTCGACGGCCTGACCCTCATCAACGCGTTCTTCGAGAACTCCACCCGCACGCTCCTGTCGTTCGAGATCGCCGGCAAGCGACTCGGCGCGGACGTCGTCAACATGCATGCCGCGCAGTCGAGCGTGAAGAAGGGCGAGACGCTGATCGACACCGCGCAGACGCTGAACGCCATGCGCGCCGACGTCATCGTCATCCGCCACATGTCGTCGGGCGCGGTGCGGCTGATCGCGGACAAGGTCGACTGCCCGGTGCTGAACGCCGGCGACGGGCGGCACGAACATCCGACACAGGCGCTGCTCGACGCGCTGACCATCCGGCGGCGGCGCGGCAGCATCGCGGGCCAGCGCGTCGTGATCTGCGGCGACCTGCTCCACAGTCGCGTCGCGCGGTCGAACATCCTGGCGCTGACCGCGCTCGCCGCCGAGGTCCGCGTCTGCGCGCCGACCACGCTGATGCCCGCGGCGATCGAGCGCATGGGGGTGACCCCGTTCACCGATTTCGACGCCGCGCTGCAGGGGGCGGACGTGGTCATGATGCTGCGGCTGCAGACCGAGCGGATGGCGGGCGGCTATGTCCCCTCGGCGCGCGAATATCGCCTGCGCTACGGGCTCACGCAGGAGCGGTTCGCGCGGGTGCCCGATGCGCTCGTCATGCATCCCGGGCCGATGAACCGGGGGATCGAGATCGATTCGGTGGTCGCGGACCATGCGCGCTCGGCGATCACCGAGCAGGTGGAGATGGGCGTCGCGGTGCGGATGGCGTGCCTGGACGTGCTGACCCGGCGCGCGCGTGGGGTCGAGGGGTGGGCATGAGTCGCGTGCGTCACCCTCACCCTTCCGCGCCTTCGGCGCTCCTTCCTTCTCCCTCTGGGATAGGGAAGAGGCGCGCAGCGGCGAAGGGTGAGGGTGAGACGGCATGAGGCTCCGCTTCACCGGCGCCCGCATCGTCTGCCCCTTGAGCGGCGAGAGGACCGGCGACCTGTTCGTCGCGGACGGCGTCATCGCCGACACGCTCGACGGCCCCGCCGAAGTCATCGACTGCAACGGCGCGGTCCTCGCCCCCGGCATCGTCGACCTCGGCGTCTTCGCGGTCGACCGCGCCGCCTGCCGCGCGGGCGGGATCGTGCGCGTCGGGCTGATGCCCGACCAGTCCCCCGTGCTCGACGACCCCGGCATCGTCCAGCGATCCGCGCTGGTCGGCAAGCCCGACCTGTGGATCCACCCCATCGCCGCCGCGACCCGCGCGCTGGCGGGCACGGACCTGGCGGAGATGGCGATCTGCGCCTCCGCCGGCGCGCGCGCGGTCGGCACCGGCCGCGCGGCCATCGCCGACGCCGGGGTGATGCACCGCGTGCTGGCCTATGCCCGCGACCTCGGCCTGGCGGTCGTCACGCATGCCGAGGATGCCGGCCTCGTCGCCGGCGCGGTCGCGACCGAGGGCGAGACCGCCACCCGGCTCGGCCTGCCCGCCGCCCCCGCCATCGCCGAGGCGCTGGCGATCGCGCGCGACCTGATGCTGGCGGAGGACACCGGCGGCCGCCTCCACATCCGCCAGGTCACGACCGCCGCGGGCCTCGACCTGATTCGCGCGGCCAAGCGGCGCGGCGTCGCGGTGACCTGCGGGATCACGCCTTCACATCTGCACCTGTCCGACATCGCGATGAGCGATTTCCGCACCTTCGCGCACCTGTCCCCCCCCTTGCGCAGCGAAGCCGACCGGCTGGCGGCGCGCGCGGGCGTAGCGGACGGGACGATCGACGTCCTGTCCTCGGGCCACGACCCGCAAGGCCCCGAGGCGAAGCGCCTGCCCTTCGCCGATGCCGAGCCCGGCGCGGCGGGGGCGGAGACGTTGTTGCCGCTGGCGCTGATGCTGGTCCGCGACGGCCTGCTGCCGCTCGACCGCCTGTTCGCGCTGCTCGCGCTTGGTCCGGCGCGGGTGCTGGGACTGGAGGCCGGATCGCTGACGGTGGGAATGCCGGCGGACGTGATGCTGTTCGACGACCGGGTGGCGTGGCGGATCGACGGCGGCGCGTTCGTCGGGCGGGCGGGCAATACGCCGTTCGACGGATTGCCGGTCGAGGGGCGGGTGCTGCGCTTGTGGAAGGGCGGGCGGGAGGTTCGGTGATTGTCGGGGTTGGATGACTGGGATTGGTGGAAAGCGGAACGGCAGCTTTCGAACAATAGGAAGCTGCTGACCGCTGGGCGTTTAGACTTTTGCGCAACCCATACACGGCGCAGCCCACCGTCCGAATGTTCCGTCACTCTTTCCGTTTGATGTTGGCTGCTACGCCGCCGAGGAAGCCTCCCACCCCAGGGAAACCGCACGCGGAAAGCACCGAGAGCAGCAATGCTGACATCGCATATGGCATAGGATCGTCTCGCAACTTCTTCGCCGCACGCTTTGCGTATCGGCAAGCTTCTAGCACCATTCCATCGTTGTAGGCTTGATTAAGCTTCCCTTCGTCTGCCGCCTGGATGATCTCTCCAAGAAGGGTATGAAGAGAACGAAGGGCGTCGATTGCCTCGATGGTCCCGTCCAAGGCCGGCCCTCCATTATGACCAGGAGCACCAAGGCTTTCGATCAACCGCTCGACGGCTGCGCGGGCTACAGGCAACAGAGTTTTCACAGCCGCAAGCCGCGCCCCCGGCTTGGTTGCTCCAGTCCACGCCGTCGAGTCGAACGGGAGGTCGCCCGCCCAAACCTGCTGGGGAGATACGCCAAATGGATCGATACGATCCGCTTCAGCTATAGCCGGTTCGAATTGCCGTCGCACTTCTACCCGGCGTGGCTCCCATTGTGGACTGAAGCTTTTGAGCGTCGGCCAGAGACTACCGAGGTCACGATGACGATGCACGAATTGCGGGATGGTCTCCTCATATCGTGGATCAGCCAACAACGCCGCCCTCATCTCACTGTACTCTCGATCGATCTCTTCGTCCCGTGCTCCCTCAACCGCACGCAACAGCACGTTCTGAAAGTGCAGTAGAAAATCGAGATCGCTTGGAAACTGTTTCTCCCGGTTATCGATAGTTAGCGACATGCTTGATCGTATGGCGCCCAAGCAGTTTATGAAAGCCTATCTCGCTAGCGGCAGCGTTTCGCAGGCAGAGAGGTCGGACGATCTGGCAGAATAAGCGTCCAAATAACGAAGCGCGACGTAGCACTAGGCTAACGCAATTTTGTGAAAACGCGGTTCTCCTGCTGTCCTACAAGCCGCCCGTTGTGCCATGTCCACGCAATGCCAACCCGCGCCGACCATCCAACAGCGATCGCGATGCCGAACCTCGCAAGCCCTTGTTTTCACACGATGTGCAAAGGTGAATGGCACACCTCCACTTCCTCCACTTCCGCGGCCTCGCGTCGGCAGACATCGCGATGGTTCGGATCGCATCCGGCTCACATTTTCCGTCATGCCGGGCTCGTCCCGGCATCCATCGTGCCGCGCATCCACCGGCCGGACGGTGCGCGGCGCGATGGACCCCGGGACAAGCCCGGGTGACGGAGAAGCAAGCGGCAAAGCCGATATCGATCCTAAATTCCGCCCGCCACGACCGACCATCCGCCGGCCGCCAGCGCCTTCGCCAAATCCGCCACGCAAGCCGCCGCCAACCCCGCATCCGGACTGCGCACGACGAAATTCGCCCCGACCTTCCCGTCGCGGAAGAACGGATAGCTGCCGATCGCCACCTCGCCCCGATCGCGGAAGTCCTTCTCGGTCGATCGCAGCAGGTCCGCGACCTCGCTCTCGGCGACCCAGCAGCCGATCGTCTCCGACACCACCGGACGCCCGCCCTCCAGCGTGCCGGTCAGCGCATCCAGCATACCGGCGGTGATATGCGGCACGCCCGCCATGATGAAGACGTTGCCGATCCTGATCCCCGGCGCGCCCGACAGGCGGTTCTCGATCAGGTCCGCCCCCTCGGGCACTCTCGCCATCCGGGCCCGGGTTTCGCTCAGCCCGCCGCGGCTTTCATAATAGCGGGTCAGCGTCTCCATCGCCCTGGGATGGTGGACGACGCCGACGCCCAGCGCTTCGGCGATCGCATCGACGGTGATGTCGTCGTGCGTCGGCCCGATGCCGCCGGTCGTGAGCAGATAATCGTTGCGCGCCCTGAGCGTGTTGACCGCCTCGACGATCGCCTCGGTCCGGTCCGGAACCACGCGCACCTCGGCCAGGCGGATGCCCTGCACGCCCAGCCACGCCGCGACCTGCGCGACGTTCTTGTCCTGCGTGCGGCCGGAGAGGATTTCGTCGCCGATGACGAGGAGGGCGGCGGTCCAGATGCGCTCGTTATCCATGCCGCCGCCCTACGCTCGCAAAGCCGGTCGCGCCACGCTATATCGCCCCGATGACAGACTATGTAACCGCGCTCGTCGATGCGCACGACACCCGTACCGGCGCGATCAAGCTCCACGGCCGCGCCGCGTTCGACGGGATGCACAAGGCGGGTCGCCTTGCCGCGGAGACGCTCGACATGCTCGCCCCGCACATGGTGCCGGGCGTGACGACGGGCGAGATCGACCGGCTGATCTACGATTTCGTCGGATCGAAGGGCGGCGTGCCCGCGACGCTCGGCTACCGCGGCTATACGCATTCGAGCTGCATCTCGGTCAATCACGTCGTCTGCCACGGCATCCCCGGCGACCGCACGCTGAAGGCGGGGGAGATCGTGAACATCGACGTCACCCCCATCCTCGACGGCTGGCACGGCGATTCGAGCCGGATGTTCCTGATCGGCGACGTACCGCTGAAGGCGCGCCGCCTCGTCGAGGTGACCTACGAATGCCTGATGCTGGGCATCGAGCAGGCGCGGCCGGGCAACCACATGGGCGACGTCGCCAACGCCATCCAGCGCCATGCGGAAAAACATCGCTACGGCGTGGTCCGCGATTTCTGTGGGCATGGGCTGGGGCGGCTGTTCCACGATGCGCCCGAGGTCGTCCATGTCGGCAAGCCCGGCACCGGGCCGGAGTTGCGGCCGGGCATGATCTTCACGATCGAACCGATGATCAACATCGGCCGTCCCGACGTGAAGCTGCTCGACGACGGCTGGACCGCGGTGACCCGCGACCGGTCTTTGTCCGCGCAGTTCGAACATTCGATCGGGATCACGGAGGACGGGTGCGAGATCTTCACGTCGAGCCCGGCGGGGTTTACCCAGCCGCCCTACGGGCAATGAAGGATCATGACCGCCATCACCCCGCAGATCGTCGCCGAGCACGGCCTGTCCGCCGACGAATATGACCGCGTGCTGAGCGCGCTCGGCCGCGAGCCCAATCTGGTCGAACTCGGCATATTCTCGGTGATGTGGTCCGAGCATTGCAGCTACAAATCGTCGCGCATCCACCTGAAGAAGCTGCCGACCACCGGCCCGCAGGTCATCTGCGGTCCCGGCGAGAATGCGGGGGTCGTCGATATCGGCCCAGGTCCAGATGGCCGGGGCCAGGCGGCGATCTTCAAGATGGAGAGCCACAACCACCCGTCCTATATCGAACCCTATCAGGGCGCGGCGACGGGGGTCGGCGGCATCCTGCGCGACGTGTTCACGATGGGCGCGCGGCCGGTCGCGAACCTGAACGCGCTTCGCTTCGGGCGGCCCGACCATCCCAAGATGCGGCATCTGATCGCAGGCGTCGTCCACGGCATCGGCGGCTATGGCAATTGCGTCGGCGTGCCGACGATCGGCGGCGAGGTGAA
>NZ_CAXTII010000040.1:0-23782 GCF_964244235.1 uncultured Sphingomonas sp.
GATGCTGTGACTGTCGTACGTCATCAATCGCCCCGTGCCGGGTATCTTCGGGGCCATCGAAACGCCCGACTCCCGGGTCGCCGACCATACACGACCTTCGGAAGTGGACGAAGTGGACACTACGTCACGGTCGGAATCGGACCCCGCAAAATCGAACGATCGAAAACGGGCTATTCTCGGGTGGACGATCGTCGTCGGCATTCGACGGGAGTCGCACGGATGATCCAACATTGCGAGGGGGGCGATTTCCTCGCCGGTCCCACCCGCTGGTGCGCGTCGTCGGGAACCCCATATCCGACAGCATGAAAATCTATACGATCGGCTACGAAGCCGCCACGCTGGCCGACTTTCTCGCAGCCTTGACGATGGCGGAAGTGGAGCGCGTGATCGACGTCCGCGCATTGCCGCTGTCGCGCCGGCCAGGCTTTTCCAAATCGTCACTCGCCGCTTCGTTGGCAGAGGCGGGGATCGGCTATGTCCATCTGAAGGCGCTGGGCACGCCCAAGCCCGGGCGCGACGCCGCGAAGAAGGGCGATGTCGCGACGTTGCGCGCGGTCTATGCCGGTCAGCTCGACCTGCCCGAGGCGCAGGCGCAGGCGGCGGTCATGATGGACCTCGCGGCCGAGATGCCCAGCGCGCTGCTATGCTACGAACGCGACCCGCGCCATTGCCACCGGACCCTGCTGCTGGCTGCGGTAGGCGAGGGGGCGGAGGTCGTCGATCTGTATGCGTGATCGGTCGGGCTCATTGCCTCCATACCGCCGCCTTTCCCAAACTACCGTCACCCCGGTCAAACTGATGGATCGAGCGAAGCACGTCGCTAACGACGCTATCGCCCGCCAACCGCATAATGGATCGGCTTGAACGTCCCGCCATTGGAGTCCGGCGCGGAGCAGGCGGTCAGGCCGATGATCAGGTCCATCGCCGCGCGAAACGCGATCCGGTCGCCCGCCTTGCTGATCGGCGGCAGGACGCGAAGCTTGCCGGTTGCGCCGTCTACGGCCACGTTCATGAAGCAATTGAACGCCGTCGGGATCCGGTCGGGCAGGACACCATATGGCGCGAGCGCCGCCGCCAGATTGCCGAAGCAGCCCCGATGCGGCGGAAGCGCCGGATAGAAATGATGGAACGTATCGTAGGAACACGGCGTCAGCAGGAAATCATGCCGGCCGACGTCATCGCGAATGATCTCGAGCATCGGCTGCGACCGGTTGGAATACACGACATGCCCCGTCGTGAGATAGATCGTCTCGGCATAGTCGAGCGTCCGGCCCGACGAAACGACCTCACCGATATCGTCCGCATTGAACGCCAGCAGGTCGGCCACCTGTTCGCCGCGCGGATCGATGACCTCGAGCGTCTCGCCGCGCGCCAGCCGGAACGCAGTGCCGCTTCGTTCCGGTATCTCGACCACCGTCACGGCGTCGCGCCGCCGCCATAGGAAAACGGGCAGCGCCAGACATCGTCGACCGCGCGACCGCTATATTGGCGCGCCTCGCTGACTTCGCCGTGCCGGTCCAGCATCGGATTGCGCGATCCGGCCACCGCCTCGTCGCGCACCATGATCTTCTCGCGCATCGTCTCGTACCGGCCCTGCGCCCGCAGCGTCGTGAACTGATCGTGCAGGTTGAAGACCATGGTCGGCTTCGCGAAGCGTCGCGCCGGGCGGCTGGCGCGGGCGTGGAGACCGACGACGAAGAACGCCTCGCCACCGAAGCTCAGCGAGAAATGCGGACTGTCCGGATCGGCGCTGACCCGCTCGTCATAATCCTGTCCGCGCCACACGTCCTTGTCCGACAGCGACTGGATACGCGCCCACAATGCCCGTTCGAAATCGCGTTCCTCCATCACGTCGGGTGCATCGAACACGATCGCCAGGCTGCGGAAAAGCGCGGGATCGGCGCGGTAGGCACCGGCGAACTGGAGCAGCTTGTCGTGAATCCGCAGGTCGTCCCAGGCGCTGTCGATCCGCCTGCACGACAGCAGTTCCAGCGTCCCGCGGGCGACCGCGGCCTTCGCCCCGACGCAGGGGAAATCCGCCGCCGCGATGTGATCGCGGAGCAGGTCTTCATGGACGTCCTGGTATTCGAGGTGCCAGGGAAACAGCGGCGAGTGATTGAAAGACATATCCTGGACGACGTTTGTCCGGCGTGTCCGTTCCTCGACCTACCGCAGGTTAGGACGTTCTCGAAAGGGACGGTCCGACGCGATCTACCCCGCGATCGGCAGTTTTACCGTTCCGTCATGCGCACGTTCCAGCGGGCCATAGGCGATGACCGTTTCCAGCAGCAGCGGGCCGTAGAGATGCGGGAACATCTCCCCGCCGCGGCTTTCCTCCCATCGCAGCGTGGTATCGAACGATTCCAGGTCGATCGCGGCGAGGTGCAGGTCGGTCTGTCCCGCGAAATGCCTGTCCACCGTCTCGGTCAGCTGCCCGGCGGTCGACAGATGGATATAGCCATCCGCCAGATCGACGGCCGCGCCGGCGAAGGTGCCGGTCGTCTCCAACGTCGCCATCTGATCCGCGGTCAGGACCTTGTACGCGGTTTGGGGCCGCGCGCTATTCTCCCCGGCACTCACTCGCCGTCTGCCGGCCCTTCGGCCAAATCGTCGCCGATGACGGCATCGGGGATCGGCGCGCCCGTCGCGGGTGCCTCATCGGTCAGTACCGCCTCCGCGTCGCCCTCGGTTTCCTCGATCCGCGCCGCGCTGACGACATGTTCGTCCTTCGCGACGTCGAACAGCCGGACACCCGCGGAATTGCGGCTGATGACTCGCAGCGAACCGAGCGAGGTGCGGATCAGCTTCGCCTGGTCGGTGACAAGCATCAACTGGTGGCCCTTCGATGCGGGGAAGCTGGCGACCACGGGGCCGTTGCGACCGATATTGTCGATATTCGTGATGCCCTGCCCGCCGCGATTAGTGCGCCGATAATCGTATGCGGAGGACAGCTTGCCGTAACCGTTGGCGCAGACGGTCAGGATGAACTGTTCGCGCGCCATCATGTCCTCGAATATCGCCGCGTCCATATCCGGGCTCCCCTCGCGTTCCGCCTTCCACGGCGCGAACCTCAGATAATCCTCGCGCTGTTCGGACGAGGCGTCGACCCGGTGGAGGACGGACAGCGAGATGACCGCGTCGTCGTCCCTCAACGCGATACCGCGGACGCCCGTCGAATTGCGGCTCTGGAATTCGCGGACGTCGTCGGCGGCGAAGCGGATCGCCTTGCCCGTACGGGTCGCCAGCAGCACGTCGTCGTCCGCGTCCAGCAGCGCGACGCCGATCAACCGGTCGTCATCGTCCTCGCCCTCGAACTTCATCGCGATCTTGCCGGCGGTCGGCACGTTGGTGAACGCATCCATCGAATTGCGGCGGACGGAACCCTTTGCGGTACCGAACATGACGTGGAGCTTGCCCCATTCCGCTTCGTCTTCGGGCAGCGGCAACACGGTCGAGATCGTCTCCCCCGCCGCCAGCGGCAACAGGTTCACCATCGGCCGGCCGCGCGTCGCCGGCCCGCCCTCGGGCAGGCGCCAGACCTTCATCCGATAGACCCGGCCGAGCGTCGAGAAGAACAGCACCGGGGTGTGCGTGCTCGTCACGAACAACGCGGTTACGACGTCTTCGTCCTTGGTCGCCATCCCCGACCGGCCCTTGCCGCCGCGTGCCTGTGCGCGAAAGGTGTCGAGGGGCGTGCGTTTGATATAGCCCTGGTGCGTGACGGTGACCACCATGTCCTCGCGCTCGATCAGGTCCTCGTCGTCGATGCCGTCGGCGGCATTGGCGATCTCGGACCTGCGCGGGGTCGCGAATTCGGCGCGGATCGCGACCAGTTCCTCGCGCAGCACCGCGTACAGCTTTGCCCGGTCCGCGAGGATCGCAAGCAATTCGGTGATCGCACCCGCCAACCCCTCAAGCTCGTTGCCGATCTCGTCGCGGCCGAGCGCGGTGAGGCGGTGGAGGCGCAGGTCGAGGATCGCACGGACCTGGATGTCGGACAGCCGGTACGTCGCGCCCGCGACCTCGGCATCCAGCGCCTCGACCAGGCGGATATAGGGCGCGATCTCCGCGATCGGCCATTCGCGCATCAGCAGCGCGGTGCGCGCGGCGGTGGCGTTGGCGGAGCCGCGGATGGTCTTCACGACCTCGTCGAGGTTGGTGACAGCGATGACGAGGCCGAGCAACACGTGCGCCCGGTCGCGCGCCTTGGCGAGTTCGAACTTCGACCGGCGGGTGATGACCTGTTCGCGGAACTGCACGAACGCCTGGATGATGTCGCGCAGGTTGAGCAGTTCGGGTCGGCCACCGCGGATCGCCAGCATGTTGGCGGGGAAGGAACCCTGCGCCGGGGTGTGCCGCCACAACTGGTTCAGCACCACCTCGGGCGTCGCATCGCGCTTCAGCTCGATGACGATGCGGACGCCCATCCGGCTCGATTCGTCGCGGATGTCGCTGACGCCCTCGACCTGCTTTTCCTTCACCGCCTCGGCGATCTTCTCGACGAGCGCGTTCTTGCCCTGCTGGTAGGGGATTTCGGTCAGCACGATCGACTGCCGGTCGCCGCGATTTTCCTCGATCACGTGGCGCGACCGGACGATGATCGAGCCACGCCCGGTGTGATAGGCGGACCGCGCGCCCGCCTTGCCGAGGATGATCGCACCCGTCGGGAAGTCGGGGGCGGGGACGATCGCGATCAGTTCCTCGGTCGTGATCGCGCCGTTGTCGATATACGCCAGGCACGCATCGACGACTTCGCCGAGGTTGTGCGGCGGGATGTTGGTCGCCATGCCGACGGCGATGCCGCCCGCGCCGTTGACGAGCAGGTTGGGGAAGCGCGCGGGGAGTACCGAGGGCTCGCGTTCCGAGCCGTCGTAATTGGGCACGAAATCGACGGTATCCTTGTCGAGATCGTCGAGCAGCGAATTCGTCACCCGCGCCAGCCGCGCCTCGGTGTAGCGCATCGCGGCCGGCTTGTCGGGATCCATCGATCCGAAATTGCCCTGGCCGTCGATCAGCGGCACGCGCATCGACCAGTCCTGCGCCATGCGGGCAAGGGCTTCGTAGATCGAGCTGTCGCCGTGCGGATGGTATTTACCCATCACGTCACCGACGATGCGTGCGGACTTGCGGTAGGGCTTGCCGGCGACGAAGCCGCTTTCATGCGCGCTGAACAGGATGCGGCGGTGGACGGGCTTCAGACCGTCACGGACATCGGGCAGCGCGCGCGCGACGATGACGCTCATCGCATAGTCGAGATAGCTCGACTTCATCTCTTCGACGATCGAGATCGTGGAGATGTCGCCAGATTCGGGCGGGGGTTCGGCGAGCAGCGTCTCGTCGGCCAATTTTCACGCTTTCGGGTTGTGTCGGTTCAGTGACAACCCTAGCCCAGGACACTTCGCCTGACCACCCCCGCGCAGGGCAGCGCGGGGGCAGGACGGACGTTACACTTACTTGCAGGCCTTCTTGTCGGCGTTGCCGGCGAGCGAACAATTATAGGTCACGGTCTTGCCGTTCGCGAGCTTCGCCTGGACCATCCGGCCGGTCGCGGTCGATTTTGCGGCCGGCCTGGTCGCGATCGCCGGCGTGGTCTTGGTGGTCGAGGTCGATACGGTCTTCGCCGTTACGGTCGCCCTGGGTGCCGTCGTGGTCTTGGACGCCGTCATGGTCGTCGGCGTCGCGGTGGTCTTCGGTGCGACTGTCGTCTTGGTCTTGGTCGTCGCCTTGGGCGTCGGTTTCGCGGCCTGGGCGTCGGCGATGGTCGCGGTGGACAGCATCGCGGCACCGGCCAGCAAGGCGGCGGACAGGAATTTGGTCATGGGAACGTTCCTCTCGTTGCACGCCCCCGGGGGCGTTGTGCGCAAGCTGCGACACAATCGCCCGGCGTGCAACATGCGAATAAAGCCAGATCGATTACGGCGCGATCTCGGACCCGTCCCAGGCGAACATCCGGCCGCTATCTGGCGGCTTCAACCCGTCAATCACATCGAGCAGCTGCACGGCCGCGCGGTCGGGCGCGAAGAGACGACCGGGGCCGACATTGCCCTGAAAGGGTTTCGACAAGGCGGTATCGACCGTGCCCGGGTGCAACGCAACGACAATCCCGCGGTCATTACGGCGCTTGTCGCCGATCGCGATCGTCCGGATCAATTGATTGAGCGCCGCTTTCGACGCGCGATAGGCGTGCCAGCCGCCAAGACTATTGTCCGCGATGCTGCCGATCCGCGCGGACAGCACCGCGAACACGGTTCGGCCGGTGCGCGGCATGATCGGCAGGACATGCTTCGCGATCACTGCGGGGCCTATTGCGTTGATCGCCATGTTCTGCGCCAGCCAGGCCGGGTCGAGCTCGGCCAGCGCCTTTTCAGGGCCGCGGTCGGCGTCGTGGAGCAGCCCGGTCGCGACGATGACCAGCGCCGGCGGCGGCCCCTTCGCCACCAGCGCGGCGGCGGCCGCGATGCTCGCCTCGTCGGTCACGTCCAGGTGTCGATCGCCTGCGAACGACCGCGCGAAGGCGTGGACGACATCGAACGCGGCCTCGTCGCGGATCGCCTCGACCAGTGCCGCACCGATCCCGCCCGAAGCACCGATGACCACCGCGCTCGCCATGCTCAGCGCCGCATGAACTGCCAGCGATCGTCTTCGCTGGCGTTGGCATCGAAGGTATAGCCGTCGGTGTCGAAATCCTTCATGCCGTCGATCCGGTCGATCCGGTGTTCGACCAGATAGCGTGCCATCATCCCCCGCGCTTTCTTGGCGTGGAAGCTGACGAAGCGCGGGCCGTCGGGGCCGGGCTCGCGGAAATCGACGTCGATCACGCGGACATCGCGGGGCAGCCGGCCGGCGACCGATGCCCAATATTCCTGGCTGGCAAGGTTCAGCACCGTGCCGGACCCCTCCTCTGCAACGTCGGCGGCCAGGCGATCGGCGATCCTGCCGCCCCACCAGTCGGTCAGCTTGGTTCGCCGCGGTGCCCAGTGCGTTCCCATCTCCAGCCGGTAAGGCCGCATCGCGTCGAGCGGGCGGAGCAGCCCGTAAAGTCCGGAGAGCATTCGGACATGATCCTGCGCATAGTCGATCGCGGGCGCGTCCAGCGTTCCGGCTTCCAGCCCGGTATAGACGTCGCCGGCAAAGGCGAAGAGGGCGGGGCGTTGGGGCGCGGCGGCGAAATCGCGGAACCGGTCCGCGTTCAGCTTCGCGAGCGCCGGCGATATCTTCATCAGCGCCGACAGTTTCTTCTGGCTGAGGTGGGATGCGGCCTTCGCCAGCGTCTCCGCCTCGGCAGCGAAGCGCGGGATCGTCGGCGTCAGCCCGGGCAGCGGCGTGTCATAGTCGAGCGTCTTGGCGGGGGAGAGCGTTGCGATCATGCGTCCGTCGCTAGCCGCGGAGCCTTCCGCGTTCAATCGGCGTTCAGCGGTGCATCGCTTGAACGTGCCCGACCCGCACGGTAGAGCGACGCGGTTATCAAGGCGCTGGCGCCGACAAGGAGAGTTCCCGGATGAAGACGTTCTCGAAGCTGGCGTTTGCGTTTGCGCTTACCGGTAGCGCGGGTGCGCTGGTCACCATGCCGGCGGTCGCCAAGGACAAGAAGGAAGAGGCGAAGCCCGGCCTGAAGCTGAGCCCCGACATCATCAAGGCCGCACAGGCCGCGCAAACCGCGCTCGCCGCCAAGGACGTCGCGACCGCCGCGCCGCTGGTCGCGCAGGTCGAAGCGGGTGCGAAGACGCCCGACGACACGTATCTGGCGGCAACCTTTCGATTGAACCTTGAGCAGCTCAAGCTGCAGGCGGGGTCCGCCGCGAACCCGAACGCACCGCAGGACAACACGCCGCTCATCGCGCCGCTCGACACGCTGATCGCAAGCTCGCAGCTTCCGCCCGCGGCGCGCGGCCAAGTACTATATCAGCGTGGCGCGATCGCTTATAGCGCGCGCCAATATGCGCAGGCGTCGCAGTTTCTCTCGCAGGCCAAGGCGGCCGGCTACGCGAGCGACAATCTGGACCTGCTGATCGTCAATTCGAAGATCAACGGCGGCGACACGGCGGGCGGCGTCGCCGATCTGAACGGCGTGATCGACAAGGCGACCGCCGCCGGCAACAAGGCGCCCGAGGACTATTACCGCCTGGCGCTATCGAAGACGATCGCGGCCAAGGATAATGCCGCCGCATTCTCCATCATGAGGAAATATCTCGCGGCTTACCCGACGTCGAAGAACTGGCGCGACATGATCGTGATCTACGGTTTGCAGAACGGCAGCATCGCGACGCTCGACAATGGGCAGAAACTCGACCTGTTCCGCCTGATGCGGTCGACCAAGTCGCTCGCCGATCAGGTCGATTACGGCGATTACGCGCAAAAGGCCTATGATCACGGTCTGCCGGCGGAAACGCTGACGGTGCTCAGCGAAGGGGCAGCGACGGGCAAGATGCCCCCGACGAACAGCGCGTCGAAACTGCTCCGTTCGACGGCGGCGGAGGCCTTGAAGAACCAGGGCTCGCTGGCGGGGCTGGCGGCGAAGGCGCAGACTTCGCCCAACGGCAAGCTCGCGCAGCAGACTGCGGATGCGTATCTCGGCGCGGACGACAATGCCAAGGCAGCGGACCTTTATCGCGCCGCGCTGCAGAAGGGCGGTGTCGATGCCGATATGGTGAACCTGCGGCTCGGGATCGCGCTCGCGCGGTCCGGCGACAAGGCGGGGGCGAAGACCGCACTTGCGTCGGTAAACGGGCCGGAAATGGGCGTGGCCCAGTTATGGACGGTCTATGTCGATGCGCCGCCGACGGCCTGACGCGCGACGTCGTCGCGGCCGGGAGCGGGGAGGGGCGTCGGAGACGGCACCCCGGTTCTACGTACCGCGCGGCATCATTCGAGCGTGACGGGGACGCCCGATACCGATTTGGCGGTTCGGATCGTGAGCGACGTCTTGACGCCCGCGACACTGGGCGCGGTGGTCAAATGCGTGGTCAGGATCTCCTGGAACCCGCGCAGGTCGCTCGCGACGATCTTCAGGATGAAATCGATCTCGCCGTTCAGCATGTGGCATTCGCGGACCTCGGGGATCGCGGCGACATGCGCCTCGAACGCGGCGAGGTCGGTTTCGGCCTGGCTGCGCAGGCTGACCATCGCGAACACCGTGATCGGAAATCCCATCCGCGCCGCGTCCAGATCGGCGTGGTAGCCGCGGATCACACCCGCCTCTTCCAGCGCGCGTACTCGGCGCAGGCACGGCGGCGCGGTCAGCCCGACGCGTTCGGCAAGGTCGACATTGGTCATCCGGCCATCGGCTTGCAGATGGCCAAGGATCTGCCGATCGATGCGATCGAACGCCATAGTGCGAATCTCTCTCCGAAACGGGGCACTTTGCCCGCCAGACCGGTCCCGAACGTAGGATAATTGCGGGTAAACGCAATTGTCCCACATTGCGACGTGCCCAATAAGCCTGTTCCGGATCGCTGCGGTTGCCGTTAATGAATCGTTACGACCGGCGTCCAGCCGCGTCGGTCCGGAAGGATCGTTCCCTTGCGTTTCGACGACAGCCTGAAGACGATCCTGTCGGCGGACGCGACCACCGGCTTCGGCGCGCAATCGGCCTGGCGGCAGCTGGTCGACCTGGCCGGTCGCCGCCGGATCGCCGATCTCGACGCAGCGATCGCCCGGCTCGGCATGTTGCGCGGATCGGTGCCGGTCGCGGTGCGCGCGGCGAGCGGGCGGGCGCTGGCCTTCGCCGATCCCCCCGCGCCGCTGGTCGGGTTCTTCGCCGAGGACGATCTGGCGATCGCCGCGCCCGTGCTTCGTACCGCGACGCTGGCGGCGGACGACTGGGTGGCGCTGTTGCCGCGGCTGAGCCCCGCCGGGCGATCGGTGCTCCGCCATCGCCGCGACCTGCCGGCCTCCGTCGTGCGCGCGCTGGAGAGTTTCGGTTCGACCGATTTCGTCATCCATCATCGACCCGGTGCGGATGCAAGCGCTGCACCTGCACCCGCATCGGTCGTAGCGCCGCCGGTCCCGGCAAACGATGCGGTCCCGGCAAACGATGCGGTGCCGGTGCGCCCCGATGCGCCGCTCAGCGAAACCCCGTTCGTGACGCTCGGTACGATCACGCGCGGTCTGCCGGTGGTGGCCGAGGCGCTTCGCCGCCACGAGGCCGGGCCGCCACCGACGCCGGGCCCGAACGGCTTCGTGATCTCGGACCTCGTCGCGCGGATCGATGCGTTCAACCGGACGCGGCCCGAGCCGGGGGAAGCCGCGCCCGTCGTCTCGACGCCGCCGGAGGGTTTCCGCTTCGAAACCGACGCCGCCGGGGTGATCCGGTGGGTGGAGGGCGTCGGTCGCGCTGCCCTCGTCGGGGTTGGCCTGGCGCGCGCATCGTCCTGCGGACCCGTCCGGATCGATGCGACCGCCGGCGGCGCGCTCCGCCGTCGCGCCGATTTCGACGATGCGCGACTGGAGGTCGACGGGCAAGGCGATGCCGCCGGATCGTGGCGGCTGTCGGGCACCGCGACGTTCGAACCCCGCACCGGTCGGTTCAGCGGTTTTCGCGGCGTGGGCCGCCGCCCGCGCCGCGATCAGAGCGCGACCCCGCCGGTTCCCGCGCCCGCCGGGGGCGCCGATTCGCTTCGGCAGCTCGTCCACGAACTGCGTACCCCGACCAACGCCATCGCCGGTTTCGCCGAACTGATCGGCAGCGAACTGCTCGGCCCGGTATCGCCCGCTTACCGCGAGCGCGCGCAGTCGATCCACGCACAGGCGACCGACCTGATCGGCGCGATCGAGGATCTGGACACCGCCGCGCGGATCGAGGGCGGTGCACTGGAATTGCGACCGACGACGATCGATCTCGCGCCGCTGGTCGCGCGTGTCCTCGCCGACCTGGCACCGCTGGCGGCGATCCGCGGGGTTGCGCTGGCGGTCGAGCCTGCGGCACAGCCGTTGCGGATCGTCGGCGACGACCGCGCGGTCGAGCGGCTGCTGTCCCGGCTCGCCGCCGCGCTCGTCGCCGCCGGCGGTAATGGTGAGCGGATCGGGGTGACGATGCTGGCCGATGCGCCCGTCGTCGCGATCCGGTTCGACCGGCCGCACGCGCTTCGCGTCGCCGACGATGCGACGCTGCTCAGCCTGGACGGCGACGGCGACGCAGTTGGCGCGCCGCTGCTCGGCACCGGTTTCGCGCTTCGCCTCGCCCGCAACCTGGCGGCGGAGCTTGGCGGTGGGCTGTCGATCGCGGCGGATGGCTTGACATTGCGGCTCCCGATGGCCGTAGATCAAAGCGTGGGGCAGGCATCGATCAACTGACGTGACGGGGGGCGGACCGCGATCTTACCGTGTGCCGCCACCGCTGCCCCCGCGGCAGATCGACTGGCCCGCCGCCTTCGGCACACGCTTCACGCTGTTCGTCGATGTCGAGGAGGAGTTCGACTGGTCCGCCCCGCCCGCGCGCGAGCACCGCGCCACGACCGCGATGGCGGCGTTCCCCGCCGCGCACCGGCGTTTCGCGGACCGGGGCGTCGCGCTGACCTGCATGATCGACCATCCGATCGCAACCGATCCGCGATCGGTCGACATCCTGACGCAGATCCTTCGCGATGGCCGTTCGACGATCGGGGTTCAGCTCCACGCCTGGGTCACGCCGCCGTTCGACGAACCGCTGACCAGCGTCAACAGCTATGCCGGCAATCTGCCGCCGGCGATGGAGGCGGCGAAGATCGATGCGATGACCCATGCGATCCAGATCGCATTCGGACGTACACCGCTTGCCTATCGCGCCGGCCGCTATGGGATCGGCCCGGCAACGCTCGGCCTGCTGGCGGCGCGGGGGTACCGCATCGATAGTTCGGTTCGGGCACGCTACGATTACGCCGGCGATGGCGGTCCGGACTTCGCCGCGATCGGCACCGCCGCCTACCGCGACGGGGCGATGATCGAACTGCCGCTGACGACCATTTTCACCGGCGCGGCGCGGCGCGGCGGCGCGCGGCTGTACCGCGCGCTCGGCGGCATCCCGCATGGTCGCGGGCTGTTCGCGCGTACCGGGCTGTTGTCCCGGATCGCACTGACGCCGGAGGACATGCCGATCGCCGATGCGCTGGAGGCGATCGAGATCGCGGTGGGGGAGGGCGTTCGGCTGCTCAATCTGTCCTTCCACTCGCCGTCGCTGGTGCCGGGGCATACCCCGTATGTCCGCGATGCCGCGGCGCTGCGGCGGTTCGACCATTGGTGGGATGCCGTCCTCGACCGGCTCGACCGGTTGCGGGTCGCCAACGCGTCGCTCGCCGAAATCCTGGCAGCGGCTGGCTGAGCGATCAGGGTACCCCGCCGACCTGACCGAAGGGAAGTAGCTGCGCCGCCGCGAGCTTGGTGGCGCGGCCATCGTGCGCGCGCAGCGGGGTCAGGATCGCGACCGCGGATCGCTGCATGATCCGGTCGAGCGGCGTCGGCGTCGCCTCGCGGCTGGCAAGTTCGGCCAGTTGCACCCCGCGCGGATCGGACGGGTCCAGTTCCAGCCGGAGCAGCGCGGACAATCCCGCGAACAACGCCCGGTTGCCCCCCAGCGCCACCGCGCGGTCGAGCGCCGCGAGCCCGACCGATTTCTGCGCGCCGAGCGCGGCGCGGCCAAGGAAGCGGCCAAGCTTGAAGACGACGCCGACATGCCATGCGCCGAGCGCGAGCTGCGCCTCGGCGTTTTGCGGTTCGCGCGCGATCAGCGTCTCGAACGCCGTGCGTGCGGCGATCGCCTGCGACCGGCTACCGGTCAGCTTCGCATCGTAACCGATCGCCGTCGCCCGCATCAGCGCCGCTTCGCTGTTTTGCGGGGTTCGCTGAAGGATCGCGATGGCACCCTGCGCCGCGCTTTCGACATGACGCTGCGCGCTCGCCAGATCGCGGTCGAAAAACGATGCCTGTGTCAGCAAATCACGCGGCGTTTCCGCCAGTGCCTGCGCGCAACCGCAGAACATGCCGATCGCGAGGATAGGCCGGAGACCGGATCGGATCATTCATCGACGATGCCGCAACGGGCCTGTCGGACGCAACCCCCGTCTTGCAGGTTACCAATTCTGCGCGCGATATTTTGAATGATATCAAAGGATAGGTGGTCGGGGAGACAGGATTCGAACCTGCGACATCCTGCTCCCAAAGCAGGCGCGCTACCGGACTGCGCCACTCCCCGGTGAAGCACGCAGTCGATTAGCGTAGCTAATCGTCAGACGCGCAAACCCGGACGGCGCGCCAAAGCGCGACCGACGGCGCGGCTTTGCCGCGACGGGGGCCTGATAGCAAGGGCGAAGTGCGGCGCAGTGCGCACAAATAGCGGCGCTTGTCGCGCGACGCACGAGCCCGGCCGGCGCGCGCCGGCGCATCCGGCGCGGCTTTGCCCGGGGTGCTCAGGGGAAGAAAAAAGGTCGAGCGCCGGGGCGAAGCCGCGTCGTCGGACGGAGTTTTTCGCGCCGCCGGCCGTTCGCGCCTTCAGCTCGTTCCGGCTTTGCTGGCACACGCGCCGGCACGAAGTGGTGGGCCCGGCAGGACTTGAACCCGCAACCTATCCGTTATGAGCGGACAGCTCTAACCAGTTGAGCTACAGGCCCACGTGCGCCCGTTCCTAGCCGAGCGAGCGTGCGCTGCAACGAAAAAGGGCACCTCCGTCTGGAGACGCCCTTTCCGGCAGCAGCGCTCGAGCGCGGACGCCCGAGCGGGTTTACTGCATGTTCTTCGTCGTCGCCTTGGCATCGTCGCGAACGTTGCTGGCCGCGGCGTTCATGTTGTCGGCGGCATTCGACATCACGGCAGCGGTCGTGACGTTCGACGTGTTGTCGGCAACCGCGTCCATGTTGTCGGCCTGCATTTCCATGTTGTCGGCCAGCATGTCTGCGTTGTTTTCGACTGCGGCGGCTTCGGGCGACTTGTGGCAGGCAGCCACGGTCATCAGGCCGGCGGCAGCGAGAACAAAGGCGATCTTCTTCATTCGTATGCTCCCAAGCATAAATTCGCGGCCGACCCGATTGCCGTCGCGAGGCGTTTTTCATAGCCGAGCTTCCGCACGCGTCAAACCCAATTCATCGTCCGGTAATGTTCGGGTCGCCTGCCGATACCGTTCAGGGACGTCCACCGCGCGGTGCGACCGAACCGATATCCTCCGGCGCGTTGGCGACGATCGCCAGCATCGCGGTCCAGGCGGCTACGTTCTGGCGCAGCTGTTCGGGATCGACCCGGTCCAGCGTATCCTCTGGCGTATGATGCCAGTCGAAATAGCGCAAACCCGACTGGTTGAGGTCGATCGCGGCCACCCCCGTCGCCAGCGTAGGTTCGACATCGGTGCCGTCCCCCGCGTTCTCATGCCCGCGCACGACGCCGATCGGGGCCAGCGCCGCGGCCAGCCGATCACCGACCGCCACCGCGCTTTCGGGCAGGTTGAGGTTCATCCGCCATACCCTGTCGGCCCCGAAATCGGACTCGCTGGCGGTCGCGTGGCGTTCGCCGGCATGCGCCTTGGCATAGGCCACGCCGCCGAAGCCGCCCGTCTCCTCGTCGCCGAACCAGACCACGCGGATCGTCCGGCGCTGCCGGCCGGGTGCATCCATCACCAGTTTGGCCGCCGCGGTCGTGATCGCGATGCCGGTGCCGTCGTCGATCGCGCCCGTACCAAGGTCCCAGCTGTCGAGATGACCGCCGATCAGCACGATCCCCGCCTTCGGATCGCTACCCGGTACTTCGGCGACGACGTTGCCGGACGTGCGGGGTCCGACGACGGTCGGAGTCAGGATCAGGCGCAGTGTGACGGGCTTGCCGAGGAGCAGCATCCGTTCGAGATTTTCCGCATCGGCGACCGACAGCGCAGCGGCGGGGATCGGTGCGACGCCTGCGGGGAAGTTCGTGACACCCGCATGCGGCCCGCGGCCGTGATCGGTACCGATCGACCGGATGACGATCGCCGCCGCACCCTTCTTCGCGGCGATGGCGGGGCCGACGAAACGCGCCGCACCCTGGCTGCCATAGCTCGAACCGTCCTGCGTCGGGGCCATCTGGTTCGACACGAAAGCGATCCGACCGCCCAGGCTGCCGTCGGGCACCGCCATCAGATCGGACAGCGTGTGGAAATAGGCGACCGGCAGCGCCAGGCCCGCCGCGGGCGTCGCGCCCGAATTGCCGAGCGCGGCCAGGCGCAGCTTCTGCGGGTAGGGGGCGATCACCTCCGCGCTCCCCTCTCCGCGCAACCAGACCGTGTCGAGCTGATAGGGTTCGACATGCACGTTCCGGAACCCCAGCGCCTTCAGCTTCGCGACCGCCCAGGTCCGTGCGCGCTCCTCCGCTTCGGTGCCGTCCAGCCGCGGACCGACTTCGGTCGTCAGTCCCTCGACGATCTTGAAGGCGGTGTCGTCGCCCATCGCCTTGTCGCGCAGCGCGGCGACCTTCGGATCGACGGGGATGGCGGTGGGTGCGGCGCGTTGCGCGACAGCGGGTGTGACGACCACCGCGATCATCAGCAAGGCGAGGTTGAGGCGCTTCATCGGTCACTCCCGTCGGATGGATGTCACCCCTTGGTAAGGGCCAAAGGCCCGATCCGGCAAGCGGTCCGAGCGGTGCCGCGTCAGGGTGGCGTTCGTAACGGCGGGACGCTAGAGGGAACCGCAATCTCCAGCCCAGTTCTCAGGAGCGCGAGCCCGCCATGGCCGTCCAGTATACCTATGTCATGAAGGGTCTGTCCAAGACCTTCCCGGGCGCGAACAAGCCCGTTCTCAACAACATCCATCTGCAATTCATTCCTGGCGCGAAAATCGCCATCATCGGTCCCAACGGGTCGGGCAAATCGACGCTGATGAAGATCATGGCGGGCATGGACCCCGATTTCGTCGGCGAGGCGTGGGCCGCCGAGGGAATCAAGGTCGGGTATCTGGCGCAGGAACCGCAGCTCGATGCGTCGAAGGACGTGATGGGCAACGTCAAGGACGGGGTTCGGCCGGTCGCAGACCTGGTGGACCGGTTCAACGCGATCTCGGCCGAGATGGGCGATCCCAAGGACGACACCGATTTCGACGCGCTGATGGAGGAAATGGGCGATCTTCAGGCGAAGATCGACGCGGTCGACGGCTGGGCGCTCGACAGTCAGCTCGAACAGGCGATGGAAGCACTGCGCTGCCCACCCGGCGATTCGGCGGTGACCAATTTGTCGGGTGGCGAGAAACGCCGCGTGGCGCTGTGCAAGCTGTTGTTGGAAAAGCCCGACATCCTGCTGCTCGACGAACCGACCAACCATCTCGACGCCGAAAGCGTCGCGTGGCTGGAAAATTACCTGAAGGAGTATGTCGGCAACGTCATCCTCGTGACTCACGATCGCTACTTTCTGGATAATGTCG
Organism: uncultured Sphingomonas sp.; assembly: GCF_964244235.1. Classification (GTDB taxonomy): domain Bacteria; phylum Pseudomonadota; class Alphaproteobacteria; order Sphingomonadales; family Sphingomonadaceae; genus Sphingomonas. The sequence continues at coordinate 16,347 of NZ_CAXTII010000040.1, forward strand.
TCAACTGGGTCCTCGAACTCGATCGCGGGCGCTATTATACGTACGAGAGCAATTACTCCGGCTATCTGGAGAAGAAGGCCAAGCGCCTCGAGCAGGAAGAGCGCGAGGAGCAGGGCAAGCAGAAGGCGATCGCCGACGAACTCGCCTGGATGCGCCAGACCCCCAAAGCCCGCCAGACCAAGAGCAAGGCGCGCATCCGGGCGTTCGACGAACTGATGGAGAAGCAGGAGAACCGCGTCGCCGGCAAGGCTGCGATCCTGATCCAGCTTCCCGCACGGCTCGGCGGCAAGGTGATCGAGGCGAAGGGCCTGACCAAGGCGTATGGCGACAAGCTGCTGTTCGACAATCTTGACTTCACGCTGCCGCCGGGCGGCATCGTCGGTGTGATCGGCCCCAATGGTGCGGGCAAATCGACGCTGTTCAAGCTCATCACCGGCCAGGAAACGCCCGACACCGGCACGATCGAGGTCGGATCGACCGTAAAGCTCGGCTATGTCGACCAGAGCCGAGACGATCTCGATCCGAACAAGAATGTCTGGCAGGAAATTTCGGACGAACTGGAGATCTTCCGCTTCGGCAAGCAGGAAATGGGGACGCGCGCCTATGTCGGCGCGTTCAATTTCCGTGGACCCGACCAGCAGAAGAAGGTCGGCCAGCTATCGGGGGGCGAGCGCAACCGCGTCCATATGGCCAAGATGCTGAAGGAGGGCGGGAACGTCCTGCTGCTTGACGAACCGACCAACGATCTCGACGTCGAAACGCTGCGCGCGCTGGAGGAGGCACTGGAGACGTTCGCGGGCTGCGCGGTCGTCATCAGCCATGACCGTTTCTTCCTGGATCGCCTGTGCACGCACATCCTGGCGTTCGAGGGCGACAGCCATGTCGAATGGTTCGAGGGGAATTACGAAAGCTACGAGGAGGACAAGCGCCGCCGGATGGGCGACGCGGCGGACCGCCCGACCCGGCTGGCGTACAAGAAGCTGACGCGGTGACTCGTGCCGCCCCGGGTTTCGGCGGCACCTTGTCGCAGTGGCTGGAGGCCGAGGGCATCGTCCCCGCGGAAGCGCATGATCCGGGCGATGTCGTACGGGTGCGGGCGCTGCTGGTCGGGGCGGCGCGGGAGGGGCGGGCGCTCAGCTATTCGGAATTGCTCGGCAAGCTTGGCCATCGCTTCACCCGGCCGCGGATGCGCGCGGTTTGCCGGACGCTCGACGCGATCGACCGCGAGGGTGGTGCGGCGGACGAGCCGGCGCTTGCGGTGCTGGTGGTGCGCGAAGGGGACCGGCTGCCGGGGCAGGGCTGGTGGATCGGGCGCGATGCGGTGGCGTGGACCGGCCCGGTCGCGCGGGGTTATGTCGACGGGTTGCAGCAGGTGGCATTCGACTATTGGGCGGGCACGGCGAGCGACTGACCCGTCAGAGGTTAGAGGTCTCGATCGATAATCCGGTAATCGTCGCGCTTGCGATCTTGGTGCCGAATTCGATATTGGCTTGCCGGGCGTATTTGTCGCCGTTTGTCGACCACATCTGATGGATGACCCGCGCATTGACGTCGGCGACCCAGTATTCGGGGATGCCTGCGGTCGCGTATAGGCGTTGCTTCGCACTCAGATCGTCGTTGAGCGTCGTGTCCGACACCTCGATGACCAAGGCGACCGAGGCGAGCGGGACAGCCTTGGCGCCACGCGGCTCGTTCGTCAGCATGATGTCCGGATCGGGCATCGCGTTGGTCGCCAGATCGAGGCTGAACTCGACGACCGGACGCAGCGGCGACCCGAGCGCCCGCGACGCGATCAGCAATTCGTCGTAAAGCTCGAGCTTCACCATCCCATGTGGCCGAAATTGCGGGCTCATGACGATGACTTCCCCATCGATCAGTTCGGTGCGCCGACCACCGAACGCACCTGCCTCCGCCAGCCGCAGATAATCGTCGACGGTCAGCTTGTATTTGCCGGGAGCTAGCTGTTCCTGGATGGTCATTACTGCAAGTTAATCCCCGCAGCCGGTCACCGCAACCGCTTCACGAAAACCCGCCCGCCGTCGCGGCGTTCGGTCTGGAAGTTCGGGACCGTTTCGATCAGGTCGCTCAGCCGGTTGAATCCATAGTTCCGCGCGTCGAAGCTCGACCGGTTGCCCGCCAGCTGTCCCATCTCGGTCAGGCTGACATAGCCGCGTTCGTCGCGCTTTACCGCGTTATACGCGTCGATCAGGAGCTTCAGCAGGTCGGGACCGATCTCTTTCACCTGCTTGGCGCGAACCGCGGCTTTGATCGGCGCGACGGTCCGCTCGCCGCCGATCGACGGGGGCAGGGGCAGCGGCGCTGGTTCTTCCGCTTCGTCGAGCGCGCCGACGTCGATGAAGCGGGTGCAGGCCTGGCGGAAGCCCTCCGGCGTGCGGCTGGTGCCGAACCCGTAGACGGGAACGCCGTCCTGACGGATCCGCATCGCCAGCGGCATGAAGTCGCTGTCCGACGACATGATGCCGAACCCGTCGATGCGGCCGCGGAACAGCAGGTCCATCGCGTCGATCGTCATCTTCATGTCGGTCGCGTTCTTGCCCTTGGTCAGGTCGAATTGCTGCTGCGGTTCGATGCCGTGCTTGATCGACATTTCCTGCCAGGGCTTCAGACCCGGCTTCGTCCAATTGCCGTAGACGCGGCGAACATTGACCGTGCCGAGTTCGGCCAGGACCGTGAGCACGGGGTCGAGCGTGGCGGCGGATGCGTTGTCTGCATCGATCAGAAGCGCGACGTTGCGGGCGGAAATGTCGGTCATCGGTCGGCTCCGGGATAATCGATCGCGACGATCTCGTAATCGCGCGTGCCCGCCGGTAGCACGACGCGGCGGACATCGCCCAGTCCCGCGCCGCGCAGCGCCCGTGCGATCGGCGCGTGCCAGCCGATGCGGCCGGCACCCGCATTGGTTTCGTCGTCGCCGACCAACGTCAGGAGGCGAACATTGTCATCATCGTCCACGACACGCACGGTTGCGCCGAACCAGACGCGGGTACGGTCCGGCTGCAGCGCGGGGTCTATCACTTTTGCCGCTTTCATCCGTTTCGACAGCCAGCCGAGCCGCCGGTCGATCTCGCGGAGCCGCTTGCGACCGTAGATATAGTCGCCATTCTCCGAGCGGTCGCCATTGCCTGCGGCCCAGGCGATCGTCTCGACCAGAGCGGGCCGTTCTGTCGCGAACAGCAACTCGTATTCGGCACGCAACGCAGCATGGCCCGCCGGTGTGATGTAATTCGGACGGTCGTCGATCAGCCCGGCCGCCCCTTGCCCAGATACCAGGACAGCGGCGCGGCGGAGGCTTTGCTCTTGGCGCGCGGCGCATTCATCAGGTCGTAGACGACGGCATTTTCCAGCACGCGCTCGACATAATTGCGCGTCTCGCCGAACGGGATCGCCTCGATCCAGTCGACCATCTCGACCTGCCCCGTCCGCGGATCGCCGTTCGCCGCCAGCCAGCGGTTCACATTGCCGCCGCCGGCATTATAGGCAGCGATCGCAAGCGGATAGCTGCCGTACAGCATGTAGATCCGCTGGAAATAACTCGCGCCGATCTGGATCGAAAGATTCGGATCGGCGGTCAGCGCATCGGTGGAATAAGGCAGGCCGAGCTTGCCCGATTGCTCGCGCGCGGTGCCGGGCATCAGCTGCATCAGCCCGCGCGCGCCGGCATGGCTGACCGCCATCCGGTCGAACTGGCTTTCCTGTCGCGCGATCGCATGGACCATCGTCCAGCTGTCCTCATAGCCCGCAGGTACGTTGACGGTCGGGAAGCCCGAGGCGGAATAATTTCCCAGACCGTTCGCCGCCGCGCTGCGCCCGACCATCACGCCGAGATCGGGGCGGTGGATCTCCAGCGCCAATTGGGTCGCGAGCAGATGATCGGTGGCCGTCTTCGCATCCAGCGCGATCTGCTTCACGAACGGCGTCTGGTCCTGCCAGTCGCCGATCCCGCCCAGGAAGCGCGTCACACGCACAACCTCGCGCCCGTCGAACGTCGCGCGGTCCGCCGGTGCTATGGCGACGAGGCCGACGGGCGGCGGCGGCACGAGACGGCGGCCGAGCCGTTCGGTCGCCAGCTGGCCGTAGAATTGATCCCGGTAGGTCGCCGCGCGTTCGAGGAATTGCGTGGCCTCGGCAGGTCGCCCTGCAGCCTCCGCGGCGCGTGCCGCCCAGTAGAAGCCCTTGGCGCGCGTCTGCGGCGATTGCGATCCGCGGCCATAGCGATCGAACATCGTGAACGCATCCGCGGGACGCCCGAGCTTCTTCAGCGCGGCCTGCCCCGCCAGCCAGACGAGATCGGTATAGGCATCGCGCTCCGCATAGGATTTCAGCGAGACGTCGGTACCAGCGGGATAGGCATCGTCGACCTGCCGCGCGATGTCGTACGCCAGCTGATACTGGCCGTCGGCGTTCGCCCCCTGGGCATTGGTCAGCAGCACCTGATACCATTTCGCCGGATCGCCCGGCGGGGTCGCGAAGCTGTGCTGCCGGGCCAGCCAGCTGCGCGCGGCCGGCCCGGCATTGTTGTTGCGCAGCCAGATCGCGCGATCGGCGACATAGCCCGGATCGGTGCGATAAAGGTCCTGCGTGCTCGCCGCGAATTCGGCCGCCTCGGGGGCGTCGGCGCGGAACTTGAGGCGGGTGCCGAGGATGCCGATCCGGTCAGGACTGACGAACGCGAGTTGCCGCGCCGCGGCACCGGTCTGCCCGGACCAGAGCAGCGCGTCCATCCGCGCGTCCTGATCGGCGGGGGTGAAGGCGGTGCCGAAGCTCACCTGCAGATACGCCTCGTCCGTCGGCGAAAGGGCACCGCGTCGCCACGCGGTCCGCGCGGCCACCACCGCCTCGGCATGTGCGCCGGTCGCGTCGAGCGCGCGGGCGAACGCGGCGCCCCCCGCGCTCGTCTGCGGCGGGAAGCGGCGGAAATAGGCGACGACGCTGCCCGGCGATCCCGTGCCCGCCTGCTTTTCCGCGGCGCGGCGTGTGGACGCCTCGCCGGGCCAGCCGGGGTGCGCAGTCAGGAAACCGGCATAGCTGTCGAACGACAGCGCGTCGGTCTGTTGCAACGCGCGCCATTGCGCGATCGTCGCGGCGATACCCGCGTCGGTCGGCGTCGCGGCGGTGGGCGCGACCGGCGCACCCTGATTGGCCATCTGCGTGCGATACCGGTCGAGCTGGTCCTGATCGACGCCGTTCGACGCCGACACGCTCGCCATCGCGGCCAGCAGGATACCCGTTTTGCCGCCAGGTCTGGTCAGTGCCGCTATCATGTGGACAGGATACCGGGCGAACCCTTATCTGTCCTGAACAAAGTGCGACGGCGCGCGCATGCAGTGGCAGAATAATGCGATGTTTTCCGGATCGATCCCCGCGCTCGTCACGCCGTTCGCCGCTGACGGGTCCTTCGATGAGCCGGCCTATCGTGATCTCGTGGAGTGGCAGATCGTGGAAGGGTCGTCCGGACTGGTGCCCTGCGGGACGACCGGCGAGGCGGCGACCCTGACATCCGCAGAGCAGTTCCAGGTCGTGCGCACCTGTGTCGATCAGGCGAACGGGCGGGTGCCGGTGATCGCCGGCGCGGGATCGAACGACACCCGGATCGCCGCGGTAAACCTGCGTGCCGCCAAGGAGGCGGGCGCGGATGCCGCGCTGATGGTGCCGCCTTATTACAACCGGCCGTCGCAGGAGGGCATCTTCCGCCACTTCGAGGCGCTTGGCCGGGACGCCCCGCTGCCGATCATGCTGTACAATGTGCCGTCGCGGACTGTGACGGATATCCAGCCGCAGACGCTGGCGCGGATCGTTGGGGCGTTCCCTGCGATCTTCGTGGCGGTGAAGGATGCGAGCGGGGTGTTGCAACGCGTATCGCAGACCCGCGCGCTGGTCGGGGATGCATTCTGCCAATTATCGGGAAACGACGATCTCTCGCTTGGCTTCAACGCGGTGGGCGGGACGGGGTGCATCTCGGTTACCGCGAACGTCGCGCCGCGGTTGTGTGCGGATTTTCAGGCGGCCTGCGCGAGCGGCGATTTTGCGCGCGCGCGGGCGCTGCACGACCGGCTGTTCCCGCTCCACGAGGCGATGTTCGGCGATGCGTCGCCGGGGCCGGTGAAATACGCGATGACGAAGGTGCGGCAGGGATTTCCGGACGGTATCCGGTTGCCGATGACCTGGCCGGACGAAGCGGCGCGGGTGGCGGTGGATGCGGCGTTAGCCGACGCGGGGTTAGTGTGAGCCATGCCTGCATGGTTCTGGTGGGGATCGGCAATAGCGGCAGCGGGACTGGCGGTCGGTGGCTTGGGCTTGCGGGAATTGAACCGCCAATTCGTCGCGCCTACCCCACCGCTGCCGCCATTGCTGATTGGTGCAACGGCACGAGGCGGCAGGTTCTACGGCTGCGAGGCGACCGAACGCATCCAGTCCTATCCTCAATCGCCCGAAATCGCGGATCGTCTGAAATCACTCGCGCCGATCGGTTCGTCGTCGATCGAACTGCAAGCGGCACTGCGTGCCCAGGGATTTTCCGGCGGAATCCCATGCACGAATGCGCCACATATTCTTCATACGGATTTTCGACAGGAACGGGGCGGCGGTCTCACCTATGCGGCCGCTGCCACGATCTGGTGGGCGGTCGATGACGACGGGCGGATCGTCTGGACAAATGGCCAGATTTTCTATTCCGGGCTGTAATCACGTCCTCCGTCATGCCGGGCTCGTCCCGGCATCCATCGTGCCGCGCGTCCCTCACGCTTCCGATCTCGAGGCACGATGGACCCGGGGTCAAACCCGGGGTGACGAAGTATCGCTACCAATGAACGCCATTAGTTATGGACGAAGTTCAGTGTCGCAAACGAACTGACGGGTACGTTATCGCGGCGAGCCGGATCGAACGTCAATCGGTGTGCGCCTCGGATAAGTTCGCGTTCCAGACTGTGCTGTGTCGGATGCCGCAAAACCCAGACCGAGAGTACACCCCCGAGATTATCGATCAACACGCACAGCCTGGCTCCGGCATATCCTGGCTTGTCTGCGATATCGGAAGGCCCGGTGAGGGTCGGTCCACGGTTGTTCGCCGGATCGGTACCGCAACCGGGCGACACGGAGTCACTCAAGACCCACCGATCGTTCGCAAGATCGGTTTGGGGAGGCGCCAACTCGAATGCCGCCAACGGTCTTGGCGGTTGCAGATCGATCAACTGTCGGAGACCCCAGAAGTCGGTAATACCACCTCCACCCAAGGCGAGGATGAAAATCGCGATCATGGCCATATGAAGCAACACGCTGCCGGTCATGGCAGCGGTGCCGGTATAAAGCCTTGGGGCCGCATAGCGTGACATAGCTTTCCGTAACATCTTCGTTGCTCAATTGCCATTATCGCAGGACGCAGCGTCGGAACCGAGCCTTCCCCTCCCGCCCCCGATCCC
>NZ_CAXTII010000041.1:0-23568 GCF_964244235.1 uncultured Sphingomonas sp.
GACTGCGTGAAGTAGGTGACGGCCATTCCTGTAGCTTCACATACTGCCACCATTTCTCGTCTCACCACAGCTCCGTCACCTTGGTAGCTGTCCCAGCCGTCTTCTAGATCGAGCCAGTCAATGTACACTCTATGATCGGGACCGTCCAGTGCTGGCCGGTCACGCTGACGGGCGACGACGGCATCGCGTATCCGCTCGTGATGGTCGGCCCGGTGGCGGTCGACCCAGAGCGGCAGCGCGACGGGGTCGGCCGGATGCTGATGACCCACGCGCTGCGCGCCGCGCATGTCGGCGGGCTTGACGGGGCGATGATGCTGATCGGCGATCCGGAATATTATGGCCGTTTCTTCGGTTTTACCGCGGAACGGACCGCGGGGTGGCGGTTGCCGGGGCCGGTGGAGCGGCACCGGTTGCTGGCGAAGGGTGAAGGGGTGCCGGCGGGTGCGGGGACGCTGGGGCCGGCGGTGGTCAGGACTGTTCGTTCCGCCTGAAATCGCGCAAAGTATCTACCCCTGTTCTCCCGCGAAGGCGGAAGCCCAGGGTTACACAGGTCATCGCTTTTGGCCCCCGGGCCTCCGCGTTCGCGGGGGAACGGCGTATAGCTTGGCAGGGTAATCCGATTCATATCCGGCAAGGCCACCCAACCTGCCCGCTTTACGCACCCGTACGTCGTCCCTACCTGCGGGATATGCCGATGGACGAGTTGCCCGATCTCGCGACCCTGTCGCTGCCGGAAATCGCCGTTTTGGTCGAACAGCAGCGTCTGCCTCCGGTCGAGCGCTGGAACCCGACGCATTGCGGCGACAGCGAGATGCGGATCGCGCGCGACGGGACCTGGTTCCACCAGGGCAGCCCGATCGGCCGGCCAGCCATGGTGCGGCTGTTCTCGACGATCCTGCGGCGCGAGGCGGACGGCGGCTACGTCCTGGTCACGCCGGTCGAGAAGCTGGACATCGTCGTCGACGATCTGCCCTTTCTCGCGGTCGAGCTGAAGGCGGAGGGGTCGGGCCGCGACACCGCGCTGGCGTTCCGGCTGAATACCGGCGAACTCGTCGCCGCCGACGATTCGCACCCGCTCGCCTTCGAGGAGGGTCCGGACGGCCCCCTGCCCTCGATTCTCGTCCGCGGCGGGCTGTCGGCGCGGATCGTGCGGCCGGTCTATTACGAGCTGGCGGCACTGGCGATCGGCGAGGGCGCGGAGCCCGCGGGCGTGTGGAGCGGCGGCCTGTTCTTCGCGCTGACGCCCGGGGCGTGACGGCGCATACGCTTGCCGAGCGCCTGGCGACCGCATTGGCGCACGGCGCGGAGGACGGACCCGTGCTGCTGACGAGCGACCATCACGACCTCGACCTGCGCGGCAGCGAGACGCTGCTGCCCGCCGCCGTCCTCGTTCCCGTCACCGACCGCGCATCGCCCGGCATCATCCTGACGCAGCGCACCGACACGCTGCGCAGTCATGCCGGGCAGATCGCCTTTCCCGGCGGGCGGATCGACCCGGAGGACGCCAACGCCGTCGCCGCCGCCTTGCGCGAGGCTGAGGAGGAGATCGGACTACCCCGATCCGCCGCCACGATCATCGGCACCGCGGATGTCTATCGCACCGGCACCGGGTTCGAGGTGACCCCCGTCGTCTGCGTCGTTCCGCCCGACCTGCCCTATCGCGCCAACCCGATCGAGGTGGCGGCGATATTTGAGGTGCCGCTCAACTTCCTGCTCGATACCGCCAATCATCTGGAGGCCGCATCGGAATGGCAGGGGCATGTCCGGCATTATTACGAGATCAACTGGGGCGACCGCCGGATCTGGGGCGCGACCGCGGCGATGATCGTCAACCTGGCGCGGCGGCTGCGATGGGCGTGATCCTGCCAGACGCCCCGTGGCGGGCGCGCGAAGGACTGGCGATGCTGGCGGCGGCGCTTGGCGCGGGGGACGGCGACACGCGGATCGTCGGCGGTGCGGTGCGCGACACGCTGCTCGGGATCGACGTCGCCGATATCGATCTCGCCACCAGGCTGCTGCCCGACGACGTACTCGACCGGTTGCGCGCGGCGAACATCCGCGCGGTGCCGACGGGGATCGCGCACGGGACGATCACCGCGGTGCTGCCATCCGGTCCGGTCGAGATCACCACGCTGCGCCGCGATGTCGCGACCGATGGCCGCCACGCGGTGGTCGCGTTCAGCGACGACTGGCGCGAGGATGCGGCGCGGCGCGATTTCACGATGAACGCGCTGTACGCCGATCCGGCGAGCGGCGAAGTCTTCGATCATTTCGGCGGTCTGGACGATCTGGCAGCGGGCCGCGTACGCTTCATCGGCGATCCCTTGCAGCGGATCGCGGAAGATCATCTGCGGATCCTGCGCTTCTTCCGGTTCCATGCGCGGTTCGGTGATTCGATCGATGCGGAGGGCCTTGCCGCATGCATCGCGCGCGCCAACGACCTGATGGCGCTGTCGCGCGAACGGATCGCCGGCGAGGTGCTGCGGCTGCTGGTCGCGCGCCATGCGGTGGCGGTGGTCGGGATGATGATCGAGCGTGGCATCCTGCGCGCGGCGTTACCGGAGATCGACGCGGCCGGCGTCGACCGGTTCGCCGCATTGGCGGACCGCGAGGCGGCGGCCGGTATCGCCCCCGACGCGCTGCGCCGACTCGCCGCGCTGATCCCCGCCGGGGATGCGGAAAGCGTCGGCGCACGGCTGCGACTGTCGAACGCGGATCGCAAGAGGCTGATCGCGGCGACATCGGGGGCGGGGGACGAGGGACCGCTGGCGCTTGCCTACCGGTTCGGCGAAAGGGCGGCGATCGACCGGTTGCTGCTGGCGGGGGCCGATACCGCGAGCGTCGTCGGCCGGGTGCCGCCGTCGTTGCCGTTGTCGGGCGGGGCGTTGGTCGCGCGCGGATTGTCGAAAGGGCCGCAGGTCGCGGCGGCGTTGAAGGTCATCGAAACGCGGTGGATCGGCGAAGGCTTTCCCGACGCCGCGCGCGCGGGTCAGATCGCGGACGAGGTCGTCGCGGCGGAACTGGCGCACGCGAAGGCATAGGCCGCGTCCGCTTCCAGGGGCCGCGCATAGATATAGCCCTGGCCATAGGTGCAGCCGAGCGCGGCGAGCGTCTGGCCCAGCTCGACCGTCTCGATCCCCTCCGCGGTGGTCTGCATCCCGAGCGCCCGCGACAGCGACAGCACCGCGCGGACGATCGCGATCTTGTCGCGGTCCGCCAGCATCCCGGTCACGAAACTGCGGTCGATCTTCAATATGTCGATCGGCAGCTTCTGCAGATAGGCGAGGTTCGAATAGCCGGTCCCGAAATCGTCCATCGCCAGCGTCGCGCCCAGCGCCTTCAGCGCCTGCATCGTGCGCGTCACCCGGTCCGGATCGGTGACGATCGCGCTTTCGGTCAGCTCCAGCGTGAAACGTTCGCCGTGCAGCCCATGCGCCGTCAGCGCGCGTTCGACGACCGGCGCGATCGCGTCGCGCTGCAGCTGGATCGCGGACAGATTGACCGCCAGCCGCATCCCGCAATCCCCGCCGGCCATTATGTCCCACGCTGCCAGCGTCCGCGCCGCCTCGTCGATCGCCCAGCGGCCGAGCGGGACGATCAGCCCCGATTCCTCCGCCACCGGAATGAAGTCCGACGGCGCATGGTCGATTCCGTCATCGTCGGTCCAGCGCGCCAACGCCTCGAACGACACGATCGCCCCGGTCGCGAGATTGCAGATCGGCTGATAGGTCAGGCGAAGCGCGCGGTTCTCGATCGCGCGGCGAAGCGATGTCTCCATCCCGAACTGCTTGCGCGCGATGACGAACGCATCGGGCTGGTAGCTTTCGCTCTGCCCGCTTTCCTTCGCGCGTTTCACCGCGAATTGCGCGTGGCGGATCATCTCCTCGGCATCGTCGCCCTCGTCCGCACCGTACGCAATGCCGATCGAGCATTCGACGCCGATCTCGTAATCGGTCAGGCGGAACGGCGACGACAGCGCGCGCTGGATACGACCGGCGAGATGATGCGCCTCCACCCGTTCTTCGTCGATCGTCATCAGGATGCCGAATTCGTCCCCGCCGATCCGCGCCAACAGGTCGCACGATCGAAGTGCCCCCTTGATCCGGCGCGCGACGGTGATCAGCAATTCATCCCCGACGAGCGAGCCAAGACACGCGTTCAGTCGCCCGAACCGCGCGAGGTCGACGACCAGCAGCGCGTGCCGCGCGCGGTCGCCATGCACTTCCTCGATCACGGTGCCGAACCCCTCGCGGTTTGGCAGGCCGGTCAGGCTGTCGGTCGTCATCTCGCGCCGCAGGCTGCGTTCGGTATGGCGCTGCGACGTCTGGTCGATCAAGGTCATCACGCAGCGATCGCATGGCGGCAGTTCCGGCCGGACCAGGTTGACGCCATAATGCCGCAAATCGATCAGTTCGCCGACGCTCCACGGAAAATCGGTGTGCATCACATCCGAATCGAGGAATTCACCCAATTTCTGGCGCAACGTCTCCATCGCATCCGAACGACCCTCGACCGCCCCGAGCCCGGCACCGCGAAAGGCGGCATTGGGTTGCTCCAGCACCAGCCGCCCGCCATGCCGCGCGACGACGACGGCCGGTACCGGCATCAGATCGAGCATTCGCTCCATCGGATCGGTGACCGGCAAGGGCGGTAAAGCCTTGATGGTGCGAGCGAAGACCATTGGGGCAGCGTTAGCAGCCCGTTGGTTAAATCCGTCTGAAACCGGGATGGATAGCGTTGTCAGGGGCCGTTCATGCTCCCTCCCGTTACGGGAGGGAGCAATCAGCCGAACCGATTGTCCCGCGGGAAGCCGGTCGGCGGCATCCGGCCCGCCGCGCCGCGCGCCGCGCGCCACAGGCCGAGATCGGGTTCGCTCCGCACCCGCCCGCTGCCGCCGCCCATCGGCCAGCTGAGCCCGTCCGCGAACACGAACGTCACCGCGTCCGCCAGCCCGCCGTCACGGTAGCGTTGCAGCTGCGCGCCCTGCCCGCGCGACAATTCGGGCAGCTCGGCGAGCGGGAAGACCAGCATCTTGCGGTTGTCGCCGATCACCGCGACATAGTCGTGGCCCCCCGGGATGGGCCGGACGACGACAAGGTGCGCGTCCGCCCGCGGGGTCATCACCGTCTTCCCCTTGCGCGTCTCCGCAACGACATCCGCCGCCGGCACCAGGAATCCGCGTCCGTCCGACGCCACCACCAGCAGCTTCGTCAGCTTGCGTGCGGGCAGCAGCGCGACGATCCCGGTGCCGCCGTCGAGATCGACCATCGCCCGCACCGGCTCGCCGAACCCGCGCCCGCCCGGCAACCTGTCCGCGCCAAGCGTGTAGAAGCGCCCGTTCCCTGCCGCGAGCAGCAGCTTGTCGGTGGTCTGCGCATGGAAGGCGAAGGCGGGGCCGTCGCCCTCCTTGAACTTCAGCGTCTCGCCCCCCCCGTTCTTGGCTGCGGCGAGATCGACATGACCCCGCATCGCCCGGATCCAGCCGCGCTGCGACAGGATCACGGTGACCGGTTCACGCTCGATCATCGCCTCCATCGGGATTTCGCGCGCAGGGGCAGCTTCCGCAATCGTCGTGCGCCGCTTGCCGAGCACCGTCTCCGGCCCGTAGCGGTCACGCAGCTTCGTCATGTCGCGCTTCATTCGCGTGCGCTGCTTCTTCGGGTCCGCCAGCAAAGCGGTCAGGCCCGCCTGCTCCTTGTCCAGCTTGTCCCGCTCGGTCTTGATTTCGAACTCTTCGAGCCGGCGCAGACTTCTCAGCCGCATGTTCAGGATCGCCTCCGCCTGCCGGTCGGTCAGGCTGAACTCGGCCATCATGACCTGCTTCGGCTCGTCCCCGGTCCGGATGATCTCGATGATCCGGTCGAGGTTGAGATACGCGATCAGATACCCGTCGAGCAGCTCGATCCGGTCCGCGATCTTGGCCAGCCGGTGTTCGGTCCGCCGGGTCAGCACCACGAACTGGTGATCGACCCACGCCCCCAGCGCCTGGGCAAGGCTCATGACGCGTGGCGTGCGGTCCTTGTCCAGCACGTTGAGGTTCAAGGGCACGCGCACTTCGAGATCGGTCAGGCGGAACAGCCCGTCCATCATGATCTCCGCATCAACCGTGCGGCTGCGCGGTTCCAGCACGAGCCGGATCAGTTCGTCCGACTCGTCGCGGACATCGGCCAAAATCGGCAGCTTCCTGTCGTTGATCAGGTTCGCGATCTGCTCGATCAGCTTGCCCTTCTACACCCCGTAGGGGATTTCGGTGACGACCGCGGTCCAGCCGCCGCCCTTCTCGCGCTCGATCGACCAGCGCGCGCGCACCCGGAAGCCGCCGCGCCCGGTGACATAGCTTTCGCGGATCACCGCCGGGGCATCGACCACCAGCCCGCCGGTCGGGAAATCCGGGCCTTTCACGAATGCCAGGATCGCGTCGTCGGCGGCGTCGCGATCATCGACCAGCAGCATCGCCGCATCCATCAGCTCGGCGGCGTTATGCGGCGGGATGCTCGTCGCCATCCCGACCGCGATCCCCGCCGCGCCGTTCGCGAGCAGGTTGGGGAACAGCCCGGGGAACAGTTCGGGCTCCTGCTCCTCGCCATTATACGTAGCGCGGTAATCGACCGCATCCTCGTCGAGCCCGTCCATCAGGTCGATCGCGACCTGCGTCAGCCGGGCCTCGGTATAGCGATACGCCGCCGCGTTATCGCCGTCGATATTGCCGAAATTGCCCTGCCCATCGACGAGCGGATACCGCATCGCGAAGCCTTGCGCCAAGCGCACCATCGCGTCGTAGACCGACTGGTCGCCATGCGGGTGGTATTTGCCGATGACGTCGCCGACGACGCGCGCGCATTTCTTGTACCCCTGCGCCGGATCGAGCCGCAGCAGCCGCATCGCCCACAGCAACCGCCGGTGAACCGGCTTCAGCCCGTCGCGCACATCGGGCAGCGACCGCGCGGTGATCGTCGACAGCGCATAGACGAGATACCGCTCCGACAGCGCACTGTCGAACGGCGCATCCACGATCGCGTCGAAGGGGTCTTTGAAGTCGGTGGGCATTGGTTGGAATGCGATAGCAAGCGCCACACGTTCCGTCACCCCGGGCTTGTCCCGGGGTCCATCGTGCCCCAAGCCCAGCAGCCGACGAACGCGCGGCACGATGAATACCGGGACGAGCCCGGCATGACGGAAAGGGCAATCGCGGTTAAGCACGTAGTATACGCCGCCCCCCTCGCCCTCCTCGCCGCGTTCGCGCTAAGCCTCCCTGCGATGGCCGCCGCCTCGTTCCACCCCCTGACCTGGCCAGACGCCACGACGGCATAGCGGTCTGGAACATCGACTATCGCGGCGTCGACCGCGCGAGCGGCGGCTATCCCGGCACCTTTCAGGATACCGCCGCTGCGGCGGACCTGCTGGCTAAGGACGCAGCGCAATACCATCTCGACACGCGAAGGATCGTCGCGGTCGGGCATTCGGCAGGCGGGCATCTCGCCTTGTGGCTGGCAGCCCGCCCAAAGCTTCCCGGGACCAGCGTCCTTCACACCGTGCACCCGATCCGCATCGACCATGTCATCAGCCTCGGCGGCCTGCCCGATCTGGAAGCGACCGCGCGCAGTCCCGACAATGGCTGCGGCACCGACGTCGTCGCGAAGCTGGTCGGCAAGCCCACCCGCACCCGCCGCGACGTCTATGCCGACACCTCGGTCCCCCGCCTGTTGCCGCTCCACTTCCCCCAGGCCCTTGTCAACGGCCGCGAGGATAAGATCATCCCCTACCGGATGGCTACTGGCTACTGGCTATGTCGCTCAGGCGACGAAGGCGGGCGACCATGTCGTGCTGCACAGCGTGCCCAACACCGGCCATGTCGAACTGGTCGCACCGGAGACGGCGGCCTGGGCGCGGACGAAGCGGTTGGTGCGGGTGGCACTGCACCTCCCGTCGCCCCGGCTCAAGGCCGGGGTGACGAGGAAGGAGAAGGATCAAAGAGGGGCGTCCCGGTGTCTCTTGCCGCGGGCCATCGTTTCCACTACGTTACATGTAACGAAAATCGAGAGGCTGTACTATGCCAACCCCCGTTACCCAGCGTGTCGGAAAGCGCCGCGAGGCGCTTCGTGCCGCCGGTCTGCGGCCGATCCAGATATGGGTGCCCGATACGCGCCGTCCCGGCTTCGCGGAGGAATGCCGCCGCCAGTCGCGTCTCGTCGCGCTGGATGATGCCGACGATTCCGATCTTCAGGGCTTTCTCGACGCCGCTCTTCTCGATCTGGGGTCAGAGGACCTCACTTGACGCGCGGCGATCTCGTCACGATCGCGCTGTCCGGCGATTTCGGCAAACCGCGCCCCGCGGTCGTCATCCAGTCCGACCAATTCGACGAGACCGGGACGATCACCGTTCTCCTGCTATCGGGAACGCTGGTCGATGCCCCGCTGATCCGCATATCGGTCGAGCCGAACCCCGACAACGGGTTGAAGATCGGTTCTGAGATCATGATCGACAAAGCCATGTCGGTCAGGCGCGACAAGATCGGATCCACGATCGGGCGGCTGAATGCCGACCAGATGTTAGCGGTGACACGGGCACTCGCATTGTTTTTCGCGATCGCCTGACCGCTGTCCTACAGCGTCATATCATGCTCTGCTCACGACCATGGCCGCTATCCGTCCCCACCCTCGCTCGGAACCCCGCCGCCGCCATGCGGAAAGGCAATTCCGGCGCCGACATGCCGTGTGGTTCGTCCACTTCCGCGGCTTCGACTCGGGGAAGTGGAGGCACGCATGGCACGCCTCCACTTCCTCCACTTCCGCGGTCGTCCCGCCGCGATTGCACCCCGCCCCCTCCGGCGATATAGCGCCGCATCCTTCGCCCCGGCGCGCTTGCCAGCGCCGCCGGGGCTGCTCGTTTCCAGGGGAACCGCCGATGGCTCGTCGCCGCCAGATCTACGAGGGCAAGGCCAAGATCCTCTACGAGGGGCCCGAACCCGGCACGCTGATCCAGTATTTCAAGGACGACGCCACCGCCTTCAACGCGCAGAAGAAGGGCACGATCAACGGCAAGGGCGTGCTGAACAACCGGATCAGCGAGCATATCTTCACGCTGCTCGACATGATCGGCGTGCCGACGCACTTCATCCGCCGGCTGAACATGCGCGAACAGCTGATCCGCCAGGTCGAGATCGTGCCGATCGAGGTCGTGGTGAGGAACGTCGCCGCGGGATCGCTGTCGAAGCGGCTGGGGATCGAGGAAGGCACCAAGCTGCCGCGCACGATCATCGAATATTATTACAAGGACGATGCGCTCGGCGATCCGATGATCTCCGACGAACATATCGCGGCGTTCGGCTGGGCCAGCCAGGAGGAGATGCACGACATCGCCGACCTGGCGATCCGGGTGAACGATTTCCTGTGCGGGCTGTTCGCCGGGGTCGGCATCCGGCTGGTCGATTTCAAGCTGGAATTCGGGCGCATCTGGGACAACGACTATGGCCGGATCATCCTGGCCGACGAGATCAGCCCCGACGGGTGCCGCCTGTGGGACATGGAATCGAACGAGAAGATGGACAAGGACCGCTTCCGCCAGGATCTGGGCGGCGAGGCCGAGGCGTATCAGGAGGTCGCGCGGCGGCTGGGCCTGATGCCGGAGGGCGAGGACAATGCGGTGCTCGACCTGGAAAAGCACCGCAAGAGCCGGGGCAAGTAGGATGAAGCTCAAGGTCTTCGTGACGCTGAAACCGGGCGTGCTCGACCCGCAGGGCAAGGCGATCCATCATGCGCTGGGTGGGCTGGGCTTTGCGGGCGTCAACGACGTGCGGCAGGGCAAGCTGATCGAGCTGGACGTCGCGGACGATACCGACGACGCCGCGATCGACGGCATGTGCCGCAAGCTGCTGGCGAACACGGTGATCGAGAATTACCGGGTGGAACGAGCGTCGCCAGGAAAAGTGGGAACCGGTTTTCGGTCCGGCGACGCGACAACGAAAGAATCTTTCTGATGAAGACCGCGGTCGTCGTCTTTCCGGGATCGAACTGCGACCGCGACCTGGCGGTGGCGTTGCGCGCGGTGACGGGCGTGGCACCGGTGATGGTGTGGCACGGCGACAGCGAATTGCCGGACGGCATCGGCCTGGTCGCGGTGCCGGGTGGGTTCTCATACGGCGACTATCTGCGCTCCGGCGCGATCGCGGCACGGTCGCCGATCATGCGCGCGGTGGTCGAGGCGGCGGGGAAGGGCTTGCCAGTACTGGGTGTGTGCAATGGCTTCCAGGTGCTGACCGAGGCGGGGCTGCTGCCCGGCGCGCTGATGCGCAACGAGGGGCTGAACTTCGTCTGCCGCGACGTGGCGCTGACGGTGGAGAATGCGCAGTCCGCCTTCACCAGCCGATATGACGCCGGCGAGACGATCCGGATCCCCGTCGCGCATCACGACGGCAATTACTTCGCCGACGCCGACACGCTCGACCGTATCGAAGGCGAAGGGCGCGTTGCGTTCCGCTACGGCGAGCAGGTCAACGGATCGGCCCGCTCGATCGCCGGGCTGCTCAACGATGCCGGCAACGTGCTGGGCATGATGCCCCATCCCGAACGCATGATCGAGGCCGCGCATGGCGGGACGGACGGGCGACGGCTGTTCGAGGGGCTGCTGGAGACCGTCGGCGCCTGAGCGCTGTCCTACAACGCGGCGGTATGCCATGTCCGCCCGGCTCTTTGATAGCGTCGATCCTACATTCGACCGCGCCCCGGCGGGCGCGCCCGATCAGACGCGCGTCCGGAACGGCGAGAAGTCCGTGCCGCGGTCGAAGACGTCCACCCCCTCGACCCGCTTGAGCCAGCCCACGACCGCATAGGTCACCGGTGTCAGCAAAATCTCCCACCCGACTTTCAGCGCCCATTGCGTGAAGAGGACGATGACCACGAGGTGCGTCGTCCACCCCACCGCCCCCAGAAAGGCAAGCGGGTAGAAGATCGCGCTGTCCACCGCCTGGCCGAATACCGTTGATCCGATGGTGCGCGTCCACAGATGCCGGCCCCCGGTCCAGATCTTCATCCGCGCCAGGACGTAGGAATTGACGAATTCGCCCGCCCAGAACGCACAGACGCTGGCGAAGACGATCCGCGGCACCTGGCCGAACACCGTCTCGTACGCCGCCTGGTTGGTCCATGACGGCGCGGGCGGCAGCGCGACGACGACCCAGGCCATGAACGCCATGAAGACGGTCGCGCCGAACCCCGCCCAGATCACCCGCCGTGCCCGGGCATAGCCATAGACCTCGGTCAGGATGTCGCCGATGACGTAGCTGACGGGGAAGAACAGGATGCCCGCGCCGAACGGCCATGGCCTGATCCCCGGCAGCGTCACCACCGCGACCTTGCCCGCGCCGATGACGTTCGACAGCAGCAGGATAGCGACGAACGCCGCCATGACGAAGTCGTAATAGCGGAACTGCCCGCCCGGAATGTCCCCCGCGACGATCCGCCGCTCTGCCTCTTGTTCCATGCGTCCGACTATGATCGCGGTTCCGTCCCCGCGCAATCCGCGCTAATCGGCCCCGGCGCGCGCCCGTAGCTCAGATGGATAGAGCACGAGCCTTCTAAGCTTGAGGTCGCTGGTTCGAGGCCAGCCGGGCGCGCCATCACACCGCGACGGGCGCGGAAATGGCCGGGTGCGGATCGTAGTCCTCGATCGCGAAATCCTCGATGCGGTAATCGAACATGCCCTCCGGCCGTCGCCCGATCCGCAGCCGGGGTTCACCGCGCGGGGTGCGGGCGAGTTGTTCGGCGACGAGATGTTCGTGGTTCAGATACACATGCGCATCGCCCGCGCTCCACACCAGTTCGCCGGGCAGCAGGTGGCATTGCTGCGCCAGCATCCGGATCAGCAAGGCGGCGGAGAACGCATTGAACGCGAAGCCGAGCCCGAGGTCGCACGAGCGCTGCCACAGCATCCCCGACAGGCGGCCGCCCGCGACATGGAACTGATATGTCATATGGCAGGGTGGCAGTGCCATCGCATCCAGTTCCGCTACGTTCCAGCCTGTGAACAACAGCCGCCGCGAGGTCGGGTTGTGACGGATGCCTTCGACCAGCGCGGCGATCTGGTTGATGCCGGAACCACGGCGGAACAGGCCGTTGCCCGCCGGTTCGTACGTGTCCCAATCGACCCATTGCTTGCCATAGACCGGCCCGAGATCGCCCCATTGGGCGGCGAAGACCTCGTCCGCCAGGATGCGCGCCTCGAACGCGTCGCGGTCGATCACCTCCCCCGTTTCACGCCGATAGCGATCGAGCGGCCAGTCGGTCCAGATGTGCACCTTCTGCCGGACCAGTTCGCGGATGTTGGTGTCGCCGGTCAGAAACCACAGCATCTCCCGTGCCGCGGTCTTCCACGCCACCCGCTTGGTTGTCAGCAGCGGCACGCGGTCCTCGGACAGATCGAAGCGCATGGTCGGTCCGAACAGCGACCGGGTGCCGACGCCGGTGCGGTCGCGGCGTTCGTCGCCATGCGTCCATACGTGGCGCAACAGCGACAGATATTGATGCTCGAAATGCGCCGGCTCGGTCATCGGCCTTCGGTAGAACGGCGTTGATGAGTCGGCTAGCCGCCGCGCCGTTTCCGCCGAAACGGCCGCGGTTGGCCGTGCATCGGTCGCCTCCCGCCGACACGCTCGGCCATGTCGCCCGACGCCGATCCGTTTGCGCGCGCCTGTGCGGCGCTGCTGGTCGGGATCGTCGACCCGCACCGCGAGATCGCGGCGATCGGATATTTCGATCCGGAATGGCGGCTTCTCGGCCGGCGGCGCGTCGTGGGCACCGCGACGCATATCGCGTTGCCGATCCGGACCATCGTCGCCGACGCGCTGGCGTTCGGCGCACGAGACGTAGTCATCGCGCATGGCCATCCGAGCGGCGATCCGGCGCCGAGCATGGCGGACATCGCCTATACCCGGCTGCTCGCGCGGACGCTGGCGGCGATCGAAATGCGACTCGCGGATCATCTGATCGTCACGCCCGACGGCACGACCGGGCTGCGCGCGCTCGGGCTGCTGTGAGGGAGTTAACCGGTCCATAAGGGCTCGCCGTTATCCAACGTACCCTGACCAGGGGGTCACGGGCGCGGCGCGATGCAGAGACAGTCAATGCTGGTCGTGTTCGGGCTGGTGTTCAGCACGTCGTGCGTGCCGCAGCCTGTGAACCTGACCGCATCCCGGACCAGCCAGCCGATTGCGGACGCGCAGCCCCTGCTCCGCAAGCTCGATCTGACGGTTTCCCCCGACGATACCGCCCCGTCGACCACCGCCGCGCTGGCGTTCGCACGCAGTGATTTCGATGGTGCTCCGCCGTTCCTGGCGGCGATGCGGAGCGACGAGGATGCCCGTCGCGCGACCGATTGCCTGACCCGGGCGGTTTATTACGAAGCGCGTTCCGAACCCGTCGATGGCCAGCGCGCGGTAGCGCAGGTCGTGCTGAACCGCGTGCGCGACCGCGCCTTTCCGCACAGCGTCTGCGGCGTGGTGTTCCAGGGATCGGAACGCCGTACCGGCTGTCAATTCTCGTTCACCTGCGACGGATCGATGAACCGCCCCCTCCAGCCCGCAGCATGGGACCGCGCGCGCATCGTCGCGCAGGCGGCGCTGGGGGGCAGCGTCTATGCCCCGGTGGGCTCGGCGACGCACTACCATGCCAATTATGTCTCGCCCTGGTGGGCCCCCAGCCTGATGCGGATCGGTACGGTGGGATCGCACATCTTCTACCGCTGGCGCGACGCGCTGGAGCGGGCGCTGGCGTTCCGGCAGGACTATGGCGGCAGCGAACCCGGGGTGGCGGCCGCTACCGCCGTCGTCGCCTCGAACGCGAGGACCTCCGGCGTGCTGGTTCATTATGCGAGCGGCAGCACCGGCGGCGGGCCGAGCGGCGGCGCGGCGGCGACCCCACTCGCCGCGCTGGCCACCGAGGGAAGCGTGATGATCCACCGCGGCCCGGCGACCGCGACGGCTGCGCCGCGGCGAATGACCGCGGCGGCGGGCGTTCACGTCCATATGGGCACCCCAGACCATGCCCCGTCGTCCGAAGCCGGCGACGGCACCACGGCATCCGGTTCGGCGGCGGGCGACAGCACCACCTGATCGTCGTTCCCGCGTTGTGTCGGCATCGATCGATGCGGCTTGTGTCTTCATGGTTCCTCGTTCTACCAACGCCTCGTCGAACAAGGGGGCATCATGGCAGGAACGATCCGCGGGCAGGTGATCCGCACCGCGCTGGGTCTGGCGAGCGCCATCGCGCTGGCCGCATGTACCGGGAGCGACGATCATCCGAAGTCGGCCGCCGGTGCCGCGCCAGCAAAGGCACCGGGGCCTGGTATCGGCAAGGGCTATGCCCATGATCCATACCCCTCGACCTACAAAGCCTATCCGGGCGTGCCGACATTGGTCAGGAACGTCACCATCTTCGACGGCGAGGGTGGCCGGATCGACGGCGGATCGGTGTTGTTCGCCGAAGGCAAGATCGTCGCGCTGGGCCAGACCGTACCTGTGCCCGCCGGTGCCGCCGTCATCGATGGCGCGGGCAAATGGGTGACCCCCGGCGTCATCGATATCCACAGCCATCTGGGCGACTATCCGAGCCCCGCCGTCCGCGCGAACAGCGACGGCAACGAGGCGACGGCCCCCGTTACCGCAGAAGTCTGGGCCGAACACAGCATCTGGCCGCAGGACCCCGGCTTCAGCCGCGCGCTGACCAATGGCGGGGTGACGACGCTGGAGATCCTGCCCGGCTCGGCAAACCTGTTCGGCGGCCGGTCGGTCGTGCTGAAGAACGTCTATGCCCGTACCACGCAGGGCATGAAGTTTCCCGGCGCGCCCTACGGCCTGAAGATGGCATGCGGCGAAAATCCGAAGCGCGTCTATGGCAGCAAGGGCCGCGAACCCTCGACCCGCATGGGCAACATCGCGGTCGACCGCATGACCTGGGCGAAGGCGGTCGAATATAAACGCAAATGGGACAAGTACGAGCGGGACGGCGGCGAACCGCCTTCACGTGACATCCAGATGGATACGTTGCGCGGCGTGCTGGACGGTGAAATCCGGGTGCAGAACCACTGCTACCGTTCCGACGAGATGGCCAACGTCATCGATATGTCGAAGGAATTCGGCTATCACGTCGCGGCATTTCACCACGCGGTCGAGGCGTACAAGATCGCCGACCTGCTGAAGGCGAACGACATCTGCGCCGCGGTCTGGTCCGACTGGTACGGGTTCAAGATGGAGAGCTTCGATGGCATCCGGGAGAATCTGGCGCTGCTGCAAAAGGCCGGCACCTGTGCGATGATCCATTCGGATGACGAGAACGGCATCCAGCGGCTCAACCAGGAAGTCGCCAAGGCGCTCGCCGCGGGACGGCGTGCGGGGATCGATATCCCGGATGCGGTGGCGTGGCAGTGGCTGTCGTACAACCCGGCAAAGGCGCTCGGCATCGAACAGCGCACCGGCAGCCTGAAGCCGGGCAAGATGGCGGACGTGGTGCTGTGGAACGGCAATCCGTTCAGCGTCTATACCCGGCCCGAAAAGGTCTGGATCGACGGCGCGCTGCTCTACGACGCCAGCGACCCGGCACGACGGCCGGTATCCGATTTCGAGCTTGGCCAGCCGGGCATGGGAGACGTGAAGTGAAGGCGCTCGTGCTCGCAGCCGCCGCGATGATCTCCGCACCCGTATCCGCGCAGACGGTCGCCGTCGTCGGCGGGACGCTTGCGATCGGCGATGGTAGCCAGCCTGTCGCGAACGGCACGGTCGTCTTCCGCGACGGTCGAATCGTCGCCGCCGGCGCAAGCGTCGCGATACCGGCGGGCGCGACCGTCGTCGATGCACATGGCAAATGGATCGCCGCCGGGATCGTCGCGGGCTTCACCAATCTGGGGCTGGTCGATGCGGACGGCGTCGAGGAAAGCAACGACGAACGCGCCGGCAAATCGCCGTTCAACGCCGCGATCGACATCGCACCGTGGATCAACCCTTCGGCGGACGTGATCGGTAACGAGCGCCTGGGCGGCGTTACGCGTGCGGTCGTCGCGCCGGGCAGCGCAGGGTCGATCTTCGCTGGTCAGGGCGCGGTCATCGATCTCGGCTCGGGCGCAGCGCCGGTGACCAAGGCGCGTGCATTCCAGTATGTCGAACTGGGCGAGGATGGTGGACGTCAGGCAGGTGGCAGCCGCCCTGCCGCCTTCGCGATGTTCCGCGATGCGCTGGCGCAGGCGGCGGATTATCGCCGTTCGCCGGCAAGCTTCGGGGGTCGCGAAAAGGATTCGCTGCTGAAGCGCGGCGATGCGGAGGCATTGCTGGCGGTGATCGACGGCCGTACGCCGTTGCTGGTCCATGTCGAGCGGGCCAGCGATATTCTCGCGGTGCTGGCTCTCCCTGCGACCTATCCCAAACTGCGGCTTATCCTGCTCGGCGCGACCGAGGGATGGACGGTGGCGCCCCAGATCGAGGCCGCGCATGTCCCCGTGATCGCCGCGGCGATCGCCGATCTGCCCGCGGCGTTCGAAAAGGTCGCCGCAACCGAATCGAACGTCGGACGAATGACGCGTGCGGGTATCCCGGTCGCGATCTCTACCGTCGGCGCGAACACGGCACCGGGCGAGCACATATTGACGCAGCTGGCCGGCAATCTCGTGGGCTTCGCGAAGCTGCCGGGCGCGACCGGGCTCGATTGGGGTCAGGCGTTCGCGACGATCACCTCGAAGCCTGCCCAGGCGATGGGGATGGACGGCGAGATCGGCTCGCTCCGTCCCGGCCGCCGTGCGGACGTAGTGTTGTGGGACGGCGATCCGCTGGAATTGTCGTCGAACACCGTCGCGATCTGGATCGATGGCCGCGCTCAGCCGATGACGTCGCGCCAGACCCAGTTGCGCGACCGGTACCGCGTGCCGGGCGAGGGCGCATTGCCCAAGGCGTATGAGCATTGAGTTCGTGTACGCACGCCGATCGATAATCCGCCGCCCCGGCCTTGCGCCGAGGTGTATCGTGCCCCGAATTCATGCGCGTCAGGATGCGCTGCATGATGAATGCGGGACGAGCCGGGCATGAGGGAGGCGGTCGGCCCGACGGCACCGACGAAGCCGGGCGAGCGGCGTCGATATAAAAACTCGTTCGAACGCGGGTGATCGATGTAGCATTGGCATCGGCGATGACGACCCTGACCCATCTCGACCGCCTCGAGGCGGAGAGTATCCATATCCTGCGCGAAGTCGTCGCCGAGGCAGAGCGGCCGGTGATGCTGTATTCGGTCGGCAAGGATTCGGCGGTCATGCTGCATCTGGCGAAGAAGGCGTTCTTCCCCGCCCCCCCGCCCTTCCCGTTGCTGCATGTCGATACGACGTGGAAATTCCGCGCGATGTACGAATTGCGCGAGCGGGCGGCGGCGGATGCGGGGATGGTGCTGATCGTACACCGTAATCCCGACGCGATCGCGCAAGGGATCAACCCGTTCGATCACGGCGCGCGCCATACCGATCTGTGGAAGACGGAAGGACTGAAACAGGCGCTCGACCAGCATGGCTTCGACGCAGCGTTCGGCGGCGCGCGGCGCGACGAGGAAAAATCCCGCGCGAAGGAACGCGTCTTCAGCTTCCGCTCCGCTACCCACCGCTGGGACCCCAAGCAACAGCGGCCCGAACTCTGGTCGCTCTACAACGCGCGCAAGAACAAGGGCGAGAGCGTTCGCGTCTTCCCGCTGTCGAACTGGACCGAACTGGACGTCTGGCAATATATCCAGGCGGAGGGGATCGAGATCGTACCACTTTATTTTGCCGCGCCGCGCCCGACCGTGGAGCGCGACGGCATGCTGCTAATGGTGGACGACGACCGTTTCCGCCTTTTGCCCGGCGAGGTGCCGTTCGAACGATCGATCCGCTTCCGAACGCTCGGCTGCTATCCGCTGACCGGCGCGTTCGAGAGCCGGGCGACGACATTGCCGGAGGTCATCCAGGAGATGCTGCTGACTACGACCTCCGAACGCCAGGGTCGTGCGATCGACCACGATCAGGCGGCTTCGATGGAGAAGAAGAAGCGGGAGGGGTATTTCTGATGGTATCTTCTTCCCCCCTCCCGCAAGCAGGAGGGGCCGGGGGTGGGCGCTCGCTCACGTCCGATACCAAACTAGCCCAAAAGGACGCGGTTACCGCAAACGGGCCGCCCGCCGATAGCGAGCGCCCACCCCTCGATCCCCACCCGCTCGCGCGAGGGGAGGAAGAAGGGACGTACACCCCCGACCCCCTCATCGCTGCCGACATCGACGCCTATCTTCGTCAGCACCGCAACAAGTCGCTGCTGCGGTTCATTACCTGCGGTTCGGTCGACGACGGGAAGTCGACGCTGATCGGTCGCCTGCTTCACGACACGCGGGCGATCTTCGCCGACCAGCTGGCCGCCCTGGAAGCGGACAGCAAGCAGATGGGAACGCAAGGCGAAGCGATCGATTTCGCACTGCTGGTCGACGGATTGGCGGCGGAGCGGGAGCAAGGCATCACGATCGACGTTGCCTACCGCTTCTTCGCGACCGATCGACGCAAGTTCATCGTCGCCGACACGCCGGGCCACGAACAATATACCCGCAACATGATAACCGGCGCGTCTACCGCAGACTTGGCGGTGATCCTGATCGATGCGCGCAAGGGCGTGCTGACCCAGACGCGGCGGCATAGCTATCTCGCGCATCTGATCGGCATCCGGCAGGTCGTGCTGGCGGTCAACAAGATGGACCTGGTTGATTACGACCAAGCCACATACGACGCGATCGTCGCGGATTACCGGACGTTCGCCGATGGTATCGGGATAGGACACTTTACCCCGATCCCGATCTCGGGCTTTCGCGGAGACAATATCGCCAACGCCTCCGACGCGATGCCCTGGTATGACAGCCCGACGCTGATCGCGCATCTGGAGACTGTACCGGTGTATGCGGACGCGGACCGGGCAAAGCCGTTCGCGATGCCGGTGCAATGGGTCAACCGCCCAGATCTGGATTTCCGCGGGTTCGCGGGGACGATCGCAGGCGGTGCCGTCGCCCCGGGCGACGCGGTTCGGATATTGCCGTCGGGCAGGACGAGCTGCATAGCGCGGATCGTCACCGCGGACGGAGATTTGGCCAGCGCGGTCGCCGGGCAATCGGTGACGCTGACGCTGGCGGACGAGGTCGATTGCTCGCGCGGCGACATCATCGCGGCCGCGGGCGATCCCCCGCAGGTTGCCGACCGGTTCGAGGCGACGATCGTCTGGATGGCGGACGAGCCGTTGATCCCGGGGCGCGCCTACGCGTTCAAATCGGCGACGCAGACCGTCTCCGCGACCGTGCACCCGCCCAAATATCAGATGAACGTCAACACGCTGGAGCAATTGGCGGCGAAGACGCTGGATCTGAACGCGATCGGCGTCGCGGAGATCGCGACCGATCGGCCGATCGTATTCGCGCCCTATGCCGACAGCCGGACGCTGGGCGGGTTCATCCTGATCGACAAGGCGACCAAGGCCACCATCGCGGCCGGGATGATCCGGTTTGGCCTTAGGCGGGCGCAGAACGTCCACTGGCAGGCGCTCGACGTCGGTCGCGAGGATCTGGCCCGGATCAAGAACCAATCGCCACGGGTGCTGTGGTTCACCGGTCTGTCGGGCGCGGGCAAGTCGACGATCGCCAATCTCGTTGCCAAGAAGCTGCACCGGATGAACCGGCACGCCTTCCTGCTGGACGGCGACAATGTCCGCCACGGGCTGAACAAGGATCTGGGCTTCACGGAAGCCGACCGGATCGAGAATATCCGCCGCGTCGGCGAAGTGGCGAAGCTGATGGCCGATGCCGGGCTGATCGTCATCACCGCGTTCATCTCGCCGTTCCGCGCGGAACGCGATATGGTCCGCGCGATGCTGCCGCCCGGCGAGTTCGTCGAAATCCATATCGATACCGCGCTGGACGAGGCGGAGCGGCGCGACGTGAAGGGGTTGTATGCGAAGGCGCGGGCAGGACAGCTGAAAAACTTCACGGGGATCGACAGCCCCTATGAAGCCCCAGACGCACCCGATATCCGGATCGACACCGCCGCGATCACCCCGGAGGAAGCCGCCGACCTGATCGTCGATCACATCATACCGTGATGCGCCACCGGGCGTAGATCGCCGCGATTGCCGATGACAGGCGGAGCCGCCGCGCCTATGCCTGCGGGTGTGGAAACACTGCGGAGCATGATCAAGGGTCATATGCCAGCTGCATGTCTGCTGCTGACGCTGACCTTGTGCATGAAACTGGTGATCCCGATCGGCTTCATGCCGCTGCTGTCGAACGATCGCGTCGAACTGACGATCTGCGACGGCATGGTGCCCGCGATGGAACACGTGGCGATGCACGACGTGCACGACCATCATCACGGGCACGACGGTCCGACGAAGCCCGACGCCCCCTGCCCCTTCGCCGGCCTGAGTGCACCTGTGCTGGGCGGTACCGACCCGGTCCAGCTTGCGGTGGCGCTGGCCGCGATCCTGATCGCCGGCCTGTTCGCCGCCACCAGCGCACGGTTGCAGACCGCTGGCCATTTGCGGCCGCCGCTCCGGGGCCCACCCATCCTGGGTTGACCAGCCGGCGACGACGATCGCCCGTCGATCTATCGTGCTTGCTCTATCCCGCCCGGCCCATGGCCGGTGTTCCCGATACGCGCGACCCTGTTCGCGCCAGGTCCAGGTGTACCCATGATCCCATTGTTCCGACTGGCCGCCGCGGCGTCCGGCCTCCCCATCATTGCGCTCGCATCGTCCGCGGCCGCGCAGACCGCCCCCACCGGGTCGCAAGCGGATATCCTCGTCGTCGCGGAGCGGCAGACGAAGGGCATCGACAACGCGCCGAACAGCAGCGCCGCCGTCACCGGCGATACGATCGCGACGACGGTCAACGCGCTGAACGTCGAGCAGGCGCTGAGATATCTGCCGTCGCTCGTCATCCGACAGCGGCACATCGGCGACACGCAAGCGCCACTCGCGACTCGTACATCGGGTTTGGGATCGAGTGCGCGCGGCCTGATCTATGCCGACGGCGCGCTGCTGTCCGCGCTGATCGGCAACAACAACACGATCGCGAGTCCGCGCTGGAGCCTGGTCAGCCCGCAGGAAATCGCGCGGATCGACGTGCTCTATGGTCCCTTTTCGGCAGCGTATCCGGGCAATTCGATCGGCGCAGTCGTTAACATTACGACGCGCCTGCCGGATCGGCTGGAGGGGACGATCACCGCGGGCACCAACGTCCAGCAATTCGATCAATACGCCACGCACGAGACGCTGCCCGCCTATCAGTTGGGCGCCACGATCGGCGACCGGTTCGGTCCGCTGGCGCTGTTCGCCAGCGTCGATCATGTCGTGAGCAACAGCCAGCCCCTGCTCTACGTCACCGCGCCCCGGCCCGCGCCCAGCATCATTGGCGCGCCGACGACCGGCGGGTTCGACGACCTTAATCGAACGGGTGCGCCGATCCGCGTGCTCGGCGCGAGCGGGTTCGAACATCAGGTGCAGAACCATTTGAAGCTGAAGGCCGCGCTCGACCTTACTCGGTCGATCCGACTGACCTATGTCGGCGGCCTCTTCCTGAACGACACGCAGGCGCATGCCGACAGCTATCTGACCACCGCCGCGACGGGGCTGCCCGCTTATGCCGGTACCTTCAGCATCGACGGCCGCGCCTACACCGTCGCGGCCAGCGCCTTTTCGGGCGGGGTCTACGATTATCAGGAACGTCACTGGAGCCATGCGCTGTCCGCTACCGGTAGCGGCGCGCGGTTCGACTGGCAGGTGATCGGCATACTCTACGATTTCGCGCACGACGTGCAGCGTATCCCGGCCACGGCCCTGCCGACCGCGCAGACCGGCGGCTCGGGGACGATCACGCGATTGGACGGCACTGGCTGGAAGACGCTGGATGCGAAGGGCGCGTGGCGGTCGGACGACGCGGCGACCAATACGCTCAGCTTCGGCGCGCATTACGACCAGTTCACGCTCAACAGCAATCGCTATGCGACGGCCGACTGGCTGCACGGCGGCGAAGGCGCACTGAATTTGCAATCGCAAGGCAAGACGCAGACCGCGGCGGTGTGGGCGCAGGACGCATGGGAATTGCTGCCCGCCGTGACGCTGACACTAGGCGGTCGCTACGAATGGTGGCGAGCTCATGACGGCATCAATGTCTCGCTGACCCCCGCGATCTCAGTCGTGCAGCCGGCTCGCGACGCGAACAACTTCTCCCCAAAGGCGTCGCTCGCATGGGATATCGGCCAGCGATGGACGTTGCGGGGATCGTTCGGCGAGGCGTACCGCTTCCCGACGGTCAGCGAACTTTATCAGGTCGTGACGACACAGGTCGGAGCCGCGGTGCCCAACCCCAACCTCCGCCCCGAACGCGCGATGTCGGAGGAACTGGCGCTCGAGCGGCATGACGATCATGGCACCGCACGGCTATCGCTATTCAACGAGCAGGTCCGCGATGCGCTGATTTCGCAGACCGGCATCCTGCCCTTGGTACCGGTGCAGGTCGGCACGTTCGTGCAGAATGTCGACCGCACGCTGGCGCGCGGCGTCGAACTCGCGGCACAGCACACCGATGTCCTGCCGCAAATCGATCTGTCGGGCAGCATTACCTATGCCGATGCCGAGACGCGCGCAGACGCCGCCTTCCCCGCGGCGATCGGCCGTCAGCTACCGTCGGTGCCGAAATGGAAGGCGACGCTGCTGGGGACCTGGCGTCCGACCGATCAGATCGCGCTGACCGCCGCGGGCCGCTATTCCAGCCGTAACTATGCCTCGCTCGATAATAGCGACGTCATCGGCAACACCTATCAGGGATTCTACCAATACATGGTCGTCGATCTGCGCGCCCAATTCCGGATCAACCAGCATTACGTTCTAGGCCTCGGTATCGATAATGTTGGCGACGACCGGTATTTCCTGTTCCACCCCTTCCCTCAGCGCAGTTTCCAGGCGGACCTGACATTGAAGCTGTAAGCGCGATCACTTCACCAGGAAGGGGATCGATATCTTGAACGACGATCCAGCCGCCATGCTGCCCTGCGGGCGGATACGGATATGCGTGACGGCGGATTCGGACGCGGTATCGTCGGCGGTCGGGATATAGGTCCAGGTAGCACCCCCGTCGGACGAGAAATCGACATTGTCCGTGGTGCTGGAAGAGGAGACATTGGAGACGGTCAGTCCCGATGCCGGGCTGCCGTCGGTCGTCTGCACGACGGTGCCCGACCCGGTACCGTCGCCGTCCGGCGCGACGATCGTGCGGTTCGCGACTGGCAGGACGACCGCCAGCGTGCCCAGATCGAGCGCGACGGTATCGGGGTTCCGATCGTGATCGAGGCACGGCGGCGGCTGCCGGGGATCGCCTTGGGGATCGGTGGTGCCCGATATTGCGTCCCATGTGGTGGTGGTCGCGACGAGCATCGTCGTCTGCTGCGGCGGCACGGCCAGCGTAAACGACATGGTCGCCGTCTTGCTACCAGCATCTAGGCTGTGGTGACGATTTAATTATTTGAGCCATAGCATGATGCTGGCGAGT
>NZ_CAXTII010000042.1:0-23522 GCF_964244235.1 uncultured Sphingomonas sp.
GCCCGGCGCGCCGCGGCCCAGCAGGCGCAGGTGACGATCGGCAATCTGTCGCTGCAGGCCCCGGTCGCGGGTCAGGTCGTCAACCGATCGGTCAATCTGGGTTCCTATGTCGGTCCCGGCACGCAGTTGATGGCGCTGATCCCAGACAATCTGTGGATCACTGCCAACTTCAAGGAAACCCAGCTGACGCTGATGCGCGTGGGTCAGGGTGTCGCGATCACCGTGGATGCCTATCCCGACGTGAAATTCCTCGGTCATGTCGATTCGATCCAGCGCGGTGCCGGGCAGGCCTTCTCGTTGCTGCCGGCGCAGAACGCGACGGGCAATTACGTGAAGGTCGTACAGCGCGTGCCGGTGCGGATCACGTTCGATATCAAGAACGGCCCCGATCCGCGTCACTATGCGATCGGCCCCGGCATGTCGGTCGTGCCGACCGTAAAGGTCCGCTGACATGGCAGCCGCCGCGCCCAGCGACGGATGGGATCCGACCCGGTCAGTTGCGGGCGGCCTGAATCCGTGGCTGATCGTCGCCATCATCTCGATCCCGACATTCATGGAGGTGCTCGACACCTCGATCGCGAATGTCAGCCTCGAATATATAGCGGGCGGCCTTGCCATTTCGAACGACGAGGCGACATGGGTGCTCACCAGCTACCTCGTCGCCAACGCGATCATCATCCCGATCTCAGGTTGGCTGTCGGATACGATCGGGCGGAAACGCTATTTCCAGATCTCGATTGCGTTGTTCACGATCTCCTCCTTCGTCTGCGGGATCGCGCCGAATCTGACGGTGCTTGTCCTTGCGCGGGTGTTTCAGGGGATCGGTGGCGGCGGGCTGGCGCCGGTCGAACAATCGATGCTGGCAGATACTTTTCCGCCGGCGAAACGCGGGCTCGCCTTCTCGGCCTTCGCGATCGTGGTGGTGGTGGGCCCCGTATTGGGGCCGACGCTCGGCGGGTACATCACCGAATTCTATAGCTGGCACTGGGTGTTTCTGATCAACGTGCCGGTCGGGATTGCTGCGTTGCTTGCGGTACAGACGTTCGTCGACGAACCCGATCCGATCAAGCAGGACCGCGCCAAGCGGCTGAAGGGCGGTATCCGTATCGACTATGTCGGGGTCGCACTGGTCGCGCTGGGACTTGGTTTCCTGGAGATCGTAGGCGATCGGGGCGAGCGCGAGGACTGGTTCTCCAGCCCGATGATCCTGGGCGCCGCAATTATCTCCGGCGTGTCGCTGGTCGCCTTGGTGATTTGGGAACTCAACCACGACGACCCGATCGTCGATCTGCGACTGCTGAAAAAAATCAATTTCTCCATGACGTTGCTGGTTATGATGATCACCGGGCTGATCCTGTTCGGAACGACGCAGGTTATTCCGCAGATGTTGCAGCAGGTGCTCGGCTATTCATCGCTCGATGCCGGATTGGCGCTGACCGCGGGCGGGGCCGCGACGCTGATCGCGGTGCCTTTGGCAGGGGTGCTGACCGGAAAGATCGACGTCCGGATCATCCTCATCTCCGCTTTGCTGGTGCAGGCGGCGGCGCTGTGGAACCTGTCGCACTTCACCGCGGAGATTACCTTCTGGGATGCGGCGACAGCGCGTCTTTACCAGGCGATCACATTACCGTTCCTGTTCGTGCCGATCAATGCGGTCGCCTATGTCGGGTTACCACAGCGATCGACCGCGCAAGCCTCCGCACTGCTGAACGTTGCGCGCAACCTGGGCGGGACGCTCGGCATATCGTCGGGGCAGACGATGCTCGCGACGTATCAGCAGGTCCATCAGTCGCGGCTGGTCGAGGGGCTGAATCCCTTGAACGGAAACTACACGCAATGGCTAAGCCAAGCGGGACTGGCCTTTACGGGTTCGCCCGATCAGACGACGCTTGGCGTATTATATCAAACCGTACAGCGCCAGGCGAACATGCAGGCATTCATCGGGGTGTTCTGGACGCTGATGATCGTGGTTCTGGTGGTAACACCGCTGGTGCTGCTGATGCGCCCCGCCAAATCGGGCAAGATACAAGGGGGGATGGGGCATTGAGACGTCTGCGCTGCGTATCGCTGCTCGTTCTGGCGCTGACCGGCTGCACGGTCGGCCCGAACTACACGAAGCCCGAGACGGGCGTCCCTGCGGCTTATGCCGGACCCGTCGCGCCGGGTTCGACGGTGGACCCGTCGACATGGTGGACCGCGTTCGGCGATCCCCAGCTAACGGACCTTGTTCAGCGAGCGTTGAAGGGCAATCCGGACGTGCAGATCGCGGCGTCGCGCGTGCGTCAGGCGCGGCTGCAAATCATCGTCGCTCGTTCGCAAGGGCTGCCGCAAGTCAATGCGGATGCCAGTGTATCGAACGTGCAATTCAGCAAGAATGCTGGTCTGTCGTCGATCGCGAAGGCGTTCAGCGGCGGGGGCGGCGCGGCCGGCGGGAGCGGCGCTTCGTCGTCGGCATCCGGCATCGCCTTGCCGGGCAGCGGCATCACGACCTTCGCCGTCGGGTTCGACGCGAGCTGGGAACTCGACATATTCGGCGGGGTCCGCCGCAATATCCAATCGGCACGCGCACGGACCGAGGCGGCCGAATGGAACCGGCGGGACGCGGCGGTCATGCTGGCTGGCGACGTAGCGCAGGCCTATTTCGCGCTCCGTCTCGACCAGATTCAGGCGCAGGTGGTAACCGACGAACTCACGCGGCAGCGCCGGGCGTTGCAGATCGCGGGTGACGTCGCGTCGGTCGGGCTCACGCCGACCATCAATGTCACCCGGCAACGCGGCCAGTTGAACGCGACGCAGGCGAGGCTGGCGCCGATCCAGGCGGATATCGCGGTACAGATCCATGCGATCGGTGTTCTACTTGGTATTCAGCCGGAGGCATTGTCGACGGAATTGGCACCGCCGCCGGTCGTCCCGCTAACCGTGCCGGCGGTACCCGCGG
Source organism: uncultured Sphingomonas sp. (assembly GCF_964244235.1). Classification (GTDB taxonomy): domain Bacteria; phylum Pseudomonadota; class Alphaproteobacteria; order Sphingomonadales; family Sphingomonadaceae; genus Sphingomonas. Next base: position 2,939 of record NZ_CAXTII010000042.1, read on the forward strand.
GCTTGCCGTCGGACCTGCTGCGGCGGCGGCCCGATATACGGGCGGCGGAACGTCAGCTGGCGGCGGCGAATGCGGATATCGGTGTCGCGGTTGCCGACATGTATCCGAAATTCTCGCTGACGGGGATGTCGCAGCTGATTTCGACCACGCTCGCAACCTTGTTCGAAGGGAACAGCCTGCAACTGACGGGGACCGCGATGGCGCAGTTCCCGCTGCTCGATTTCGGACGTCGTCGTGCAACCGTGGAAAGCCGCAGGGAGGATCGTACTCAGGCGCTCGTCAATTACCGATCCACGGTATTGGGCGCGCTGCGGGACGTCGAAGATGCGCTGGTCCAGCTACAGGCCGAACGCGACCGGAATATCGTGCTGGCGCGCGCGGTCGCCGATCAGCAGCAAAGCGCCACCGCGATCGAGGCGCAATACCGCGCCGGTTTCATCGCGCAGGACAGTTTGCTGAACGCCCAGACCGACGTCCTGACGGCGCGCGAGCAGCTCGCGCAAAGCAATGCCCAGTTGCAGCAAAAGACCGCCGCGCTGTTCAAGGCGATCGGCGGTGGATGGTCGGAAACGCCGGTACCGGGGCGGCCGGCGGACTGAGGAGGATACGCTTGTCCGTCGCAATCCGATCGTTTGTACAATTCGGCTGGGTGAGGGGCGCGAGATGAGTTCCGATTCGGGACGATCGTTCCAGCATGGCCCGAATGGCCGCGTCGATCGAATATGGCTTGCTAGGACGCGCCCGATAAAATGGCTCGAAGAAAGAGAAAACCGTTATTTTGCAACGGATACCGCCCTCTCCGAGCCGTCATATAGCAAATTACCAGGGGCGAATGCTCTCGCCGTAGATAAGCGCCAGAATGAACTTGAGCATGATGTTCTCCCTTGTGTGCACCACGTTGGATGCGTCGGAGACTTAACAGTTTTTCAGGATTTCGGCAAGGTCTTTACCGCGCCGTTAACCTTGAGCGGCAGTGACTACGGATGAAAGCTTAAACATATCTTCAGCCGCGCCGGGGTACGCCGCAGATATGACCGACGATGCTTCACAGCACTCCGGGGCGGCAGGACCGACAGAGAGCAAGCCGGCATTGGCGGTGCCGACGCTTGCGATGCCACCAAGGACCGGATGGCGCTTCGTCATGCTCGTCGATATCGAGAATTTCGCCGTCTTGCGACGTCAGCACGGCCGCGCGCGCATCGATGCATTGGCGGCAGAGGTCACCGCGACGCTGCGCGAGCTCGTAGGTGAAGCGACGGCGATCTCGATCGGGCGCGGCACCATCGAAATGGCGTTCGACAGCGAGCACCGTGTCACGCTGACCGCTGCGATCGCGGCGATCGAGGCGGCGTTCGAACGGCCGATCGATATCGACGGCGAAGATCAACAGCTCGATCTCCTGATCGGCGCCGCCGCGACGTCCAGCCTGCGGCGCGACGACGTTCGGCTGATCGAGGCGGCGGAGCGCGCGCTGGCGACGGCGCAGGTCGATCGCGTGGCGGTCGTGCACGACGTGACCGGCTCCCCCGAATCGGTCGATCGGATCGCGCTGGCGCGCGACCTGTCGCATGCGATCCTGCGCGACGAACTGTTCCTGCACTATCAACCCAAGGTCCATGTCCGTCGGCAGCAGATCGCCAGCGTCGAGGCGCTGGTACGGTGGCGGCATCCGGTACGCGGGCTTATCCAGCCCAACGACTTCATCCCGATCGCGGAGGAATCGCGCGGCATCGTCGCGCTGACGCTCTGGACAATCCGCAAGGTCATCACCGATCAACGCACCCTGGCGGCGCACGGCCACGACCTGACCGTGTTCATCAACATCGCGGGCGTCTTGCTGGCCGATGCGCGCTTCGTCCGTCAGGCCTGCACGTTGATCCAGTCGAGCGGCGCAAAGATCGGGTTCGAGATCACCGAGACGTCGGTCATCCGCGATCCGGAAAGCGCGATCGCCAATCTGAAGATCTTCGCCGGCATCGGCATCACGATCGCGATCGACGATTACGGCGCGGGGCTTTCCTCGCTCGCCTATCTGAAGCAGCTGCCAGCGAGCGAACTGAAGATCGACAAGCTGTTCGTTACCCAACTCACCAGCTCGAACCGCGACCCGCTGATCGTGCGTTCGACGATCGATCTCGCGCACGCGCTGGACATGGAAGTGGTGGCCGAGGGGGTCGAGACGCCCTCCGCGCTAGCGCTGCTGTCGGTCATGGGCTGCGACATGGTCCAGGGCTTCCTGATCAGCCGGCCCATCGCGATCGAGGCGCTGATCGAGTTCCTCGACAATGACCGGCACGTCGCGACGGCGGAGGATTCACGCGCGTCGTTGGGCCGGATGGCGGCGGTCTGGAAGCGCGGTTGAGCCGGATGCGCTGGCGTATGATCTGTCTTGCCTTGGCCCTTGTTGCGAGCGTGGCGAGTACGCCGTCGGCAGCGCAGGATGCATCGTCGTCGTTCGATACCAAGATTGCGGATGCGCGCGCGGCGATGCTGGTCGATCCCGTCAATGCACTGGCGTTGGCGACGCAGGCCAAGGCTCGCGCTGGCGCGATAACCGATCTTCGGCAGCGGGAACTCGCCATCGCAACCACCCAGTGGCTCCGCGGCGAAGCGTATGTACGACTCGACAAACTGGCAAATGCGAAGCCATTGATCGATGAGGCGATCCGCACCGAGGCTCAAATCGCGCCCAGAACGAAACTGCAGGCTGATACGTTGTTGACACGCGGTGGGATCCACCAGGGTTTGGCCGATGTCGGAGCGGCGCTGGCAGATTACCAACGCGCTTTCGAAATCTATCGTACCATCGGCGAGGGCCGCGGTCAGATAATCGCGATCCTGACGATCGCCGACCTTCATCAACAGGCCAAGGATTATGAAGGTGCCCTGCGATACTTCGGGCAGGCGAATAACATAGACCATGCCGACCCGATCCTGATGGTCTCCCTCTTCAACAACCGCGCTATCGTTCTGAAAGAACTGGGCCGATACCGCGCCGCCGAGGCACAGTTCCGTACGGCGCTGGAACTCGCGCATAGGCTGAACAGTCAAACGCTGATGGCGCAAATATGGCGTAATTTGGCCCGCTGTCAGCTTTTGCTCGGGGACATAACCGGTGCCGACCGATCGATCGCAGAAGGCCTGGCGGTCGCTAGAAAGTCCGGTTCGGCTGACGAGCCGATCATGCTGTCGGTGATGGCCCAGGCGGCAATTCAACGGGGCGAGAAGGCGGAAGGCGCGGCGTTAATCGCACGCGCGTTTGCCGGCATCGATATCGCGCACACGCCGTTGTCGTTCCGCGAGGCCCATCAGACCGCGTATGAAATATATCGGGCGGCTGATCGACCCGATCTCGCATTGGCCCATCTGGCGGCGCTGAAACGGCTGGACGACGAAGCCACGACCCTCGCGACGTCCACCAGTACCGCATTGATGGCGGCCCGATTCGATTTCGCGAACCAGGAACTGCGCATCACCAAGCTGAAATACGACGAGGGCCAGCGGGCGGTCGCGTACGAACGAACGAACGCCCAGGCGCAGCGCTACATGTTTCTCGGCGGCGCCTTTGCCACCGCCGTCGTCATCGGACTGTTGGTCTTCGCCCTCGTCACCAGCCGCCGCAGCCGGTTGCGCGTCGATGCGGCCAACGATGATCTGGCGCAGACCAACGCCGCGCTCGGCAAGGCGCTGGCGGCGAAGACCGAGTTCCTGGCCACCACCAGCCATGAAATCCGAACGCCGCTGAACGGTATTCTCGGCATGACGCAGGTCATGCTGGCGGATGCGGCGATCGGGGGCGATACACGCGACCGGCTGGGGATCGTGCAGAGCGCGGGGATCACGATGCGTGCGCTGGTCGATGACATCCTGGATGTCGCGAAGATGGAGACGGGCAACCTGACCATCGAACGCGCGCCGTTCGACCTGGCCGCGACGATCCGCGATGCGACCCGGCTATGGGACGATCAGGCCATGGCCAAGGGCATCGCATTCTCGTGCGATCTCGACCGTTGTCCGCAGATGATCGAAGGTGACGCGGCGCGGGTCCGGCAGATTGTGTTCAACCTGCTGTCCAACGCGCTGAAATTCACGCCCGCGGGTACCATCGCGCTGGTCGTCGAAACCGATGGCGACGATCGGTACCGGATCGCGATCACCGACACCGGGATCGGCATTCCGGCGGACAAGACCGATCAGATCTTCGAATCCTTTCGCCAGGCGGATGCCGGTACGACGCGCCAGTTCGGCGGCACCGGCCTCGGCCTCGCGATTTGCCGCAACCTCGCGCGGGCCATGGGCGGCGATATCGCGGTCGACAGCACTCCGGGCGAAGGATCGACGTTCAGCGTCGTCCTGCCGCTCGTACGCCCGCTCGTATCCACCGCGAGCGAGACGATCGGGCAAAGCGGGTCGGGTATCCTGATCGTCGATCGCAACCCGATCAGCCGGGCGATGCTGCGCGCGCTGCTGGCACCACGATCAGGCACGGTCACCTTTGCGTCATCGGCAGCGGAGGCGAGGGAAAGCTTGCTGGGCATCCAGGTCGCGCATGTGCTGATCGACGATTCGACCATTCGCACCGAAGCCGATCCGCTTGCCGCCACGGCTCTGCTGGCTGAAGCGGCGCGTGCAGAGGGCACGAAGACGGCATTGTTATGGCCGGTCGTCGCAGGGCGAGAACGGGCCGAGCTGATGGCTACGGGAATCGACCTTCTCATTGCGAAGCCGGTCAGCGGATCGGCGCTGGTCGATCAGTTGTTCGGTTCTTCGAAGCCGGCGATCGAGCATGTCGTTTCACGTGCAGCATGACGTGATAGCGCTCACTCATATGATACTCTATGGATCGCCTACCGTCAGCAATGAAAAGCAACGGATATGAACGTACTTTTCATTGAAGACGATCGGATGAACCGGCGGGTCGTGAAGGACATGCTGGACGTTGCCGGCGCGACCATGACGGAAGCGAACAGCGCGGAGGAGGGGCTGCGGCTGCTCGATCAGAATGATTACGCGGTGCTTCTGGTCGATCTGCGGATGCCCGGGATGGACGGACTGACCGCGATCGGCCATATCCGCGCGCGCACCGACACGAAGGCCGGCGTGCCGATCATCGTCGTGACCGCTGATGCCGCGCTGGACCTTCGCGATCGGTGTCTGGCGGCGGGGGCGGACGAGGTGTTGTTCAAACCGGTTGCGATGGACGCACTGTTCGACGCGATGGGGCGAATCCTGGCGCGTGCCGCCGATGGCGGGACGATCGTCTGAACTCGAACAATCGGTGGCACCCGGAGATGCCGCCGACAGACCTACTTCGGCAGAACGACGCTAGGACCAATCGTTGCGACGACCTTGTGTGCATTGAACGCACGGATATCGCCCTGGGGAATAACGCCGCGGCGCATCACGATCTCCGCGGTCGCCTGGAAGCGGTCGATCGTCTGCACGTCGAAATCGTTGCCGAACCCGCCAAAGCCGCCGAATCCGCCATAACCTAACCCGCCGCCGAAACGACGCCAGCCATAACCGCGGCCGTAGAAATTCCACGACGGGCCCCAATAGCCACCGAAGCCGCCATAGCCCCACGGGCCACCCACGCCGGGCGTGGTGTAGGTCCGCGATTGCAGTTTCGTATCGCGGTCGGCCATCACGAAATAATCGAAGCCCTGTTCGAGCGTCAGCTGCGCCGCGCGAAAGAACAGATAGCGCTCGACCGTGTCGCGCGACGTCACGCTGTTGCCTGCGAAGCTGACGAGGAAGCGGCCGGGCTCGATCTGCCGATCGCTATAGCCCTGGCGTTCGAAGCCCCGCCCGGTCGCAGGGCGGAATGTGGTTTCGGTCGCGCAACCCGCGACCGTCAGCGTGCTCGACGCAAGCGCGGCGAACATGATCTTGCGACCGATTGAGAAAGCCATGTGTGATCTCCGTCCGGGCACCAATGCGGTGGATGGTTCCGTATTGGCTACGAGATATGGAACGACCGATGAACGACTTGGCTCCGTGAACGATTATTCATCGCTCCTCGGGCGATGGTAGAGCGTCCCCGAATGCCGTGGGACTGCACTATGTCAGGCACCCATCAAGTGGAGCGCGATGCTGCGCCGATGCGGCCGTCGGCGGTGTTCGAACAGGAAGATGCCCTGCCATGTGCCGAGCGTGAGCGTGCCATCGATCAGGGGAACCGACAGGTTCACACCCGTCAGTGCAGTGCGCAGATGTGCGGGCATGTCGTCGGGGCCCTCGTCGTCGTGCACATAAGCGTTGGCATCCTCGGGTGCGATCCGTGCAAAATACGCCTCGATGTCGTGGCGCACCGCGTGCGCGGCGTTTTCGGTGATGATCAGAGAAGCGGAGGTGTGGCGGCAGAAGATCGTCAGCAGCCCCTCGCGCATGTCCTGCGCTTCCGACCAGCGCACGATCGGCGCGGTGATATCGGTCAGGCCGGAGCCTGTGCCGTCGATAGCGAGAATATGGCTGGCTTGTCGCATGCGCGCCCAACGCGCTGGCGAAGTGCTTGGCTCCCTGAGTAGGATTCGAACCTACGGCCACTCGATTAACAGTCGAGAGCTCTACCGCTGAGCTATCAGGGAATACCGGTGCGGGGGTTCCTATACCTGCGCGGAAGCGCGATGCAAGTCTTGCAGCGGGGGGACGAGGCCGACGCCGCAAGCCGTGCCGCCGGTCGTCGCCCGGGGGCGACGCCGGCCGCCCTACGCGATGAACTGTTCCATCGTGATCCGGTCGTCCAGCGCGTGTTCGGGGTCGAACAGCAACGTCAGTTCACGCGCGCGATCCATCGCGACGTCGATCCGCGCGACGTCGCGGACCTCGCGCTGGTCCGCGACGGCGGAGACGGGGCGCTTGTCGGCGTCGAGCACGCGAATCGTGATCCGCGTCTTGTCGGGCAGGATCGCGCCGCGCCAGCGCCGCGGACGGAACGCGCTGATCGGCGTCAGCGCGATCAGTGCCGAACCCAGTGGCAGGATCGGCCCATGTGCGGACAGGTTGTACGCGGTCGATCCCGCCGGCGTCGCCGCCAGCAGGCCGTCGCACGCGAGATCGGGCAGCACGATGCGGTCGTTAACCGTCACCTCCAGCCGCGCGGTCTGCCGCGTTTCGCGCAGCAGCGACACCTCGTTGATCGCGGGCAGCGTATGGATGCGCCCGTCCGCCCCCTCGATCGTCGCGGACAAGGGCGTGACCTTGAACGGTTTCGCACGCGACAGCCGGTCTTCGAGGCCGTGGCGACGCCATTCGTTCATCAGGAAGCCGACCGTGCCGAGGTTCATACCGAACACCGGCACTGCGGGTCTGCGGCGTTCCAGCATGGCGTGCAGAGTCTGCAGCATGAAGCCATCGCCGCCAAGCGCGATAACGACATCGGCATCGTCGACATCGACCCAGTCCGCCGCGTCCGCCAGCTCGGCCGCCGCGGCCTGTGCGGGGGGCGTCGGCGATGCGACGAGAGCGCGCCGCGGATAATCGGTCATCCGCCCCCCGGCACGAAGCGCGTCATCCGCCGGTGACGCTCATGTGCCGCGCCACCGCCGGTGCCTCGCCGACGCCGATCCGGAAGTCGTGTCGCGCGGGTTTGGCGGCGAGGCCATCGTCGATCGCGGCGTCCAGCCCGGCGATCCCGCCGTCGCGCAACGCGGTCTTCAGGTCGATCCGGTCGTCATGTCCCAGACAGAGATATAGCAGGCCCTCCGTCGTCAGCCGCACCCGGTTGCAGCCATCGCAGAAATTGGCAGTCAGCGGCGAGATCAGGCCGAGGCGCGTTTCGGTACCCTCGACCCGCCAGTAGCGCGCCGGCCCCCCGGTACGCTGCCCGTCGCGGACAAGCGGAAACCGACCCGCCAGATCGTCGAACACGCGCGTCAGCGGCAGGAAGCGGTCGACCCGGTCCTCGTCGATCGCACCCAGCGGCATCGTTTCGATCAGCGACAGGTCGAGTCCCTCGTCCGCGCACCAGGCCAGCATCGACCCGATCTCATCTTCGTTCAGGCCGGCGAGCGCGACCATGTTGATCTTCACCCAAAGCCCTGCGTCGCGTGCCGCCATGATTCCGGCTATGACCTTCGCGACGTCGCCGTGCCGCGTGATGAAGCGGAACCGGCCTGGATCCCGGGTATCCAGGCTGACGTTGATCCGGCGAACGCCCGCATCCACCAGCGCCTCCGCATGGTCCGCCAGCCGCGTGCCGTTGGTCGTCATCGTCAGCTCGTCCAGACCCGTACCGACATGAGACCCCAGCCGTCGGACAAGATCACCGACGTCGCGGCGCACCAGCGGTTCCCCGCCCGACAAACGGATTTTCGTCACGCCGCGCGCGATGAAGCGTTCGGCGACGATTGCCATCTCGTCGAGCGTCAGCAAGGCGCTCCGCGGCAGGAAAATCATCTCCTCCGCCATGCAGTAGCGGCAGCGCAGATCGCAGCGATCGGTGACGGAGATACGCAGATAGCTGATTGCGCGCCCATGAGCATCGACGAGCGGCGCGGGCTCAGGCGCGAGCGCCGAAAGGCGGTCTGGAACAGGGGCGAACGTCACCGGCCCGAGCTAGGACGCGTACGCCGTATCGACAACCCCCTGCCGGGATTGGCGCAGGCGGCCGTGGCGGCTACGGTCGGGTCATGGGGCAGGGTAAAGACAAGAAAACCAGTGCGCCTGCGGCATTGCTCGTGCTCGCATGGCGAGATCGGGATGCGCTGCTGTCACGGATCGCCGATCCCGCATGGTCGGCGATCGCGCCGCGTCGCACTATCGACCCGGTGACGGCATTCATCGACAGCGGCGCGTCCGTCGTGCTCGTAGATGCGCGGGGTTCGATCGATCTTGCGCTCGAGGCGGCAGGCGGTCTGGGCGGCCTGATCGCGTCGCGATCGGCCGCGCTGCTGGTGCTGCTGGCCCCCGGCGATACGGAAATGCTCACTGATTTCTATGTCGCGGGTGCAACGCATTTCCTGATCGACTCAGGCGATGCCAATGAACTGCGCGCGGCGATCCGGTTTGCCGCGCGTCATGCCGAACGCACAGGCGGTGACGGCGATCCGGAGGTCGAACGGCGTGGCGGACCCACCTATGACCGCGACGCGGGCGATGCCCGCCGCTGGCTCGATGCGCGGATCGCTGCGGGTCTGCCGGTCGGTGTGGTGCTGGCCTCGCTGTCGCGGCTCGACATCGTCAACGCGGCATATGGTCGTCCGGTCGGCGATGCGTTGATCGATGCCGCGGGGCGACGGATAGCGACGACCGCACGTGCCGTCGGGGGCGAGGGGCTGCTGACGCTCCGGATCGGCGCGGCGGAATATGCCCTGCTGGTCGAGGACGCGACCGCCGATCGGATCGAGGCGCTGGCCGCCCGGCTGGGCGAGGCGCTGGCACGGCCCTTCATCGTCGAAGGCGCGACCGCCGCGCTTGGATCGCGGCTCGGCGTCGCGCTTGCGGATGCGGGGGACGACGGCGCGGCCCTGATGCGCCGGGCGAGCATGGCGCTGATTCGCGCGAAGGCGAGCGACGGTGCGACGATGCACGTTGCCGATGCGGAAGGTGCGACATCGATCGATTCGCTCGCGGTCGATCTGCACCACGCCATCGAGCGCGGCGAGATCGACATCCTGTTCCAGCCGCAAGTGGAGATCGCCAGCGGCCGGATCACGGGCGTCGAGGCGCTGGCGCGATGGGAACATGGTGCGCTCGGCGTGCTGGGGGCCGAGGCGCTGTTTGCCGCCGCCGAGCGTGCCGACCTGGGGATCGCACTGTCCGAACATATCCAGCGGCTGGTGCTGACACGCGCCGCGCGCTGGCCGCAGGCATTGGCGGGCTTGCGCGTTTCGGTGAACCTGACCGCGGCCGATGTCGCGCGCCCGGGCTATGCCGCCTTGTTCCTCGCGCGCCTGGACGCCAGCGGTTTCCCGCGCGGACGTCTGACGATCGAAGTCACCGAGTCGGGGCTGATGGAGGACCTGACCGCGGCTTCCGCCTTTCTGGCGGCGCTGCGGGGGGCGGGATGCCGGGTCGCGATCGACGATTTCGGGACGGGCTATTCCAGCCTCGCCTATCTGAAGACATTGCCGCTCGATTACCTCAAGATCGACCGCGCGCTGACCCGCGACATCGGCGGATCGGCGCGCGACCGGGTGGTCGTGGGCGGGGTCATCACGATGGCGCGCTCGCTCGGACTTGGCGTGATCGCCGAAGGGGTCGAGACGACCGACCAGCGTGCGTTGCTGGCCGCGGCCGGTTGCGACCTGTACCAGGGTTTCCTGACCGCACCGCCGCTCGACGAGGCGGCGCTGGTCGCGATGATGGCGGGGGAGTGACGATGCGCTGGGTGCTGCTGCCGGTGGCGGCGATGACGATGGCGGTGACGCCAATACTGGCGTGGCAGTCCGGTATTGGAGGGGCCATGACCGCCAGCGCGGCGGGATGGAATACCGGGAAGCTGGATGCGTTCGTTGCGATCTACGCCGACGACGCGATATTCGTGACGCCGCGCGGGTTGATCCATGGCCGTGCCGAGATCGCCGCGCATTATCGCCCCGGCTTTGCCGCGGGCGGCAATCGCCGCGGTCGGCTGTCGTTCGATCTGCTCCACTATCGCCCGCTCGACGATTCGCATGTCATCCTGTTCGCGCGTTGGCATCTGACCCCGACCGACCCGGCGAAAGCGGCCGAGCAGGGGATGACGACGCTGGTCTTCGAGCAGCGACCCCAAGGGTGGAAGATTATTTCGGATCACAGCAGCTGAAACTAACGTCATCCCGGGCTCGTCCCGGGATCCATCGTGCCGCATGTTCACCGGCCATTGATTGCGCGGCACGACGGACCCCGCGCAAGGCCGGGGTGACGGGGAGTGCGCGCCGCCCGCGGCTCTGGATGCCGGGACAAGCCCGGCATGACGGTCGCGGAGGAAAACTACCCCGCCGCCTTCGCGAGCCCTTTCGCCAGCTGCAGCGCGCCGTGAAGCCGCGCCTTCGCGTCGGGCCAGGCGCGTTGCAGCACCAGCTTGCTGTCGGGTCGCAGCTTCGCCAGACCATCCAGACGCGCGACATAGGCCAGCAGCCCCTCGACATTGGGCGGCTTGTCGTCGTGGAAGCCGACCAGCACGCCCTTCGGTCCGACATCCATCTTCGCGATGCATGCCCGCTTCGACGCCAGCTTGATCTCGATGACTCGGATCAGGTTCTCGGTCGCGTCGGGCAACGCACCGAAACGGTCGATCAGCTCGGCGGCGAACGCCTCGATCTCGCTTGCCGCGTCGAGTTCGTTGAGGCGGCGGTACAGCCCCATGCGCAGGTCGAGATCGGGGACATACTCCTCCGGGATCAGGATCGGTGCATCGACGGTGATCTGCGGGCTGAAATCGCGCGGGGCGTTGCGGATGCCGCCCGCCTTCGCGTCCATGATCGCCTCTTCCAGCATCGACTGGTAGAGTTCGTAGCCGACCTCCCGGATATGCCCCGACTGTTCGTCGCCCAGCAGATTGCCCGCACCGCGGATGTCGAGATCGTGGCTCGCCAGCTGGAACCCCGCACCCAGCGAATCGAGATCGCTCAGCACCTTCAGCCGCTTCTCCGCGGTCTCGGTCATCTGCCGGTCGGGCGGGGTGACCAGATAGGCGTAGGCGCGCGTCTTCGATCGCCCGACGCGGCCGCGCAGCTGGTAGAGTTGCGCCAGGCCGAACCGGTCGGCGCGGTGGACGATCATCGTGTTGGCGCTGGGTATGTCGAGCCCGCTTTCGACGATCGTGGTCGACAGCAGCACCTCGAACTTCTTGTCGTAGAACGCGCTCATCCGTTCCTCGACTTCGGTCGGGCTCATCTGGCCGTGCGCGACGACGTAGCGGATCTCGGGCACCGCCTCGCGCAGATAGTCCTCGATCTCGGGAAGGTCCGCGATCCGCGGCACGACGACGAAGCTCTGCCCGCCGCGATAATGTTCGCGCAGCAACGCCTCGCGCAGGACGACCGGGTCCCAGGGCATGACATAGGTGCGCACCGCCAGGCGATCGACCGGCGGGGTCTGGATCACCGACAATTCGCGGATGCCCGACATCGCCATCTGCAACGTCCGCGGGATCGGCGTCGCGGTCAGCGTCAGCATATGGACGTCGGCGCGCAGCGTCTTCAGCCGCTCCTTGTGCGTCACGCCGAACCGCTGTTCCTCGTCGACCACGACCAGCCCGAGCCGCTTGAAATCGATCGACTTCGCCAGGATCGCGTGCGTGCCGATGACGACGTCGATCGTCCCGTCCGCCAGCCCGTCGCGCGTCCGCTTCGCCTCCGCCGCGGTGACGAGCCGCGACAGGCGGCCGATCTCGATCGGGAAGCCTTCGAACCGCGCGACGAAGTTGTTGAAATGCTGCCGCGCGAGGAGCGTGGTCGGGCAGACGACCGCCACCTGCTTGCCCGCCAGCGCCGCGACGAACGCGGCCCGCAGCGCGACCTCGGTCTTGCCGAAGCCGACATCGCCGACGATCAGCCGGTCCATCGGCTTGCCCGCCGCCAGGTCCGCCATGACATCGTCGATCGCGCGATCCTGGTCGTCGGTTTCCTCGTACGGAAAACGGTCGACGAAGCTGGGATAGCCGCTCGAGTCGCGTTCCAGTACGTCGCCCGGCCGGACCGCGCGTTCGGCGGCGACCGCGATCAGGTCACCCGCGATCTCGCGGATGCGCTCCTTCATCTTCGACTTGCGCCGCTGCCACGCCTCGCCGCCCAGCCGGTCGAGCGACGCGCCGTCCTCGCCCGATCCGTAGCGCGACAGCACTTCGAGATTTTCGACCGGCACGAACAGCTTGTCGCCGCCGGCATATTCCACCGCGACGCAGTCGTGCGGGCTCTTGCCGACCGGGATCGACGTCAGCCCCTGATAGCGGCCGATGCCGTGATCCATATGGACGACCAGATCGCCCGGGGTCAGCGTGGCCAGTTCGGCGAGGAACGCATCCGCCGACTTCCTGCGCTTGCGCCGCCGGACGAGCCGGTCGCCGAGCATGTCCTGTTCGGTCAGCACCGCAATCCCCGGCGCGGTGAAGCCGTGATCGAGCGGCAGGACGACAAGGGCCACCTGCGCTCCCCTCCCGCTCGCGGGAGGGGCCGGGGGTGGGCGCTCGCTCTCACCGCGGGATGCCTTTGCGGAGGGGGAGCGCCCAACCCCGACCCCTCCCGCAAGCGGGAGGGGGGAAGAAACGCCCAGCGCTTCCTGCCACGTATCCACCAACGCAGCGCCGTGCAGGCCGTGGTCCTTCAGCAACCCCGCCAGCCGCTCGCGCGATCCGGCGGAATAGCTGGCGAGGATCGGCTTGCGGCCGTCCTTGCGAAGCGCGTCGAGATGCTCGACCACCGCCTCGTAGATATTTACCCCGCTGTTGCGCTCCGGCCCGAAATCGCGGGGACCGTCGATGCCGAAATCCAGCACCGTCGCGCTTTCGGGCTCATGGAACGGGGTCGCGGTGTGCGACCACACGTCCGTCAGCGCCTGGGTCCATTCTTTTGCGCTCATATACAGCGCTTTAGCGGGAAGTGGTCGATAACTTCCCGGCTGCGAAGCCTCGGCCCGCCTACGATTCTCGAAATAATCGGCGATCGCCTCCAGCCGTCCCTCGGCCGCTTGCGCGACCCCCGCGTCGTGAACGACGATCGCCTCTTTTCCGAGGTGATCGAACAGCGTCGCCAGCTTCTCCTCGAACAGCGGCAGCCAATGCTCCATCCCCGCCTGCCGCCGCCCATCGGACACCGCCTGATAGATCGGATCGCCCGTCGCGGTCGCGCCGAAGCTTTCGCGATACCGGCTGCGGAACCGCTTGATCGACTCGCCGTCCAGCAACGCCTCCGACGCGGGGAGCAATGTGAACCCGTCGATCCGCCCCGTCGTGCGCTGATCCTGCGGATCGAACGTCCGCACGCTCTCGATCTCGTCGCCGAAGAAGTCGAGCCGCAGCGCCTGCTCCTCGCCCGACGGATGCAGATCGACCAGCCCGCCGCGCACCGCATATTCGCCCTGTTCGTGGACGGTATCGGTGCGGACATAGCCGTTCGCCTGGAGCAGCGTGGCCAGATCGTCGCGCCCGATCCGCTCGCCCGGCGCGAGCGAGGCGACCAGCTGGCGGATGCGGAACGGCGTCAGCACGCGCTGCGTCGCGGCGTTGACGGTGGTCAGGACGAGTTGCGGTCCCTTGGCCTTGGCCTGCAACCGATGCAGCGCGCCGATCCGCTCCGCCATGATCCTGAGCGTCGGTGAGGCGCGGTCGTAGGGCAGGCAATCCCAGGCGGAGAATTGCACGATCTCCAGATCGGGCGCGAAGAACGCCGCCGTCGCCGCGATCGCCCGCATCGCGGCGTCGTCGGGCGCGATGAACACCGCGCGTGACGGTGCGGCGCGGGCGAGGTCCGCCAGCAATGACGGCAGGAATCCGGTGGGCACGCCCGCGAGGGTCAGCGGGGTCTTGGCGGTCAGGATCGTCTTGAGGTCGGGCATTCACTTCTCACTCCCCTCCCTTTCAAGGGAGGGGCTGGGGGTGGGTCGCGTCCGGGTGATACGGCAGCGGTAGCGGCCGGGGCATCAGTGACGTCAGGTCGCCACCCACCCCAACCCCTCCCTTGAAAGGGAGGGGCTAATTCATTCCGCCACGGTCACGTAATCGATCGACCGCATCGCATGCATCATCGGCCCGTCCCACTCGGGCGGACACGCGATCGATCCGATCGCCCAGCCCATGATGTCGACGTCCTGTTCCTCCAGCAGCGCCTCGAACCAGTCGAGTTCGGCCGCGTTCCAGGACGTACCATGGGTGTCGAAGAAACCACCGATCATCATGTCGGCTTCCTTCGTGCCGCGATGCCAGCTGCGGAAGCGGATGCGTTTCAGGCGGGTTTCGTGATCCATGATGCTCCAACGCCGATTGACCGGCGGACGCTGGCGGCGGCCGTCGGCTGGGCTATAGCGTTCATGTAGTCATGCGCCCCGATATCCTCAATCCGCTGTTCGCAGAGATCACCTCGCTGAAGGGCGTGGGGGCCGCGATCGCCAAGCCGCTCGAACGGCTGGGGCTCGCGCGCGTGGTCGATGCCGCATTCCATCTCCCGACCGGCTTCATCGACCGCGTCCCGCGCGACGAACTCGACGAAGCCGACGTCGGCCGGACGATCGCGATCACGCTGACTCCGCGCGACTACCGCTCGAGCACGGGCCGCGGGCCGACGCGGGTCAATGCCTATGACGCGAAGGGCAATCATGTCGGGCTGCTCTATTTCGGCGGCTCGTCGGGCTATGCGAAGAAGCTGCTGCCCGCCGGGGAGGCGAAGCGGGTGTCGGGTCGGCTCGACCGCTACGGGCAGGAACTCCAGATCGTCCACCCCGAACTCGGCGAGCCGGACGAGGATTTCTCCGGGCGCGAGGCGATCTATCCGCTGTCCGAGGGGCTGACATCGCGTCGGCTCGCCGCCTTCGCCGCGCAGGCGATCGCCCGCGCGCCGGTGCTGCCCGAATGGATCGAACCCGGGCTGAAGGCGCATCGCGGCTGGCCCGATTGGCGCGCGGCGCTGGAGCGGATCCATGCCGACCCGGCGGACGCGAAGGCGCGCGAGCGGCTGGCCTATGACGAGGTGTTCGCCAACCAGCTGGCGATGACATTGGTCCGCGCCGACACGCGCAAGCGGCGCGGGCGTGCGCTGGCGGGCGATGGGCGGCTGCGCGACATGCTCGATCTGCCGTACACGCCGACGGGTGCGCAGGCGCGGACGATCCGCGAGATCGAGGGCGATCTGGCGCAGGAGGCGCCGATGCTGCGGCTGCTGCAGGGCGATGTCGGATCGGGCAAGACGCTCGTCGCGGCGATGGCGCTGCTGATCGCGGTGGAGGCGGGCGCGCAGGGGGCGATGCTCGCGCCGACCGAGATTCTCGCGCGGCAGCATTACGAGACGCTGCGATCGTTGCTCACCGGGCTGCCGGTCGAGATCGCGGTGCTGACTGGGCGCGACAAGGGGCGGGTGCGGGAGGCGACGCTGATGGCGCTGGCGTCGGGGGCGATCGATATCCTCATCGGAACGCACGCGATCTTCCAGGAGGCGGTGGGGTATCGCGACCTCGCTTTGGTGGTGGTGGACGAGCAGCACCGGTTCGGCGTGGCGGAGCGGATGATGCTGCAGGCCAAGGCGATCCGGCCGCCGCACCTGCTCGCGATGACCGCGACGCCGATCCCGCGCACGCTGACGCTGGCGCAATATGGCGAGATGGATGTCAGCCGCTTGGACGAGATGCCGCCGGGTCGGCAACCCATTGAAACGAGGGTCATTTCCGAGGATCGGTTGGACGATGTGGTCAACGCGCTTGGCCGGCATCTGGCGGATGCCAATGAAGGGCAGGGTGGCCAGGCTTATTGGGTGTGTCCGCTGGTCGAGGAGAGCGAGAAGAGCGACCTCGCCGCGGCGGAGATGCGCGCGGAAACGCTGCGGGCGCGGTTCGGGGAGCGGGTCGGGCTGGTGCACGGGCGGATGAAGCCGGCGGAGAAGGACGCGGTGATGGCGGCGTTCTCCGCGGGGACGCTCGGCGTGCTGGTCGCGACGACGGTGATCGAGGTGGGCGTCGATGTCCCCAATGCTACGCTGATCGTGATCGAGCATGCCAACCGCTTCGGCCTGGCGCAGCTCCACCAGTTGCGCGGGCGTGTCGGGCGGGGCGGGGGGCGGTCGGTGTGTCTGCTGGTGCGTGGTTCGGCGCTCAGCGAGACGTCGCGCGCGCGGCTGGCGTTGATGCGCGAGACGAATGACGGCTTCCGCATCGCCGAGGAGGATCTGCGGCTGCGCGGTGCTGGCGAGATGCTGGGGACGCGGCAGTCGGGCGAGATGGCGTTCCGGCTGGCGACGCCGGAGATGATGGCCGACCTGCTTGAGTGTGCGCACGACGACGCGCGGTTGCTGGTGGACCGCGATGGCGGGTTGGCGGCGGAGCGCGGGCAGGCGGCGCGGGTGTTGCTGTATCTGTTCGAGCGGGATGCTGGGGTGGCGTTGCTCAGGTCGGGGTGAGGGGGGTGATCGGTTCAATCATTTTGAACAATAGGGCCGATATGCTCGGCCCTTTAGCCGGAATAGCTCGCGGTTGTAGCGAGCCCCATATGCCACTCTTTGCTTCCCACAAGCGCTCAACGGTGCGACGCAATCAATACAAGGCTGATCCATAGGACCATAATCCCGCTCTTTACCTCGATCGAGCAACTCGATCGTGTCACGCTTGTAATCGGCGTCCGACCAAACAACCGAGGAGTTGTAAAATGGCGAGTGACCGGGAACCTCCAGCGCTCGTCCGCTACATGCTTCATAACCAGCAACAAGGTACGTGTCACCAGCCTCACCACCTATTTGGAGGTATCGGTAGAGCCTTGTATCGTGACGGTTAACCGCACTCGCGGCCGCTTGTTCGGCCGAAGTAGACGGGAGTCCTTTAAGACAAGTTGTGTCGGGTGAACGGCTAGAACTCCTCGTCGAAAGATCACGATTTTGGTTCACATCGGGCGACTTTTGGCAGCCGTTAATCAGCAACGTCGCAAAGAGAATGAAAGCCGTCAAATCTCGCGACCGCATTTTCATGGCCCTCCGTTATATTCGTAGATGCTATGGAGGCAGCTTTTGCGTTGCAATAGTGCAATTGAACGAAAGACTTGTCCTTTACCGCAAACACCCATCCAACCCATCGCCCCGCACCGTCCCCACCCGCTGCGCTAGCGTATCCCCATGCCGCCGCACGAACCCATGCGGGTCGATCGCGGCGCGCTTCTTGGGCAGCGGCAGGACGGCGGCGATGCGGCCGGCCTCCGTCGGCGTCAGGTTGGACGCGTCGTGCCCGAAATACCGCATCGCACCCGCATTCGCGCCGTAGGTGCCGATGCCGGTCTCGGCGATGTTGAGATAGACCTCCATGATCCGGCGCTTGCCCCACAGCGCCTCGATCAGGACGGTGAAATACGCCTCGAAACCTTTCCGGACATAGCCGCCGCCCTGGAACAGGAACGCGTTCTTCGCGGTCTGCTGGCTGATCGTGGAGCCACCGCGGATGCGCCCGCCCTCCGCATTGCGCACCGTCGCGCCCGCCAGCGCGTGCCAGTCGAAGCCGTGGTGCGAACAGAAGCGCGAATCCTCGCCCGCGATCGCGGCGCGGGGCATGTCGGGGTCCATCTTCGATAGCGGCATCCAGGTTTTCGTCACGCCGTGGCCGGCGATCACATCGCCCAGCATCGTGAAGGTGAAGGGCGGCGGGACGAAGCGGTAGAGGCCGACCCAGAGGACGGTGACGAGTACGAAGCCGAGGATGGCTTTCAGGAGGATGCGGAGGGCGCGGATCATGGGGTGATCCTAGAGCAAGACGGCGGGAGATTGGAACGGCTCTTGATCTGTCGCACCGGACATCCCCCTTTCACCCACCCCGGCGAAGGCCGGGGCCCAGTTGGGAAAGCGGCAGTGAGGAAACGCATCGCATCGTCGCGACTGTCCCCCCGACTGGACCCCGGCCTTCGCCGGGGTGGGGGAGGGGGCGGGCGGGCGTCGCCATGGGCGAAAGGATCGCCGCCGCTGCGCACCCGCCCGTCACCCCGGCCTTGAGCCGGGGTCCCGCTTCTGCTCGTCCGCTGAAGAAGCGGGGCCCCGGGTCAAGCCCGGGGTGACGGTTGGGGGGGCGCTGATCGCAAGGTTTCGTCATGCCGGGCTTGTCCTGGCATCCAGAGCCGCACACGTTCGGCTTGTGGCCCTGGACCCCGGCACGAGCCCGAGGTGACGAAGGGGGTCAGGCGTGCGTCCGCACCCCCGCCAAAATCGCCCCAGCCGCCGCGATCCCCGTTTCGTACGCGCCGTGCGCCGTCGAGAAGTCGGTCGGGTGGCACGCCTCGCCTGCGAAGAAGATGCGGTCGTCCACCGGTTCGGCCAGCACCTGTCGCTGGTGCGCCTGGCCGATCCGCGCGTGCGAATAGCTGCCGTGGATGAAGGGTTCTTGCCGCCATCGGCTCGCGCCCGCCGGGGTCAGCCGGGGCCGCCAGTCGCTGCCCAGCAGCGCCACCAGTTCGTCGATTGCAAACGCAGTCGCCGCGCCTTCGTCCTCCAGCGCCTCGGCGCAATCGCCGCCGAAGAAGCTTTCGATCACCGGCAGGCCGAACGGGGAAAGGCGGTGGCTGGCGGTGCAGTGGCTGTGCGGGTTGCCGGTCAGATGCGCGCCCATCGGCCATTCGGGACGATCGACGAGGACGAACGCCTTGTCCGCCAGCCCCAGCGGCAGCGCGGCGGCGGCGTCCTGCTTGGCGGGGAGGGGCGGGTCGAAGACCAATGTTTCATAGGCGGTCGTCGGCAGCGCCATGACGATCCGGTCGGTCTCGATGACGCCCGCCACCGTTTCCACTCGCAGCCATCGACCGCGATGATCGATCTTTGTCACGGGGGTGCCGAGCCGGACAGGCACGCCCGCCGCCTGCGCTGCGACCAGCGTGCCATAGCCTTCGCGGACCGCCCAATTGTCCTCGGTCGACGCGTTCTCGTACGCGGCCCAGTCGTGAAGCGAGACCTGTGCCAGCGGGGCGCCGTTGGCGTAGCCGGAGATCGATTCGATCATCGGTCGCCAGGGATCTTCCGCGGCGAGGAAGTCGGACAACGGCCGGTCGGGGCCGTCGACTGCGGCCAGCGCCGCTTCGCTCCACCCCGCGAAGGCGGCGTGTGCGGCCTTCTGGTCCGTGGGCGGGAAGCCGAGGTCGCGCCACTGCGTGCGCCAGTTGGCGGCGGAGCGGTCGACGGTGAAGCCGGTGGTTTCCGCAATGTGCGTCCAGGGGTTGCGTTTGGCGGAGTGGAGCCAGCCGCAGCCCAGATCGACGGTCATGTTCCCCGGCGAAGGCCGGGGCCCAGGTGGGCAAGGTTGCGTGTCAGTTGCTGCGTTTGCCCAACTGGACCCCGGCCTTCGCCGGGGTGGCTCGGACAGGGAAACGCTATGCGCCCGCCCGCCAAGCCGGTCCTTCGCCTCGACCAGCAACACATCCCCGCCGGCGTCGTGCAACGCCCGCGCCGCGGCAATACCCGCAGCACCGCCGCCGATGACGACGGTGCCGACCATATTACGCCGCGATCAGCCGCTTCTCGCCGGCGATGCGCATCATCGCCTTTTGCAGCTTCTCGAACGCGCGTACCTCGATCTGGCGCACCCGCTCGCGCGACACGTTGTAGACCTGCGACAGTTCCTCCAGCGTCTTGGGATCGTCGGTCAGCCGCCGCTCGGTCAGGATGTGCTTCTCGCGGTCGTTCAGGTCGTCCATCGCATCGACCAGCATCGAATGGCGGACGTTCGCTTCCTGCTCGTCGGCGACGATCTTGTCCTGCAACGGCGCATCGTCCTGCAGCCAATCCTGCCACTGGCCCTCGCCATCCTCGCGCATCGGCACGTTCAGCGAGGTATCGCCGCCCATCGCCATGCGGCGGTTCATGCTGGTCACTTCGTCCTCGGTCACGCCGAGATCGGTCGCAATCTTCGCGACATGTTCGGGGCGCAGGTCGCCGTCCTCGAACGCGTCGAGCTTCGACTTCATCCGGCGCAGGTTGAAGAACAGCTTCTTCTGCGC
>NZ_CAXTII010000043.1:0-22987 GCF_964244235.1 uncultured Sphingomonas sp.
CGGAGATCGCCGTGATCACACCGGCGAAGCTACACCACGCCGTGGGGCACGATCAGCGCGTAATTCTGGTTCAGCTTCCAAGGTTTTTTTGATCCCTGTCGCGGCAATTTGCCGGCGGCGCGCCGGACATAGCCCGACGGGAAATCGAGGAACGGCTCGGTCCCCATCGTCGGATCGTCGTTGCGCGGCGTCGCTGCCGCAGTCCGCGGCGCGTCATCGTGTTCAGCAGCCGGCAGACATACATTGCGGTCAGGTCCGTCTTCAGCGTCCAGGACGCGTTGGTATAACCGAAGACCGAAGCCATGTTGGGAACGCCTTCATACATCATTCCCTTGTAATGCAGCGTCTTCGCCAGATCGACCGGTGCCCCGTCCAGCGTGAATGCTACTCCGCTCAGCAGTTGCAGTTCCAGGCCGGTGGCGGTGACGATGATGTCGGCGGGCAGATCCCTGCCCGACGCGAGGCGAATACCGGTCGACGTGAAGCGTTCGATCGTCGCGGTCTCGACCGACGCCCTGCCCGTTGTGATCGCCCCGAACAGGTCCGCGTCCGGCACCAGGCACAGCCGCTGATCCCAGGGGTTATAACGCGGCGTGAAATGCGTCGCGATGTCGTAATCCGCCCCGCAAAATCGGCCGCCCCGGCGAATTCGGGAGAGTGCGCCTTGGCATAATCAGGTGATAACCCATGCCGATGCCGGAAAGGCCGGCACCGACTACGATCACGTCGACATGCGCGAACGCGCTGCTTGCCACCCCTCTCCTCCTGCCCGATCATCGTTCGGTTGCGGGCAGGAACCTATCGCTTCGCACCCCCGAAATCGCGCGAATATTTCAGGTTGACGTTGCTGCCGCCGAACGAACCGGCCGACGACAGCACGCTGAGCGTCCGCGTCAGCGCCACGGTCAACTGCGTCGCGGTGAAGCCCTTGGCGTCGCTGACGATCTCCACATAGATGTTCTTCGTGATGTATTTACCGGCCGCGAGCGACGTGCCCTGCCCGGTGGTCGTATCCGCACCAACGATGCGCAACCGGTCGAACCCGATCGCAGAGCGCAGCTTGCCGAGCGGATTGAGCCCGCCCCCGCCAGACCCGCGCAGCGAATTGAGCGCGGAGGCCAGTTGCAGCGCTTCGATCGCCGAGAGATTTTCCGGCGAGGTCCCGAACAGCAAGCGGCTGAGCACCTCGTCCTGCGGCAGCGTCGGCGTGGAGGTGAACGCGATTTGCGGATGTTCGCCGGTGCCGGTGATGTTGATGATCACGGTGATGCCGTTCGCGGTCGTCGACGCGCTGATATCGATATCCGGATCGGCAAGCGCGCCGCCACGGAAGCGAATCGTGCCCTTCGTCACCTCGAAATTCTTGCCGGAGAACGAATAGGTGCCGCGGACGAGATCGAGGCCGCCTGTGATTGCGGGGGCAACGCTGGTGCCGCCGACATGCAGGTTCATCGACCATTCGGATTCGAGCCCCATGCCTGACACGAACAGCTGGTTCTGCGCCTTGATCGTCAAATCGAGCTTGAACAGCCCGGTCGGCGCGGGCGGTGCCGGGCGATCGGTGGCCAGTGCCGGATGCACCGCGCTCTTGCGCCGTACGCCAGTCAGTTCGGGCACCTCGGCCGAACCCTGGCGGATGATCGCATAGCGGGCGTCGGGGATCGTCAGCGTCCCCTGGATCAACCCGCCGTTCGCGCCATTGGTCAGGTGGATGTTCCCCGTCGCGGTCGCGCCGAGTGCGTCGCTCTTCGCCAATTGCGCCTTGTCGAGCGTCGCCTGGAAATCGATCGGGAAGCCGCTGTCCGCCGCGAAGCCGATCGACCCCTGCGCCTTGACCGTACCATCGCCAGCCTTCGCGTTCAGCGTGGAGATGGTCAGCTTGTCGTTGGTGAACTGTCCCGCGATCCGCATCTGCGACAGCCGCGTGCCATAGGTCTCGTTGTCATAGGTCAGATTGTCCGCGCGGATCAGACCGCGCAGTTGCGGTGCCTTCACCTGACCGGAGAAATCGGCCGCGACGGCGATCGGCCCGGACAATTGCTGATTGGGCACCGCCGCCAGGCTGAACAGCACCGCGGAAGGCCCGTTGTAGCGGATGCCGCCCGATAACGGCGCAGCCATCAGTCGCGTCGACCAGGCCCCCCCGCCCGCCGGCAACGGCCGGAGCGATGCAAGCAGGCGACCGACCACGGTCCCGCCGCGCCTGACCAGTGCACGCGCTTCGCCGCCATCGGGCAACAGCCGACCGGCAAATTCGATATCGACCGGTTCGGAAACCGCGGCGAGCCCGGAACGCTGGAAATTGCTGACGGTCACGCGCACATCCGCCTTCGGCATCGCGTTCGTGGTCGGCTGGCTGAAGTCCAGACTGCCCGTCGCCTGTCCGGCAAGGCCGAGGTTCGGGATCAGCGCGTTGACGACCGACAGGTCGAACCGGTCGAGCCGCGACTGCACCGTAAGCCCTTTGCCATAGCTGCCCGCGAGACGCAGCGATCCGCCGGTCTTCGCGCCGCTGGTGCCCGGGCCGAAATCGATCTGCGTCGGCGCGATCCGATAATCGGCGCCTGCTTTCACGACATGTGCCGGATTGACGGTGCGGAAATCGATGCCGTTCGCTTGGCCCTGCAAGGCCAGCAGATAGTCGTTGAGCGACAGCTTGGCGTTGGCGGCAAGGCGGAACGGCACGCCGCTCGACCCCGTCACCAGCGCCTGCGCGGTGCCGCGACCGCCGACGTAATTCACCTTCGCGCGCGCCGCGGACAGCACCACCGCGCCGTAGCGCACATCGGCGACCTGCGCGTCGGCAACGATCTGCGGCTGCGGCGTCAACACCGCATGCGCGACGATGATCGCGCGGCCGATGGCGAAGTCGAGCGCACCCGGGATCTTCGCGCTGTTCGCGCGCGCATCGACGTCGATGCGCTGATATTTGCCCTGTGCGCCCAGGTTCAGGACACCGTTGAGCCCCGATCCACCGAATGTCAGCCGGCCAGCGAACGGCCCCGCCGGCATTTGGACGATGCGACCCATGAAATCGACGCCCGCAAAAGTCACACGGTGAACGTCGATCGCCAAGGTCTTGCCCGGCGTGACCAGCACGTCCGCCTTGAACGGCCCGTAATTCGTGCCGCCGCTCGCCAGCACCGCATAGGAGCCGTTCCGCCCGACGACCCGCGCCTGCAGGTTCACCAGCCCGACGCCGACGCCCGGATGCGCCGCGGTCAGGACGACGACGGGGTCGTTGACCGTCCCGGTCACGCGCGCGGTCAGCGGCCCGTATTGCGTGGAATAGGCATCCGCCTGGAACAGGATTCCGCCCTTGGGATCGTACCGCCCGCTGCCGCTCGTCACACGGAATTGTGGCGCGTTCAGCCGGACGTTCGACACGGCGATGATTCCGCTTGGCGCATAGTCCAGATCGGCCGCGACGACCGCGTTACCGCCAAGGAAGCTTGCCGCCCCTGCATTGAAGATCTTCGCGGTCTTCGCGACCACATGCCCCTTGATGCCGAATCCGCCGCCGGGTGCGGTAACAAGCTTCGCGTCGGTGACGAGATTGACGATGCCGATCCCGTCGACGGTATAGTCGTTCACCCGCCCCTTCAGCGCGCCGGTATAGCGCCCGGTCGACAGGTTCGCGACGACGATCGCGGTCGCGTCGATCTTGTCCGATCGCACCCGCAGATTGTCGGTGAGGACATTGACGCCCTGGATCGCGAAATCGCCGGCGATCGTCACGTTGCTAAGCAACCCGCCGACCGCGGCGTTCAGCCCGGTAACGCGGCGCGCCCGGGCCTTGACCGGGATCAGGATTCGCTTCGCATCGACCCGGGCCAGACCCTCGGCATACACATCCTCGACCGTGGTCCCGGCGAACCCGATCGCACCGGCGCGCAACTTGTAGTCCACCGTCGGCGTCGCGAACGCGCCGTCCAGCACCACGCGCGCCGCGACGTCGCGCCCCGCCAGCTGCGGCGCGATCGCGCCCGGTGTCAGCAACTGCGCATCGACAGCGAAGTTCGAGAAGCGGCTCGCCGCCAGATCGATCAGCCCGCCCGCGTCGATCGCAAGCGCGCTGGACGTCAGCTTGATCCGCGTATCCGCCTTGCGCTGGTCGAGCGTCGTGTCGATCGCGACCTGAAGCGCGGGCGACGCGAGGTGTTCGACCGGGCCTCCAGGCATGTACAGCCCGGGGCGCGTGAGACCGCGGATCGCGATATGTCCCGAGTGTTCGACGACGCCGAGGTTCGCGAGCTGCCCCGAACCCAGCGTTGCAAGCGCACGCCCCTGCCACGACGCCCAGCTACCGTTGCCGCCGACCCGAACGCTCAGCGGTGCTTTAAGCCCGGCGATCGTCGCGACGACGCCGCCGGTCGGCGCATCCAGTCGCATGTCGACGTCCAGCTTGTTCGCATCGGGCACCGCGTCGAGCACCAGCTTCAACCGGTCGCCGCCGGCCACACCCGGCGCGCGTAAGGCGACGGCGTCCGCGGTCAATTGCGCGCGCCGGTTCGCGATATGCGCCGCGCCGCCGAGGCCGAGGATGTGCGGCTGCCCCGTGACCGGTGCCGCGATCACGAAGCGCGCGATGTCTAAATGGGCGATGTCGATGTCGAGATCGGGTAACAGCGGCGCGTTGGGATCGCTCGGCGTCGGCTTCAGCACGGGTTTGCGCGCCAGCGTGATGAGCCCAGCGTCGAGCGAGCGCACGTCGATATGGTTGTGCAGATATTGAAACGGTCGCCAGTCGACGTCGAGCCGCGGACTAGTCAGAAACACGCCCTTGGGATCGCTGACCCGCAGGTCGGACAGCGACATCCGGCCGTAGATCGAACCTTCGATCCGCCCGACCTTGATGTTGAGCCCGGACGCCGTGGTGTACCCACCCAGCTGATCCGCCACGAAACGCCGACCCGGGTCGGTATTGATCCCGACCAGAATGATCCCGAGCAGCACGATGATACCGAGCAGCGTCAGCAGGGTCCATTTCAGGATACGCTGCCACAAGGGCCGATGCGCGGCGACTGCCGCGCCTTCGGAGGGCTCGTCGGTCATCAAAAGGCCTGCCCGATCGAGATGTAGAGCGCGATCCTGCCGTCACCCGGCCGTTTGTTCAGTGGCGTTGCGACGTCGAAGCGCAGCGGCCCGAAATTGGTGTAGATCCGGCCGCCGATCCCGGCACCATATTGCAGGCTGGAGAATTTGGGGATGCT
The DNA here is from genome assembly GCF_964244235.1 of uncultured Sphingomonas sp. GTDB lineage: Bacteria > Pseudomonadota > Alphaproteobacteria > Sphingomonadales > Sphingomonadaceae > Sphingomonas. The sequence goes on from NZ_CAXTII010000043.1 coordinate 5,214, forward strand.
GCTTTCATAGGCCTGTCCGCCGTCGAGGAACGGCACCACCCCGAAATTGCCGAACCGGTAGCGCGCCTCAAGCGAGAATTCGTTGAGCGAACGCCCGCCGACCGGATTGCCCTGCGCATCGAGCGGCCCGAGACGTTGGAAGCCGTAACCGCGCACCGATCCACCGCCGCCGCCATAATAGCGGCGCGACGGGGCCAGATCGTCACGGCTGACGCCGTCGATCGATCCCACGCGCACCCGCCCGGCCAGCGTCAGCGCCTGTGTCGCCGGAAAATAATAATCCCCCTCCGCCATCGTCCGTGCATAGGGACTGATCGATCCCTGCACCGACGTTTCAGGGCTGAGGTTCAGTTTCAGGCGGTAGCCCTTGGTCGGGTTCAGTAGGTCATTCGAGCGGTCGAACACGACCTGTCCGGGCAACGCAGCGATGAAATACGTCCGCCGCACGCGGCTGCCGATACCGAAATCATACACGCTCTCGTTCGTGCCGACGAGTTCGAAGCCATAGGCGTAGGTTAATTTCTTCTGCCAGATCGGCGTTGAATCATAGCTGATCCGGCCCGACAGCGTCAGCGTGTTGGCATTGAACGCGTCATAGCTCGAGTGATCCGCCGACGCGACGAGCGTCACCGTACGGTCGCGCTTGCCGGCATTGGCGCGCTTGAACGTAGCGGACGCGCCCTGGTCCTGCGTTCCCGCCACGACGGTGTAGATCATCGCGCCTTCAGGCGGGAAGGTGTTGCGGTTGGTGAACGATCCTTGAAGCTTGAAACCCTCACCCGTCGAATAGCCCGCAGTCCCCGCCAACGATTTATACGGTCCGCGTACCTGACGGACCAGCAGGTCGACCGCCTGCGTGCCGTCGGGATTGACCCGGTCGGTCGGCTGCGGCTCGACCGATACGCTCGAGAACAGGCTGGTCGCGACGAGTGCGTCGCGCAGATCGTCGACGAGGCGCGAATCGTACAATTGTCCGTCATCGAACCGCGGAAAGACGTTCAGATGATCCAGCTTGAATACCGGATCGCCCGACGTGACGAGCTTGCCGAACGACGACCGCGCGCCTGTTTCGACTGGCAGCGTATACGCGCCCGTCGCCTTGGGCGCCTGATCGTCAATCAGGATGTCGCGCTGCCCGACCTTGACGAACGGATATCCCTGTTGCGGCAGCGTCAGGCTGACATTGGCCTCCGCCCCCTCGATCCGCGCCGCGTCGATCGCATCGCCGACCTTCAGCGGCAGCGCGGTGCGGACGAGATCGGCGGGGATCGTCGGTTGGGTGTTCACCGTGATCGACGACAGCGTGTACAACCGTCCCGGCTGCGCGCTCAGCGTCACGCGCAAAGTGGCCGGGTCGGAGGAGCCGGCGGGTGGTGGCACCGTCTCGATCGACGAAACGGCGGCGGCATCGTAATAACCGAGCGATTTCAGCAACCGCACCGCCAGCGCCTCGTCCTCCTTGCCACGCGCGTTGACCTGGGTCGCGTTGGCCGCCTTCCCCTTGCCCTGTTCCAGCGCAGACAGCGCCTTGAACTGGCTGGTGAGCTTGACCGCATCGAGCCCTTTGACCTCGGTCCGGTAACGGATCGCCGGCGAATCCTTGCTCTTGATGTCGGCGGCGGTCTCGAGCGGCGTCGCGTCAAAACCCGCGAGCGGCGTGAGCGGCTGGGTCAGTTGCGGGTCCTCCGCCACCGTCGGCGGCAGCGCGCCCGCTATGGTGGGCCCGACCGGCGATACCGAGCGAGGTGGGGTTCCGGCAGCCTTAGAGTCCGTCGTCGCCGGCGGCGATGGCGCTATCGGCTCCAGCGGTGCATTGATATTCCCGCTCAGCGGCGGCATTGCGCTGTCGAACTGCTGCTCGGTCACGATCGGCGCATCGACGGTCGAGGGCGTGGCATCGACGGGTGTCGGGCTGGCGTCGGGTTTGGGCGCCTTCGGCCCGCGCGCCGGTGCGGTACCCGCCTTCTGCAACTGCCCGAACGCGGGTGTAGCCGCGAGCAGCGTTACTGCGATCCAGCAATGGCGATGACCGATCGAACCTGCCACGCGAAGCCCCTTTGGGCGACCGTATCCGGTTCACCACCTTCAACCCGCTAACGCACGATCGGGAACGAGGTTCAACGGCAAAATCAGCTTTTCGCCTTGGCCCGCGCTCGAAAGGCGTGAAGTAGTGGCTCGGTATACCCACTTGGTTGGCCAACACCCTCGAAAACAAGCGTTCTTGCCGCCTGATAGGCCAGGCTTTCGGGATGATGCGTCATTGGCCGATACGCCGGGTCGGCTGCATTCTGCGCATCGACCTTCGCCGCCATGCGAAGCAGCGCGGCATCGACGTCAGCCGGCGTCGCGACACCGTGGAGCAGCCAGTTCGCCATGTGCTGCGAAGAGATGCGCAGCGTCGCCCGGTCCTCCATCAACCCGACATCGTGGATATCGGGCACTTTCGAACAGCCGACGCCCTGATCGACCCAGCGCACGACATAGCCGAGAATCCCCTGCGCATTATTGTCCAGTTCCCGCGCCACCTCCTGCGGCGTCCAGTTGCGGCCGCCTGCGACGGGTATTGTCAGGATCGCCTCGACCGGCGGAACCGCCTCGGCCGCGATCTCCTCCTGTCGCGCGAAGACGTCGATCTTGTGATAATGCACCGCGTGCAGAGTCGCCGCGGTCGGCGACGGCACCCAGGCGGTGTTCGCGCCCGACATCGGATGCCCGATCTTCTGCGCCATCATGTCGCCCATCCGGTCGGGCGCGGCCCACATCCCCTTGCCGATCTGCGCCTTGCCCGACAGCCCCGCCGCCAGACCGATGCGGACGTTGCGGTCCTCATAGGCCTTGATCCAGCCGGTCGCCTTCATCTCCGCCTTGGGGATCATCGCCCCAGCGCGCATCGCGGTATGGATTTCGTCGCCGGTACGATCGAGAAAGCCGGTGTTGATGAAGCAGATCCGGTCGCGCACTGCGTGGATGCAGGCAGCGAGATTGGCGGAAGTCCGCCGCTCCTCGTCCATGACCCCGACCTTGATCGTGTGGCGTTCGAGCCCGAGCAGATCCTCGACCGCGTCGAACAGCCGGTCGGTAAAGGCGCATTCGTCGGGCCCGTGCATCTTGGGCTTTACGATATACACCGAGCCGGTGCGGCTGTTGCGCGGGGTGCCGAAGTGGCGGAGGTCGAACAGCGCGATCGTCGAGGTCATGATCGCGTCTAGGATACCCTCGGACGCTTCCTTGCCATCCGCCATCAGCAGCGCGGGGGTGGTCATCAGGTGGCCGACGTTGCGGACGAAGAGCAGGCTGCGGCCCGGTAGCGTCAGTTCGCCCTGGTCCGTGAAATAGTGCCGGTCATCAGCGAGTTTGCGAGTGATCGTTCGACCGCCCTTCTCGAACGTCTCGACCAGCGTGCCGTCCATCAGCCCAAGCCAATTGGCATAGGCCGCGACCTTGTCCTCCGCATCGACCGCCGCGACCGAGTCCTCCAGGTCGACGATCGTGGTCAGCGCCGATTCTAGGATGACGTCGGCGATCCCGGCCGGGTCGGTCGCGCCGATCGCGTGCGCAGGATCGACGACCAGTTCGATGTGCAGCCCGTGGTGACGGAACAGCAGGTTGCGGCCCGACCGGCCGACCATCTGCGCAGGATCGCGCAGCGCCAGCTCGCCACCCGCGAAATCGGCCCATGTTCCGCTGGCCAGCGGCACCGCTTCGTCGAGGAACGCCTTCGCCGCGGCCACCACCGCCGCGCCGCGCACCGCATCATAGCCGCCCGACGTCGCCGTCCCCGGCAGCGCATCGGTGCCGTAGAACGCGTCGTACAGGCTGCCCCAGCGCGCATTCGCCGCGTTCAGGACGAAGCGAGCGTTGAGCGACGGCACCACCAGTTGCGGCCCCGCCATCGTCGCGATCTCCGCATCGACGTTGGTCGTGCCGATCGTGAAGGGCGCGGGTTCGGGCACCAGATACCCGATCTCGCGCAGGAACGCCGCATCGACCGCCTCGCCGGCCTCGTAGCGCGCGTCGATCGTGGCCTGCAGGTCCGCGCGCCGTTGCAGCAGCGCGGCATTCCCGGGCGCGAACCGCGCGAAGATGCCGGCGACGCCCTGCCACCAGGCGTCGGCGGTGATGCCGAGCGGCGGCAGCACGCGCTCCTCGACGAAACGGGCGAGCGGTTCGGCGACCTTGAGGCTGGCGCGGTCGAGCATGATGGATATCCTCCGTAAAGCGGGTCGGTCTGGCCTGGGGAGGGCGTGGTCCGCTTAGGCCAGCCCGGCCAGGGACTTCAACCCTCCAGACCACCCGCCGCCGCTTCGATCCGCGCGATCAGGTCGCGAAACTGTTTTTGTTCGTTGGCGCTCAGCCCGCCGAAGAGCCGCGCCTCCATCTCCAGCGCTTTGGGCGCGACCTGATCGTACAGCGCCCGGCCGGCCGGCGTCAGCGACAAGGAATGCGATCGTTGATCGTCCGGATTGGGCCACCGCTCGACCAGCGCGCGCTTCGCCAGTGCGGCGGCGGCACGACTGACCGTGACCTTGTCCATCCGCGTCGCATGGGTCACCGCCTGCGGCGTCATGCCCGACGTTTCCGCAATGACCGCGATCAGCCGCCACTCCGGGATTCGCAGGCCGAACAGCGCCTGATAAGTCGAGGCGATCGCATCGGAGACGGCGTTGGAGACGATGGAGAGGCGGTACGGGAGGAAATCGTCGAGGTGTAGCTTGGCCATGTGTTTACACCGTCACCCCGGCCTTGCGCCGGGGTCCATCGTGCCGCGCATTCGCCAGCTTTCGGATGTGCGGCACGATGGATGCCGGAGCAAGTCCGGCATGACGGGGAAGCGGAGGATCGGCTTTGACCTCCAATCCGTTTTCGCATATAGTTTCATCTGAAACCACCAAGGGAATCGCCATGTCCGACGTCGCCAATCCGATGGGCCTGAACGGCTTCGAATTCGTCGAATTCACCAGCCCCGATCCCGACGCGCTGGCTGGCCTGTTCGTGAAAATGGGCTTCACCCATGTCGCGAACCACAAGTCGAAGAACGTTCGCCGCTATGCGCAGGGCGACATCAATTTTCTGCTGAACATGGACAGGGCCGGCCAGGTCGCGGGCTTCCGTGATGCGCACGGGCCGTCTGCCAACGCGATGGCGTTCCGCGTGGCCGATGCCGATGCCGCGCTGAAGCTCGCGGTCGAGCGCGGCGCGACGCCGGTGACGGGCGAACAGGGCCCGGGCGAGCTGGACATCCCAGCGATCGAGGGGATCGGCGGCGCGAACCTGTATCTCGTCGGGCAGGACCACGGCTCGATCTACGACACCGACTTCACGCCGGTAGAGGGTGCTGGCGTGGACGATAACAGCGTCGGCCTCGACGCGCTCGACCATCTTACGCACAATCTCCAGCGCGGGCGGATGGACTACTGGGCGAACTATTACGAGACGATCTTCGACTTCCGCCAGATCCGCTATTTCGATATCGAGGGCCAGGCGACCGGCCTGTTCAGCAAGGCGATGACCGCGCCCGACGACAAGATCCGCATCCCGCTCAACGAAAGCCAGGACGAGCATTCGCAGATCGAGGAATTCATCAAGGATTACAAGGGCGAAGGCATCCAGCATCTGGCGCTGGCGACCGAAGACATCTTCGCGACGGTCGACAGGCTTCGCGCAAACGGCATCCGCTTCCAGACGACGCCGCAAACCTATTTCGACCTGATCGACAAGCGCCTGCCGGGGCACAACCACGACGTCCAGGAAATGCGCAAGCGCGACATCCTGATCGACGGCGCGCCGGAGACGGGCGGCGGGTTGCTGCTGCAGATATTCACCGAGAACATGGTCGGGCCGATCTTCTTCGAGATCATCCAGCGGAAAGGAAATGACGGCTTCGGCGAGGGGAATTTCAAGGCTCTGTTCGAGTCGATCGAACTCGACCAGATCCGTCGCGGCGTGGTGCCGGCGAAGGCGGAGGCGTGACCTCTCACCCTTCTCCCCTTGCGGTAGGAGGTGGCGCGCAGCGCCGGATGAGGGGAGTTAAGGATTGAAACCCATCCGATCGTCCCCCTCACCCTCCCACTCGGCGACGCCGAGCGTGCCCCTCCCTCTCCCACAAGGGGAGAGGGGTTCGAGGACGAGACCATGACCGAATACATGACCGGCTTTGGCAACCATTTCGTTACCGAAGCCGTCCCGGGTGCGCTCCCGATCGGTCGCAATTCGCCGCAAAAACCGCCGTTCGGCCTCTACACCGAACAGCTCAGCGGCACCGCCTTCACCGCGCCCCGGCACGAAAACCGGCGCTCCTGGCTCTACCGCCTGCGCCCCTCCGCCGCGCATCCCGCCTTCACGCGGTATGAAGGTGCCATTTGCTTCGCCCCCGGCGCGGTTCGCGAACCCTTGGCACCCAATCGCCTCCGGTGGAGGCCGCTTGAAATCGAGCGACATGACTGGCTCGACAGCCTGACGACGATGCTCGTCGCGGGCGAAGGTCCGGCGACGCAGACCGGCGTTGCGATGCATCTATACGCCGCTAGCAAGGACATGACGAACCGCGCCTTCGCGTCGGGTGACGGCGAGTTGCTGATCCTGCCCGAGCGCGGCGGCCTGACGCTGCTGACCGAACTGGGCCGGATCGACGTAGAACCGGGCGAGATCGCGCTGATACCCCGCGGCGTACGCTTCCGCGTGACGCTGCCCGACGGAAACGCGCGTGGCTATGTCGCGGAAAACCATGGCAGCCCCTTCCGCCTCCCCGATCTCGGGCCGATCGGGGCGAACGGCCTCGCCAATCCGCGCGATTTCGAGACGCCCGTCGCCTGGTTCGAGGATGTCGACGGCGGTTACGAACTCATCCAGAAATTCCTCGGCAGCCTGTGGACGACCGAGCTCGGCCGTTCGCCGCTCGACGTCGTCGCGTGGCACGGCAATTATGCCCCGTGGAAATACGACCTGTCGCGCTTCAACACGATCGGCACGGTCAGCTTCGATCACCCCGACCCGTCGATCTTCACCGTCCTGACCTCGCCCAGCGAAGTACCAGGCACCGCCAACGTCGATTTTGTCATCTTCCCGCCCCGCTGGATGGTCGCCGAGGACACGTTTCGTCCGCCCTGGTTCCACCGCAACGTCATGAGCGAGTGCATGGGGCTCATCGCCGGCGCGTATGATGCGAAGGCGGAAGGGTTTCGGCCGGGTGCACTGTCGCTGCACAACCAGATGTCGGGCCACGGCCCCGATGTCGCGACGTGGCAGGCGGCGTCGGAGGCGGACCTGAAGCCGCACAGGATCGACGGCACGATGGCGTTCATGATCGAAAGCCGCTGGGTGTTCCACCCAACCGCATTCGCACTTGAGACGGGCGCACTCGACGAGGATTACGACCAGGCGTGGGAGGGCTTTCCCAAGGCGCAGGTGCCGCCGCGATAGCGGTAAACCACGGAAGCCGCTAATCGCTGCTGCCATGCCGGCTCCCGTCAAGATCCTCCACCTCCATTCCTCGTTCGACTGGGGCGGCAAGGAGGCGCGCGCCGTCCGGCTGATGAACGCGTTCGGCGCGGCCGCACGGCATGTGATCGTGTCCGGCGTACCGGGCGCGACCGGTGCGACGATCGGTATCGCGAAGCAAATCAGATACGAGATCGCGCAGGACCCGCCCCCGCTGACGGGCAGACCATCGGTTGCGCGATACGAGGCGATCGCGAAATTCATGCGCGGGTTCGATCTGGTGCTGAGCTATAATTGGGGTGCGATCGACGGCGCGATGGCACGTCGCGTGTTTGCCAAGGATGCGCCACCGCTCGTCCACCACGAAGACGGCTTCAACGCGGACGAAGCCGGTGGGCTCAAGACCCAGCGCAACGTCTATCGCCGCATGGCACTCGGCGCGGCACACGCGCTGGTGGTGCCGTCGCAGGCGCTGGAGGCGATCGCGTTGAAGACGTGGAAACAAGCGCCCGCCAAGGTCCACCGCATCGTCAACGGCATCGAAACCGCGCGGTTCGCGCAGAAACCCGATCCGAAGGTCATTCCCGGCCTGGTGCGTGGTCCCAAGGACGTGGTGATCGGCGCGGTCGCGGGCCTGCGCGCGGTGAAGGACCTACCCGCGCTCGTCCGGGCGTGTGGTGGACTGTCGGGGCGATTCAAACTCGTCATCGTCGGCGAAGGGCCCGAACGCGACACGATCCGCCAGGCCGCGGCAGCGATGGGAATCGCGGATCGGTTGGTGATGCCGGGTTTCCTCGATCGGCCGCACCGTTATGTCGGGCTGTTCGATATCCTCGCGCTTTCATCGCTCAGCGAGCAATTCCCGATCTCCGTCGTCGAAGCGATGGCGGCTGGATTGCCGATCGCCGCGCCGCCGGTCGGCGACGTGCCGCTTATGGTCGCACCCGAAAACGCGCCGTTCATCGCGGAGGCGGCGGGGGAAGTGTTTTTGCGCGATGCGATCCAGCCGTTGCTGCTCGACGCCGATCTGCGCGGGGCGGTGGGTGCTGCGAACCGCACGAAGGCGCGCGCCGAATATGACGAGACGTTGATGATCGCGCGGTATCGTGCGTTGTACGAGGGCGCGATGAGCCGCGTCGGCGCTTTGGCCTAGCCATGTTTTGCTCGCCCGAACGCAACCTTACGCTATAGCGCGACGTAGCTGATGCTCGAAAGGAAGCCCGTTCCCGTGTTCAAAGGCCTTAAGCCGATCGTCTACAATGGCCGCGAAGTCTGGCCGCTCGTCGAGGGCGGCAAGGGCGTCGCCGCGACCAACCATGCGTCCGCGGGCGCCTGGGCCGCAGCGGGTGGCATCGGTACGGTATCCGCGGTGAATGCCGACAGCTACGATCCCGATGGCAAGATCGTTCCACAGATCTACCACGCATTGACCCGGCGCGAACGGCACGAAGAACTGATCGAATATGCGATCGAAGGCGCGGTGCAGCAGGTCAAGCGCGCTTTCGACATCGCAGGCGGCAAGGGCGCGATCAACATCAACGTGCTGTGGGAAATGGGCGGGGCGCAGCGCGTGCTGCACGGCGTCCTGGAACGCACTCGCGGGCTTGTCGCCGGCGTCACCTGCGGCGCGGGCATGCCGTACAAGCTGAGCGAGATCGCGGCGTCATACAATGTCAGCTATCTTCCCATCGTTAGTTCCGGTCGTGCCTTTCGTGCGCTGTGGAAGCGCGCCTATTCCAAGGCGGCCGAATGGCTGGCGGCGGTGGTGTACGAGGACCCCTGGCTTGCGGGGGGGCATAACGGCCTGTCCAATGCCGAGGACCCGCTGAAGCCCGAGGACCCCTATCCTCGCGTCAGGGCGCTGCGCGAGACGATGCGCGAAGGCGGCATTCCCGACACGACGCCGATCGTGATGGCCGGCGGCGTCTGGTACCTGCGCGACTGGAACGACTGGATCGACAACCCCGAACTCGGCGCGATCATGTTCCAGTACGGAACCCGACCGCTGCTGACGCGGGAAAGCCCGATCCCGCAGGGGTGGAAGGACCGGCTGTCGACTCTCGAAGAGGGCGACATATTGCTCCATCGTTTCTCGCCGACCGGGTTCTACTCGTCGGCGGTGCGCAATCCTTTTCTCCGTCATCTCGAAGCACGGTCCGATCGGCAGATAGCATTTTCGACGCAGGAAGCCGGCGATCACGTCTTCCAGCTCGATGTTGGCGTGAAGGGGCGGAATTTCTGGGTGACCCGCAACGACCTGCTACGCGCGCGCGCCTGGTTCGGCGAAGGCTTCACCGACGCGTTGAAGACCCCCGACAATACGCTCGTGTTCGTGACGCCGACCGACAAGCAAATGATCCGCAAGGATCAGGCGGACTGCATGGGCTGTCTGTCGCAATGTGCGTTCTCCAGCTGGGCAGACACCGAGACCAATTCGACCGGCCGTCTGGCTGACCCGCGCAGCTTCTGCATCCAGAAGACCCTGCAAGACATCGCGCATGGCGGCGATACCGAACAGAACCTGATGTTCGCGGGACACACGGCGTACAGTTTCAAGCGCGATCCCTTCTATTCCAACGGCTTCGTGCCGAGCGTGAAGCAGCTTGTGGATCGGATCCTGACGGGGGATTGACGAGCGACACGATTGTCCACAATATCAGGCATCTTGTGGACGGAGCCGTCATGGGCACGATGGCATTGAATGTCCGGATCGGCGGTTTGCTGGCGGACCATGTCGGCGAAAACATCGGCGAATATGGTCGTTATGAGAATGTCAGCGAATATGTTCGCGACCTCATCCGCCGCGATCTTGGGCGGGTCGAGGAGGAAAAGTTTCAAACGTTGAAAGCGGAACTGCAACCCGCCTTTGCAACCCCTGACAGCGCCTATCACGAATCGACCCCGGGAGATGTCTTCGCGAGAGCAGCAGCGCGCGACTTGCGGTGATTAGAGCATCGCCTGAGTGAGATCGTCGATAGCCAAATCGACCAGATCTATACACATTCGCGCACAATATGGGGCGATGCAGGCGAAGACCTATATCAGATCACTTTACGCGGAGTTGGCGGCAATCGCGGATCGGCGACGTCACTGGCGTAGATTACCGGCTGCATTCGACATCGATGGGTACTTCTGCCGATACGAACGTCACCTCATATACTGGCGCGCCATCGATGACATGACGATCGGCATTGCCGCAATCTTGCACCAGCGGATGCAACAGCTCGATCGCTTTCGCGAAACTATCGGTTCGAACGACTAAGCCCACCCCTCCAGCACCTGATCCGGCGGCCGGTGCCCATCCGCCCACATGCGGATGTTGGCGATCACCCGCTCTCCGCTCGCCACGCGGCCCTCATAGGTTGCCGAGCCCATATGCGGCGTCATCACGACGTTGGGCAAGGCGAGCAGCCGCGGGTCGATCGCCGGTTCGTGCCGCCACACGTCCAGCCCCGCGCCCGCCAACCGCCCGGCCTCCAACGCATCGACCAGCGCTTTCTCGTCCAGGATGCCCCCCCGGCTCGCGTTGATGACGTAGGCATGGGGTCGAAGCAGCCCGATGCGCCGGGCATCGATCAAATTCTCGCTGTCGGCATTGCGCGGGGTATGGATGGTCAGGATATCGATCGCGTGCAACATATCGTCCAGATCGGCATGCCACGTCGCGGCCAGCTGCGCCTCGAGCACCGCGGGCAATCGGTGGCGATTATGGTAATGGACCGACAGACCGAACGCCCGCGCGCGCAGCGCGACCGCCTGGCCGATCCGTCCCATGCCGACGATCCCGAGTATCTTGCCGCCGATCCGGTGGCCGAGCATCCCGCCGGGGCTCCAGCCCTTCCATTCGCCCGACCGGACAAGCTTCTCGCCCTCCGCAAGCCGCCGCGGCACCGATACGATCAGCGCCATCGTCATGTCCGCGGTATCTTCGGTCAGGACGCCCGGCGTATTCGTGACGATGACACCCCGCGCGCGCGCCGCCTTCAGGTCGATATGATTCACGCCCGCACCGAAATTCGCGATCAGCCGCAGCCGATCGCCCGCGTCCGCGATCAGCCCGGCGTCGATCTCATCGGTTACGGCCGGGACCAGCACGTCGCAGGACGCCATCGCATCGGCCAGCTGGTCGCGAGTCATCTCGGCGTCCGTGCGGTTGTTGGTCGCGTCGAACAGCGCATCGATCCGCGCCATCACTATATCGGGCAGTTCGCGAGTCACGACGACCTTCGGGTCCGGGCAGCGGCGCGTGTCGGGCATCGCGCATGACTTGGCGAAGGGGCGCGGCGGCGTCAACGGTGGTTGATGCCGGGACCAACCTCGCGATAGGAGGCGTGGATGCATCACGTGATCAGATCTCTCGCGGCAAAAGCATTACTCGGCGGCGCGGTGTTGCTGATCGCGGTGCCGACCGCGACGCTCGCGACAGGCACGAAGCGAACTTTGCCCTATTTCGCATCGATCGGCGCCGGGCGTGCACGCATGCGAACGGGCCCCGCCCGGATTTATCCTGCCAGCTGGCTTTACCAGCGCGCCGACCTGCCGGTCCGTGTCGTCGCGACGTATAAGGGATGGCGCAAGATCGAAGACCCCGATGGCGCGCAAGGCTGGATGGAGGAGCGGTTGCTTCGCGACGCGCGCACCGCGATCGTCCGCGCACCACAGCCGGTGGAAATGCACGAGCAGCCAAGTGCGAGCTCTCATCTCGTATGGCGCGCGGCCCCCGGCGTCGTCGGCCGGATCGGGCAATGCGGGAGCGGATGGTGTCGGCTGGACGTCAAGGGGCAGGCCGGATTCGTGGAGATCGGCAACCTGTGGGGCGTCGGCCCTGTCGAAACGCTACCCTGACACGATTGCGTTTGATGCAATCGCAATAGCGCGAAACAATATTGCGCGCTTTAGCAATAATACTCACATCGACCTTGTCGGATATATCACCGGCATCGGAGACTTACCATGCGCATGTTCGAGACCGTGGCCAGCACCATGCTGGCGATCGCGGCCCAGGCGCTGGTGGTCGGGGTGGTCATTTCCACCCTCTGATCCATCGGCCCCCGCCCCTTCGACGCGAAGGGGCGGCAAGGGTCCTGCCACGCTTATTCCGCTGCCATCCGGTCGATCAGTCCTGCCAATGCCTTGAGCGCCAAGACATGCGCCGCGAAGGCCGAACGTCCCGCGCGCGTCGCCCCCGCCCATGTTCGCACCCGGCCCAGCGATGACTCCTTGCGAAGCCTGACGTGTCCCGCCTCCACCAACGCGGCGAGGTGTTTCGACAATACCGAGTCGCTGACCTTCGTGCGGCCACGCAGCAATGCATATTCCGCGTCTTGAACCTCGACCAGCATCGCCATGATCTGCAACCGGACGGGCGGATGGATGACGGGATCGAATGCGCCGGTCGTCATGCCTCCCCCGTCATTTCCCGTTCGAACACGCTGCACCAGTATCGACTGCCGAACCAGCAAGCGACGGTCGCGACGCATCCCAGGACTAGCGATGGCCAGATCATATGCCGTCCGTCGGCCAACCACACGCTGATCGCATAAAGTCCGAGCGAGAATGCGAGCATGGCAAACGTCACTTTGCGCGTCCGCCCGGCACGATATCCGTTGATGAACATGCCAGTGCGCCGCCTGTCCCAGCGTACGACAAGGGCAATGCCGATCAGGATGCCGAACAGAACCCCGAACCGCCAAGGCAGCATGACCGCCGGGCAGGCGACCAGCGTACCCATCAATCCTGCGAAGGCGAGATGCCGGAGTGGCGGCGTATCGCTGGCGGTGACGAGTTGGATGCGCGATGCCCGGATTGTCGCCAGCGCGTCGACAGCTTCCACGGAGTCGATCATTTGAATTCCCCTTTCCAATGTGGAAAGGGATACCGCTTGTCTTTCCAATCCGTCAAGTCATTAGTTTCCAGTCTGGAAAGTGACGGGACGATGCTATCGGCACTTCCCTGAAGCCCTGATTACACTGCATGTATCGACGTCCCCGCCTCACTCCCCCGCGAACACGCCCTTCAGCTTCGCGAAGAAGCCCTGGCTTGCCGGGCATTCGTCGCCCGTCTCGGTTTCGCGGAACATCTCGAGCAACTCCTTCTGGCGAAGACTGAGCTTGGTGGGTGTTTCGACGTCGATCTGGACGACCAGATCGCCATGCCCGCGGCCCTGCAGCACGGGCATGCCGACACCGCGCTGGCGCAGTTGCTTGCCCGACTGGATGCCGACGGGGATCCGGATGTCGTGCGTCTGGCCATCGAGCCCGGGAATCGAGATGGTCCCGCCAAGCGATGCGGTCGTGAAGCTGATCGGCGCGCGCGCGAACAGGGTCGTACCTTCACGCTCGAAAAGCTGGTGCCGCTTCACGTGCAGGAAAATGTACAGGTCGCCCGCCGGTGCCCCTCGCGCGCCGGCCTCGCCCTCGCCGGTCAGGCGGACCCGCGTGCCTTCATCGACGCCGGGGGGGACGTTCACCGACAGCGTCCTGGTCTTCTCCACCCGGCCTTCGCCGCGGCAATCGGGGCACGGATCGGCGATCACCTCACCTGCGCCCTGACAGACCGGGCAGGCGCGCTCGACCACGAAAAAGCCCTGCTGCGCGCGGACCTTGCCATGGCCGCCGCACTGCTGGCACGTCTTCGCCTGGGTCCCGGGCCGTGCACCTGCGCCGTGACAGGTGTCGCACGGCGCGGAGACGTCGATCGTTACCTCGGTCGACTTGCCGTGATAGGCTTCCTCGAGCGTGATCTCCATATCGTAGCGCAAATCCGCGCCGCGGCGCTGCGCCTGACGGCCGCCACCGCCACGCTGCCCGCCCATGAACTCACCAAAGACGCTCTCGAAGATGTCGGAGAACCCGCCGAAATCCTGTGCGCCGCCACCGTTTGCACCACCGCCGCCATTCTGGAACGCAGCATGGCCGAACCGGTCATAGGCAGCGCGCCTCTGCGGGTCCTTCAGGACGTCATAGGCTTCGCTGACAGCCTTGAACTTCGACTCGCTGTCCTTGCAGCCGGCATTCTTGTCCGGATGGTATTTCATTGCGAGTTTGCGATACGACGATTTGATCGTCGTCGCGTCCGCACTGCGCTCGCATTCGAGCAATTCGTAATAATCGACTTGCGTACTCATCTGCCGCCCCCGGATGTCCACCGCGAACTCACCCTAGCCAAGATGGACAACCGCACCCCCCTCACCCCGGGCTTGTCCCGGGGTCCATCCTTCCGCGAGTCCCATCGGCCGAAGAATTCGCGGCCGCATGGATGTCGGGACAAGCCCGGCATGACGGATAAGATTGCAGTCTTCAGTATGGCTTGGTCCGCAGAGGGATGGAGCGGCATCACTCTTACTTCTCGTCGATTTCCGAGAATTCGGCGTCGACGACATCGTCCTTGGCCGACTCGCCGTGCGTATCGCCACCTTGCGGAGAGGCCTCCGCCTGTTGCTGCTTCTCGTAGATCGCCTGACCCATCTTCATCGCCACTTGCGCCAGCGCCTGCGACTTTTCGTTCATCGCCTCGGGCTCGCCGCCCTCGATCGCGGTCTTGGTCTCGGTGATCGCCGCCTCGATCTCGGATTTCAACGAGGCGTCGATCTTGTCGCCATTGTCCGCCAGCTGGCGCTCGGTCGTGTGGACCAGGCTTTCGGCGTTGTTCTTCGCCTCGGCCCCTGCCCGACGCTTCTTGTCCTCGTCGGCGAACTTCTCCGCGTCACGGACCATCTGGTCGATGTCGCTGTCGGACAGACCGCCCGATGCCTGGATGCGGATCTGCTGCTCCTTGCCGGTGCCCTTGTCCTTGGCGCTGACCGAGACGAGGCCGTTCGCGTCGATGTCGAACGTCACCTCGATCTGCGGCACGCCGCGGGGGGCGGGCGGGATGCCGACGAGATCGAAATTGCCGAGCATCTTGTTATCGGCAGCCATCTCGCGCTCGCCCTGGAACACGCGGATCGTCACCGCGCCCTGGTTGTCGTCCGCGGTCGAATAGGTCTGCGACTTCTTTGTCGGGATCGTCGTGTTGCGATCGATCATGCGCGTGAAGACACCGCCCAGCGTCTCGATACCGAGCGACAGCGGCGTCACGTCGAGCAGCAGCACGTCCTTGACGTCGCCCTGCAACACGCCCGCCTGGATCGCCGCGCCCATCGCGACGACCTCGTCCGGGTTGACGCCGGTGTGCGGATCCTTGCCGAAGAACGCCTTCACCGCATCGCGCACCTTGGGCATGCGGGTCATGCCGCCGACGAGGACGACTTCGCTGATGTCGCCGGTCTTCAGGCCCGCATCGGCCAGCGCTTTCTTCATCGGCTCGATCGTCCGCTGGATCAGGCTATCGACCAGACGCTCCAGATCGGCGCGGTTGATCGTCTTGACGAGATGCTTCGGGCCGTTCTGATCCGCAGTGATGAAGGGCAGGTTGACCTCGGTCGATGCCGCCGACGACAGCTCGATCTTCGCCTTTTCCGCGGCTTCCTTGAGGCGCTGCAACGCGAGCTTGTCCTTCGACAAGTCGATGCCCTCGTCCTTCTTGAACCCCTCGGCCAGATATTCGACCAGCTTGTTGTCGAAATCCTCGCCGCCCAGGAAGGTGTCGCCGTTGGTCGCCTTCACCTCGAACACGCCGTCGCCGATCTCGAGGATCGAGACGTCGAACGTGCCGCCGCCAAGGTCATAGACCGCGATCGTCTTGCCGTCCTGCTTCTCCAGCCCGTACGCCAGCGCCGCCGCGGTCGGCTCGTTGATGATGCGCAGCACTTCCAGGCCCGCGATCTGCCCGGCATCCTTGGTCGCCTGACGCTGCGCGTCGTTGAAATAGGCCGGCACGGTAATGACCGCCTGGGTCACCGTCTCGCCGAGATAGCTCTCGGCAGTCTCCTTCATCTTCTGCAGCGTGAAGGCGCTGATCTGCGACGGCGAATAATCCTTGCCACCCGCCTTGACCCAAGCGTCGCCATTCTGCCCCTTCACGATCGTGTAGGGGACCAGTTCGGTGTCCTTCCTGGTCACCGGATCGTCGAAGCGGCGGCCGATCAGGCGCTTCACCGCGAAGATCGTGTTGTCGCCGTTCGTCACCGCCTGGCGCTTGGCCGGCTGTCCGACCAGCCGCTCGCCGTCCTTGGCGAAGGCGACGATCGACGGCGTGGTGCGCGCGCCCTCCGCATTCTCGATCACCTTGGGCTTGCCGCCCTCCATCACCGAAACACAGCTGTTGGTCGTGCCGAGATCGATACCGATTACTTTAGCCATGTGTGCTCTACAGCCCCTCACAAAGATAATGCCCAGGAAAGGCACGTCCCGTTCCGGCGACGTGCATATCCGCTACTGGGCGCGATATAGGAGGGGTTCGGCTTGCCGCAAGATTGCCGGCGTTCTAGCATCGCGGCACGACCCAACCGCCCCTAGGAATACCATGCGTCCTGTCGTCGCCCTGTCGTTCGCTATGTCGCTCACCGCACTCACGCTGGCGGGCTGTTCGAAACCGAAGCCGCTATATGTCGATGCGGCCTGGGTGCGCCTGAACGCCGTCGCCACCGGACCGGCGGCTGCGTATTTCGACGTCCATGGCGGGCCTGCGCCAGCGATGCTGATCTCGGTCGCCACCGACACGGCGATCCGAACCGAGATGCATCAATCGGGTACGGACGGCCAAATGGCGACGATGACGCCGCTTGCCAGTGTCGACATCCCTGCCAGGACCCTGGTCCGCTTCGCGCCCGGCGGGCGGCACGTCATGCTGTCCAACGTGAACCCGGAAATCAAGCGCGGCGGCGCGATGACCTTCACCTTCACGTTCGCCGACGGCCAACGTATCGAGCAAAGCGCCACGGTGATCGCGGCGGGCGACCCCGCGCCCAAATGAGGGACGCTCGAAGAGCAGGCCGAAGAGATCGGGCTGGCGAGAAAGTCCAGGGCTCGGTGTCGATGATCGTCATCGATCGACGGACGCGGCGAAACGCATTGCGGCTGGCGGAATGGCGCCGGATGCCGGAACTCATGACTGGCTGATGGCAGCCGACGTTCGCAATTGAGCACGCGATATCTTTCCGACCGGCGACTTGGGTAGATGCGGCCGAAAGACAAATTCCTTCGGCACCTTGTACGCGGCGGGAGACGATCTGCAGTGGCGGTCCATTTCGCTGGCATCGGCCGTGTTCTTTCGCGAAACGACATACGCCCGAACCGCTTCCCCGGTACGCTCGCTTGCGATCCCGATGACAGCGGCTTCGGCGACGTCGGGATGGGTAGACAGTACGGCTTCCACCTCGCTGGGATAGACATTGAAACCTGACTCTAGAGTCGTTTCCATTTAGGTTGAAGCATATCCTGAGTTCCTCAGATAGT
>NZ_CAXTII010000044.1:0-22047 GCF_964244235.1 uncultured Sphingomonas sp.
CATGTCCTCCATCGCGGTGCGCGCGGACGCCTGCAGGTCGGCGCGGCGGAGCGAGGGCGGGTGCGGCGCGGCGCCCGCGCCCACGATCAGCCCGACAAGCCGTCCGACCGTCTCTCCCGCCATCGCCGCGCCGCCATCGACGTCGATCGAATTGCCCAGCAATACGCGGATCGCCGCCAGCAAGGCCTCGCCGCGCTCCAGATACCGGCCCAGCCAGTAGAGATTGTCCGCGACCCGGCTGGGCAGGGTACCCGGATTGCGACGGACTTGCAGCGACGTGCTGGCGGGGAGCAGCGATGTCGGCGCGACCGGATCGCTGCCGTGCACGCAAACGTCGGCGGACCACAGCCCCTCGCGCATCACTGCCGCGCGCGGATCGGGGTGCTCGCCGATCCGCGCGAAGCCGCCGGGCAGGACGGTCCAGCCGCCATCTGCCCCCCGCGCGGCGAACACGCGCAGCGTGAAGGGCCGCGCGACCAGCGCATCCCCGGCGACGACGGGCATGGTCGACAGGCGCACGATCTCCTGACCGACATAATCCTGCGGTCGCCGCGCCATGTCGGCGAGCACTGCCGCACGGGCTTCGCCGGTGATTTCGCTGCCCGGCACCGGCCGGTCGCCGGGCAGGCCCAGCGGCGTCGCACCGAAGGCGGGACCGATCAGCAGCGTGTCGAAATCCTCCGCGACGCGCGCCGCTTCGCCGGGCTGGCCGCCCCACCAGGTCGCGATGTTCGGGAGATGGAGGTCCTCCCCCAGCAGCTGCTTCGCCAGCACCGGCAGGAACGCGCCGAACGCAGGTACCTCCAGCACGCCCGCCCCCGGTGCGTTCGAGATCACGACATTCCCGGCGGCATAGGCGTCGATCAATCCGGGGACGCCGATATGCGACCGGGTGTCGAACGCCAGCGGATCGAGCATCCTGGGATCGACCCGCCGCCAGATCGCGTCGATCCGCTTCAGCCCGCCGATGGTGCGGACGTACAGCTTGTCCTCCAGCGCGGCCAGGTCGTCGCCCTCGACCAGCAACAGCCCCAGATAGCGCGCCAGATGCGCCTGTTCGGGATAGGTCTGGTTGTAGCGCCCCGGCGTCAGCAGCCCGATCCGCGGATCGGTCCGGCGGCACAGCGCCGCCAGCCCTTCGCGGAATGCGGCGAAGAACGGGGCGTGACGCTGGATGTTCAGCCTGTCCTGCAACCCTCCGAGCGTGCGCGCCAGCGCCAGCCGGTTCTCCAGCGCATAGCCCGCGCCCGCCGGTGCGCGCAGATGGTCGGCCAGGACGAACCACCGGCCGGTTGGTCCTCGCCCCAGATCGACCGCGACGAATTGCAGATGGCTGCCGCCCGGCGGCTCCAGCCCGACCATCGGCCGAAGGAAATACGGATTGCCGGCCACCAGCGCCGCCGGGATCGGCCCGTGTTCGACGAGCCGCGCGGGGCCGTAGAGATCGGCGAGGATCGCCTCCATCAGCTCGGCGCGCTGTACGATGCCGCGCGCGATCCCCGCCCATTCGTCCGCCGCGATCAGCAGCGGGACGGGGGAAACCGGCCATGGCCGCTCGTCCGCTTCGCCGACGATGCGAAAACCCGTGCCGATGTCGGCGGCGTGGCGCTGCACGCGTTCGCGCGCATGACCCAGGTCGTCGGAGGCGACGCTGGCCAGTTCCTCGAACATCGCGGTCCAGGCGGGGTCTTCGCTTTGCGCCAGCACGTCGCCGGCATGGACGTGTGCGCGGTAGTCCGCGATCAGCCGGCGCGCGTGAAGGCCGGCGTCGAACAGCGGGGCCGCGTGCGTCGCCATCCTTGCCGCTGTCCCTGTTGCTTGCCCGGCGACAAGCGTTGCACGGGTTTGGCAGGGTGGCGCAACAGTTAAGTGTTTCCCTCGTCATGCCGGACTTGATCCGGCATCCATCGTGCCGCGCATTCATGGACCCGCGATTGCGCGGCACGATGGACCCCGGCGCAAGGCCGGGGTGACGGAGGTGGTCTACAAATCCGGCAACACCTGATCCGCCACACCCCAGTCCGCCAGCGCCCGCCCGTTCGCCCGCTCCACCAGCGCCGCGCCGTCGCGCACGTTCCATTTCGCCGCGGTGTCGATATCGCGCAGTTCGGTCCACGAGACCGGCACCGCGACCGGCGCGCCGGCCCGCGCGCGCGCCGAATAGGGCATGATCGCGGTCGCACCGCGCTGGTTGCGCAGCCAGTCGATGAAAATCCGCCCTTTGCGCTTCGCCTTCGTCATCACCGCGACATAGCGTTCGGGCTCCGCGCCGGCCAACGCGCGCGCGAAGCGGTCGGCGAAGTCCTTGACCGCAGGCCATTCCGCTTGCGGCGTCAGCGGCACGACGACATGCACGCCCTTGCCACCCGACAGCAGCGGGAAGCTGACCAGACCCAGTTCGGCCAGCTGTTCCTTCAGATGCTCCGCCGCCTTCTTGGTGTCGCCGAAGTCCAGCCCTTCGTCGGGGTCGAGATCGAACACCATCCGGTCGGGCTTCTCCAGCGCGGCGTTGGTCGATCCCCAGCCGTGGAATTCGATCGTTCCCATCTGGACGCACGCGACCAGCCCGTCGGCGTCGTCGACCCAGAGATATTCCTCCGTCGATCCGTCCTTCTCGCGGATCGGTACCTGATGGACCGCACCGCCGAAGCTGCCGGCATCATGCTTCTGGAAGAAGCACGCCTTGGCCCGGCCCTGCGGGCAGCGGACGAGGCTGACCGGCCGCCTGCCCGCCCAGGGAAGCATGACGGGCGCGAGCGACGCGTAATAGTCGGCCAGTTCGCCCTTCGTCACGTCGCTGTCGGGAAAGATCATGCGGTCGCGGCTCGAGACCTTGACGGTGACCGTGGACGTTTCGGGCAGCGACGCCGGGGTCTCGGCAACCACGTCGTCCGCCGCCTTGTCCTCGCGCAGGCCGAGGAAGCTCGAATGGCGCAGCACGCCGTCGGGCGTCGTTTCGGCAAACGCGATCTCGGCGACCATCTCGGGGCGCACCCAGTGTGCGTGGCGGACGGCCGCCCGGGGCGCATCGACGGTCGGCGTCTTGCGTTCCAGCCTAGCCAGCCTTGTGGTCAGATCGTCCATCGTGGCCTGATCGAACCCGGTGCCGACCTTGCCGGCATATTTCCAGCCGTCGCCTTCGCGCACCCCCAGCAGCAGCGACTTGAACCCGCGCGTCTTGTCCGACGGCAGCCACCCGACGATCACGAACTCCTGGCGCAGCGTGCATTTGGTCTTGAGCCACGCCTTCGTCCGGCCCGTGCGGTAGGGCGCGTCCGCCAGCTTGGAGACGACACCCTCGAGCCCCTCGCGACACATCGCCTCGAACAATTTCTCGCCCGACCCGATGACGTGCTCGGCATATTTCAGGCGGTCGTGATCGGCGGGCAGGATCACCGCGAGCCGATCCTTGCGCGTGACGTTAGGCAGGCCGGTCAAGTCCTCGCCGTCCAGCGACAACAGGTCGAACGCGAAGCACGTCATGTCGCCGGCGTTGGAGATCGCGTCCTTCAGCGTGGAGAAATCGGGCTTGCCGTCCTTGAACGCGACGATCTCGCCGTCGATCAGCGCGGACTGGACGGGGAGGGCGGCGGCGGCGTCCGCGATCGCCGCGAACTTGTCGGTCCAGTCGAGGCCGGAACGCGTGAAGACCTTCGCCTTGCCGTTCGCGACCGCGATGAGGGTGCGGTAGCCGTCATATTTCATCTCGTGCAGCCATGCGCTGCCGGTCGGGACGGTGTCGACCAGGGTGCAGAGCTGGGGGTCCCTAAAATCCTCCCCTGCAAGGGGAGGGGGACCTGCGCGCCCTTGCGCGGGGGTGGAGGGGGTTCTCCGCGAGCGCACCGCTCGTGGAGAACCCCCTCCACCATCGGCTTCGCCGACGGTCCCCCTCCCCGCGAGCGGGGAGGATTCAGAAGGCTTCCCCTCCTCGATCTCGGCCATCGTCCGCCCGGTCGAAACACTCGTCAGCGCTTCGTCGACCAGAACATCGGTACCGCCCGCCGCGGCATCCTCGACCTTGCGCAGCAACCAGTTCTCGCGCTTCTCCTTTGCGCGGGGTTTCAGGCGGATGAGGATCCATTCGCCCTTCATCCGTTCGCCTTCGAGGACGAAGTGCAGATGGCCCTTGTCGATGTCCTTGGCCGACTTGCCCTTGACGGGCGACCACGTGCCGCGGTCCCACAGCATGACGGTGCCGCCGCCATATTCGCCCTTGGGGATCGTGCCCTCGAACGTGGCGTAGGAAAGGGGATGATCCTCGGTCCGGACCGCGAGCCGTTTTTCGTTCGGGTCGATGCTCGGGCCGCGCGTCACCGCCCAGCTTTTCAGGACGCCATCGACTTCAAGCCGGAAATCCCAGTGCAGCCGGGTGGCATCGTGTTTCTGCACCATGAAGCTGTTGCCATGGCCGGGCGCGAGCGTACCGGCGGGTTCGGCGGTCTTTCCGAAATCGCGCTTGGCGTTGTAGAGCGCGAGGGGATCGGTACTCATCGCTCCCCTCCCGCTTGCGGGAGGGGCTGGGGGTGGGCGCTGCCTATCCGCATGTGCGACGCTCGGGTAGAGCGAGCGCCCACCCCCGACCCCTCCCGCAAGCGGGAGTGGAGGAAGAAAGCCTCAGGCACGCTTCTTCGCCGCAGGCTTCTTCGCGGGGGCCTTGGCCGCGGGCTTCTTCGCAGGCGGCGCGGCCTTGGCCGGCGCATCGTCCTTCGGTGCCGCGCCCATCGACTTCCTCAGCGCCGCCATCAGGTCAACCACGTTCGATCCCGATCGCTTGCCGTCGTCCGTGTCCTCGATGATCCTGGCCCCGCCCTTCGCCTTGCGCTTGCGCTCGACCAGATCCTTCAGCGCGTCGACATAGCGGTCGTGGAATTCCTGCGGGTGGAATGTGCCGCTGCGCTTGCCGATCAGCGCTTCGGCCAGTTCGAGCAGTTCGTCCGAGGGCTTGTCGTCGGGAATCTCCCGGAAATAACCTTGCGCCTTGTGCACCTCGTCGGCGTAGCGCAGCGTCTCCAGCACCATGCCGCGACCGCATGGCTTCAGACTGACGACATATTCGCGGCCCCGCATCGCCAGCTGGCCCAGGCCCACCTTCCTCGTCCGCCGCAGCGCCTCGCGCAGCACGATGAACGCTTCCTCCGCCAGATCGTCGGCGGGCACCACGAAATAGGGTTTCTCGTAATACAGCACGTCGATCTCGCTCGCGTCGACGAACTGCGTCAACTCCAGCGTCTTCTTCGATTCCAGCTTCACCGCGTCGATCTCGTCCTGGTCGAGCAGGACATACTCGCCCCTGGATATCTCGTAGCCCTTCATGATCTCGCCCACGTCGACCGGACCGACCCCGGTGACGACCTTCTCGTAGTGGATAGGCTGGCCCGACGGTTCGTGGATCTGCTTGAACGAAATCGCCGCGCCCGATTTCGTCGCGGAATAGATTTCCACCGGGATCGAGACGAGCGCGAGCCTGATCTGTCCCTGCCAATAGGCGCGTGCGGCCATGTCGATCGTTCCTCGTTTCGAAGGCGATTCAATCCCTGGGCGGGGGAGTCGTTCCCAATCCTCCCCGGGGCGGGGAGGGGAACCGTCGGGCGAAGCCCGATGGTGGAGGGGTGAACCGCAAGTGGTTCGCTCGCGGCTCACCCCCTCCCCCATTTGCTTTCTGCAAATGGCCCCCCTCCCCGTCCCGGGGAGGATTGGCTATATGCCCCGCATGGCCATCGATCCCTTCACGCTGTTCGACGAATGGTATGCCGAAGCGAAAGCCGGCGAACCCAGCGATCCCGATGCGATGGCGCTGGCCACTGCGGACGCCGACGGTCGCCCCTCGGTGCGCATGGTGCTGTTGAAAGGGCATGGGCCGGACGGGTTCACCTTCTACACCAACCGCGGCAGCGACAAGGCGGAGCAGTTGGCGGCGAACATGCAAGGCGCGCTGCTGTTCCACTGGAAGTCGCTGCGCCGGCAGATACGGATCGAGGGCGCGGTGGCGCTGGCGACGGACGCGCAGTCGGACGCGTATTTCGCGAGCCGCGGCCGCGACTCGCGGCTGGGGGCCTGGGCATCGGACCAGTCGCGGCCGCTGGCGGACCGCGCGACGTTCGAGGCGCGGGTCGAAGAGGCCAAGGTGCGGTTCGATGGCGGCGATGTCCCGCGGCCACCCTTCTGGGGCGGCTACGCGGTCGTTCCCGATCGGGTGGAATTTTGGCAGGACCGCGCGCATCGTCTACATGAGCGTCGCCTGTTCGTGCGCACGGGCGATGATTGGACGGAAGGGTTGCTGTACCCATGACGCAGGACGAACGCCGCAAGCTGCTGCCCCTCGCCACGCGCGCGGCGCTCGCCAGCGTCGCGATGGCCACGTTCCTGCTGCTGTTGAAGGGTTTCGCCGCGTGGCTGACCGGATCGATCGCGATGCTCGGGTCGCTTGCCGATACCGGGCTCGATCTGCTCGCGAGCCTCGTGACGTTGTATGGTGTCCGCCTTGCCGCGACGCCGGCGGACAGCGACCACCGCTTCGGGCATGGCAAGGCGGAGGCGCTGGCAGCCTTGTTCCAGGTCGCGCTGATCACCGCGTCCGCGGTCGGTATCGCCTGGCGCGCGATCCTGTCGTTCGGGAACCAGACCGCGACGACCGACGCGAATTTCGGGATCGGCGTGTCGATCGCGGCGATCGCGGCGACGGGCGTGCTGCTATGGTATCAGCGCCGCGTGATCCGAAGCACGGGGTCGGTCGCGATCATGGCGGACAATGTCCATTACCAGTCGGACATGCTGCTCAACGGATCGGTGATCCTGGCACTGGTGCTGGACCAGTATTTCGGGTTCCACGATGCCGATCCGGTGTTCGGCATCATCATCGCGCTATGGCTCGCCTACGGCGCGTTCCAGGCATCGTCGAACGCGATCGACCAGCTGATGGACAAGGAATGGCCCGAGGACCTGCGCGCCCGCTTCCTCGATGTCGCAGCGCGGCAGGACGGCCTGAAGGGCATCCATGATTTCCGCACGCGGCGATCCGGCAGCCATGACTTCGCGCAGTTCCACATGGAGGTCGACCGCCGGTTGAGCGTCCATGACGCGCACGAGATCGTCGAAGCGGTCGAATTCAGCCTGAAGCGCGCGTTCCCGAAGGTCGAGGTGCTGATCCATCTCGATCCGGAGGGTCATGTCGATACCGACAATCCACTGGTCGAGGCGGACGTGACACCGCACTGGTTCGCAAAGAGGTTGTGATGCGCATTCCTTTCACGCAGGTCGATGCGTTCGCCGACAAGGCGTTTGCCGGCAATCCCGCGGCGGTGATGCCGCTTGGCCGATGGCTGGACGACGCGGTGCTTCAGGCGATCGCAGCGGAAAACAATCTGTCGGAAACGGCGTTCCTCGTGGCGGCCGACGATGACGAGGCGGATTTCGAACTCCGCTGGTTCACACCGGTCGACGAGGTGCGGTTGTGTGGCCATGCGACGCTGGCGAGCGGGCATGTCGTGCTGTCGAACGACGCGGTGCGGGATCAAGTCCGGTTCCGTACCCGCAAGGCAGGCATGCTGGCGGTGGTCCGCGCGGGTGCCGGCTATGAACTGGCGCTGCCCGCCTGGAAGCCTGAGCCATGCCCGCTGCCCGAAATGGTCGCCGCGCTCGGTGTGACGGATGTCACCGAGACCCTGTGGCGCGATGGCGGATACGGCGTGATCGTCCTCGAAAGCGAAGCGGCCGTGCGCGCGGTGACGCCCGACTTCGCCGCTCTGGCGGCGTGCGGCAATCGTCAGGCGATCGTCACCGCGCCGGGTGCCGAGACGGATGTGGTCAGCCGGATGTTCGCGCCGGGTGCGGGGATCGACGAGGACCCGGTGACGGGTTCGGCGCACGCGGTCGTGGTGCCCTATTGGGCGGAGCGGCTCGGCCGCGACCGCTTCACCGCGTTTCAGGCGAGTACGCGGGGCGGGCGACTGACCTGCACGCTGGACGGCAAGCGGGTGGTGCTTGGCGGGTCGTGCGTGACGGTGATCGAGGGGACGTTTCTGTTGCCTTGAATACTTCCTTCGTCATGCCGGGCTCGTTCCGGCATCCAGAGCCGCGCGCGACAGGCTCGTGGCCCTGGACCCCGTGACAAGCCCGGGGTGACCGTAGCACTGCTACCGCTTCCTGCCCTTCGTCATCGGGTCGGGCTTCTTCGGCTTCACCCACCCCGGCGGCGGCGTCATCCGTTGCTGGCTGGTGCCGAGCCCCATGCTTCCCGGCTGCTGGCGCACCAGCCCCGCCAGATCGTTCGCCGGATCGTCGCCGCCACCGCGCAGGACGCTGATCCGGTCGCGGAGCCGCCCCGCCTCCTCGAAGTCGAGCGCAGCGGCGGCGGCGTCCATCGCCGCCTGAAGCTCGTCGATCGTCATGCCGCGACGAGCGCCGCTTCGGTTTCGGCAATCCAGCCGCCGCCGAGCACATGGTCGCCATCGTACAATACCGCCGCCTGGCCCGGCGCGACGCCGTATTCGGGCGCGTCGAACACCACCCGGTTACCCAGCAATCGCGCCGCTACGGGTTTCGCCATCGACCGCACCTTGGCGGTCAATGGCCCGGTGAAATCGCCGCCCAGCCAGTTGATGCGCTCGATCCGCGCCGCATCGACCGCCAGCGCGGCGCGCGGGCCGACGACGACGCGGCGGGTGTCGGGTTCGAGCCGCACGACATAGAGCGGCTCCGGCACGCCGCCGATCTCCAGACCGCGACGCTGGCCGACGGTGTAATGGATCAGTCCGCGATGCGCACCCAGCCGCCGCCCGGCCATGTCGACGATCTCGCCCGTGGTATCCACGCCCGGCCGCAGTTTCTCGACGAGGCCTGCGTAATCGCCGTCCGGGACGAAGCAGATATCCTGGCTGTCGGGCTTGGCCGCGACGCCGAGCCCCATCTCGGCGGCGATCGCGCGGACTCGGTCCTTCGGCAGACCGCCGAGCGGAAAACGGAGATATTCCAGCTGGTCTTGCGTGGTCGCGAACAGGAAATAGCTCTGGTCACGTGCCGGATCCGCGCCGCGGTGCAGTTCGGCACCGCGCGGTCCCTCGACCCGGCGGACATAGTGACCGGTCGCCAGGCAATCCGCGCCCAGGTCGCGGGCGAGCGCGAGCAGGTCGGTGAATTTCGGACCCATATTGCACTGGACGCACGGGATCGGCGTCCGGCCCGCGATGTAATCGTCCGCGAACCGGTCGATCACGTCCGCGCGGAACCGCGTTTCGTGATCGAAGACATAATGCGCGATCCCCAGCCGGTCGCACACCGCACGGGCGTCGCGAATGTCGCGGCCCGCGCAGCACGAGCCGGCGCGCCCGACCGCCTCGCCGTGATCGTAGAGCTGCAGCGTGACGCCGATCGTCTCCGCGCCGCTCGCTGCCGCCAGCGCGGCCACGACGGAGCTATCCACGCCGCCCGACATCGCCACGACGACGCGCCTGCCCCGCGGGTCCGCCCCGATCTGAAAGTCGGCTTCCATCGCGGACGGGCCGTAGCGCAAGCGTCGGCGGCGCGCAAAAGAACCGCGAATTCATACATGTTCACGAAGCGTTGCGGCGGGCTTTACCCGGTTTTCATTCGCCCGGGCCTAAAGCGTACGTCTGCCGTCGTTCCAGCGAGTATGCTTTTTTGGACCTGAGTTTTCCTCCCTTTGTGGGCCCGACCGAACTCACCGTGCTGCCGGCCGATCTGGCCGCGCTGATGACCGGTATCGCCGCGCGTCAGGCCGGCAGCACGACCGCCACCATCCAGGGCGACCTTTCCTACCGGACGATCGATCCGCGGCTGTTCGCGCCCGTCGGCGGCGCGTTCAACGGTCCGATGGCGGCCGCGATCATACGTTGGAAAGAGGGATGAAGACCGCGTTTACCGAAGCGTTTCAGGCGATCTTCAAATCCCGCGCCTACACGCAGCATCACTGTTGGAGAGGGGGCCCCCCGCCCCGATCGAGGTTGAGTTCATGATCGAGAACCAGAAGATCCGTCCCGCCAAAGTCATCGGCCCGCTCGGCGAGCAGCTGACGATCGAGAACTTGCCGCCCCCTTCCACCACGCGCTGGGTGGTGCGCCGCAAGGCCGAAGTGGTCGCTGCGGTGAACGGCGGGCTGCTATCGGTGGACGAGGTCTGCGACCGCTACGGCCTGACGCCCGAGGAGTTCGCCGGATGGCAGCGCGCGATCGACCGATCGGGAATGCCGGGCCTGCGCGTGACACGGATCCAGCATTACAATGCGCTTTACGAACGTCAGCAGAAATATTGATCGAGGTTATCGAACCGCATACGGAACAATAATCCCGGCTCGCGAGTCTGTTGGTCATCGCCCGTAATGGGAACCAACGGAGGGACGCGACTATGGGTATCATCATCTGGCTTATCGTGGGCGGCCTGTGCGGCTGGCTGGCCGGGCTGATCATGCGCGACAATCAGGGCATCTTGCTTAACATCGTCGTCGGGATCGTCGGCTCGGTCATCGCCTCGGCAATCTTCGGGGCCGGAATCAACGAGGTGATCACGGTATCGACGTTCATCTATTCGCTGGTCGGTGCGATCATCCTGCTCGCGATCGTCAATCTCATCCGTCGCGGCCGCGTGCGTTAAGCATCGGCAATCGAATTCAAGAAGGCCGCCCGGGCGACCGGGCGGCCTTTTTCATGGCCGCGCTATTGCAGCAGGAACCGCACCGACAGCGTCGCCGTGACGTCCTTTTCGCCCGGCGCGATCGCGGTATCGACCTTTAGCTGGGCACGCGCGTAGACCATCGGCGCGTTGCCGCCGCCCGCATTGTCGCCCGACTCCGAAATCGAAACGATCCGCACGACGTGCAGGCCGGCCGCGCTCGCGTACAGATCGGCGCGGGTGCGGGCGCGGCGCACCGCATCGGTACGCGCTTCGTCCAATGCGGCGTCGGGATTGTCGAGCGACAGGTTGGGCCCGTCGATCTGGTTCGCCCCTTCCGCCACCAACGCGTCCAGGATCGGACCCGCCCTGGCGATGTCGCGGAACCGGATCGAGACGCTGTTGGTCGCCTGGTAACCCGTGAGCGTCGGCGGCTGGTTGTCGGCGTAGCGATATTGCGGGTTCAGCCTTACGCTGGCGGTCGCGATGTCGCGGGGCGCGATACCGGCCTTCTTCAACGCGGCCAGGATGCGCTGCATCCGCACCGCATCGTCGGCCAGCGCGGCGGACGCGGTCGCGGCCTGCGCCATCACCCCGGCACGGATCGTCGCCAGGTCGGGTACGCGGGTCGTGCGCCCTTGCGCAGCGACGTCCAGCACGGTGCCCGTCGCCGGGACCATCGGCTCGACCGATTGTGCGCGGGCCGGGGCGGTCGTCGCGACCAGCGGGAGGGCGGCAAGGGCGGACATGGCGGTGCGTGACGGACGGGACATCGGGTTCTCCGGCGAAGTGACGACGGGCATCATGACACGGAGACGACGAAACCCCCGGTGAACGCAAGGGGTCGGCTTGCGGAAAACGGGCTTTTCGGCCATGTCCCTGCCCACTTGAGGTTGGTGACTTATTCCTATAACACAGTCACTCCGAAGGGTGGGGACGAACATGAATTACGAGTCGCGACAGATCGGCGGCGAAGATCGGGCCGCGTTGCCGGACTATACCGACGCTCGGCCGGGCCGCGGACGTCGCGCGCTCGGCATCGTCGGCCTCGCGCTGCTCGCGGCCGTGCTGATCTGGGCGTTCTTCCTGCGCGGGCATGCCGCGCCCAATGCGCCTCCCGTCGAGCAGGTGCCGAGCGTCAGCGTCGTCGTCCCCGGCCGCAAGACGATCGACCGTCAGCTGAGCGCGAATGGCAGTCTTGCCGCCAAGCGGGAAATGCCGGTCGGCGTCGCCGGCGAAGGCGGGATGGTCCGCCAGGTCCTGGTCGAGCCGGGCCAGTGGGTCCAGGCGGGGCAGGTATTGGCCACCATCGACCGGTCGGTGCAGACGCAGACCGCCGCTTCGCTCGGCGCATCGATCAAGGTCGCGCAGGCGGATGCGACACTGGCGCAATCCGAACTCGACCGTGCGCAGCAGCTGGTGGCGCGCGGGTTCATTTCGCGGTCGGATATCGAAACCAAGACCGCGACCCGCGACGCCGCCGCGGCGCGCGTCAAGGTGGCGCAGGCGCAGCTCGCGCAGCAGCAGGCGACCAATGGCAGGCTCGATATCCGCGCGCCCGCGGCGGGTCTGGTGCTGACCCGTCAGATCGAACCCGGACAGATCGTCAATTCCGCGTCTGGCATGCTGTTCCGGGTGGCGATGGACGGCCTGCTGGAAATGCGCGCGGCGCTGAGCGAATCCGATCTGGCGACGGTGCATGTCGGCGCGCGCGCGACGGTGACGCCGGTGGGATCGACCGACAGCTTCCAGGGCGTGGTTTGGCAGGTGTCACCGGTGATCGATCCGACGACGCGCCAGGGCATCGCGCGCGTGCAGTTGACGTACAACCCCTCGCTTCGCCCCGGCGGGTTCGCCGCGGCGACGATCGTCAGCGGTGCCAACGTCGCGCCGCTGCTGCCCGATTCGGTCTTGCAGAGCGACGACAAGGGCAATTTCGTGTATGTCGTCGGACCGGACGACAAGGTCGAACGCCGCAACGTGAAGATCGGGCAGGTCTCCGATGCCGGCGTGACGATCCTCGGCGGGCTGACGGGGACGGAGCGCGTGGTGGTGTCCGCGGGCGGGTTCCTGGCCCCGGGACAGAAGGTGAAGCCGATCGTGCAGAAGGCGTCCTGACATGAATTTCCGCAACATCTCCGCCTGGGCGATCCGCAACCCGGTGCCGCCGATCGTGCTGTTCGTCGCGCTGACGCTGGCAGGCATCGTCAGCTTCATGGGGATGAGCGTCAACGATCAGCCGGATATCGATTTTCCGGTTGCGATCGTCGTCATCAGCCAGCCGGGGGCGGCGCCCACGGAACTGGAGACGCAGGTCACACAGCGGGTCGAGGCGGCGGTGCGGTCGTTGCAGGGCATCGACGAAATCAGTTCGACCGTGACCGAAGGATCGTCGCAGACGGTCGTCCAGCTGGCGATCGGCACCCCGATCGACCGCGCGGTGAACGACGTACGCGACGCGATCTCGCAGATCCGCGGCAACCTGCCGCAGGGCATCCTGGAACCGCAGGTGTTCCGCGCGAACACGACAGGCAATGATCTCGCCAGCTATTCGGCCGTCGCGAGCGACATGACCGTCGAACAGCTGAGCTGGTATATCGACAATACCGTGACCAAGGAATTGCTGTCGATCCCCGGCATGGCCGAGGTGGACCGCAATGGTGGTGTCAGCCGTGAAATCCGGGTGATCCTCGATCCGCTGAAGCTTCAGGCGCAGGGCGTCACCGCCAGTCAGGTCAACACGCAGCTGCGCTCGGTCAATCTGAACGCCGCGGGTGGTCGCGCCGAGATCGCCGGGTCCGAACAGTCGGTTCGCGTGCTCGGCAACGCGCGCAACGCGGTCGATCTCGGTCAGTCCCAGATCAACGTCGGCGGCGGCAGGACGGTGCGCCTGTCCGACCTGGGTCAGGTCCGCGATCTGTTCGCCGAACAGCGCAGCCGCGCGGTGGTGGACGGACGCCAGGTCATCAGCTTCGATTTCCAGCGCGCGAAGGGTGCGTCGGACGTCAGCGTCTACAACGAAGCGGTCAAGAAGCTGACCGCGCTGGAGCAGCGCAACCCGCGCGTGCATTTCGTGCTGCGCCAGAACAGCGTGAAGCGCACGGAAGAGAATTATCACAGCGCGATCGAAGCGATGATCGAGGGCGCGGTGCTCGCGGTCTTCGTCGTGTTCCTGTTCCTGCGCGACGTGCGTGCAACCGCGATTTCCGCGCTGGCCATTCCGCTATCGGCGATCCCGACCTTCTGGTTCATGGACCTGATGGGATTCACGCTGAACCAGATGACGTTGCTCGCGCTGTCACTCGTGGCCGGTGTGTTGGTGGACGATGCGATCGTCGAGATCGAGAATATCGTTCGCCACATGCGGATGGGCAAATCGGCGTATCAGGCGTCGATCGATGCCGCGGACGAGATCGGGCTGGCGGTGCTGGCGACGACGATGTCGATCGTCGCCGTGTTCCTGCCGGTCGCGCTGATGCCGGGCGTGTCGGGGCAGTTCTTCAAGAATTTCGGCATGACCGTCGTCGCGTCTGTGCTGATGAGCCTGGCGGTCGCCCGTTTGGTGACGCCGATGATTGCCGCCTATTTCCTGAAGGCCGCCGGCCCCGCCAAGCATGGCGAGGGGCGGATGATGGACGGGTATATGGCCACGCTCCGCTGGACTCTGATCCGCGGGCGCGCGGGCGGCACGGCGGCGGGCGGGTTCGGCCGGCGGATGCTGGCGCGGATGTGGGACCACCGTTTGTGGGTCACCGCGTTGGGCGCGGTCGCGTTCCTCGCGACGATCGCGATGTTCGGCGTGCTGCCGATGACGTTCCAGCCGGCGAGCGATAGCGATACCTCGACCGCGACGATCGACATGGTGCCGGGCACGACGCTCGTCCAGACGGACGTGGTCGTGAAGCGCGTCGCCGCGCTGCTCGGCGCGCAGCCGGAAGTCGCATCGGTCTATTCGCGTACCGGCCAAGGCGGCGCGGTGAATTCGGGTCGCGTCACCGCGACGCTGAAGGACAAGCGCACCAAGACCAGCACGCAGTTCGAGCGCGATCTCGCACCGCAAGTGGCGAACATACCGGATGCGCGAATCGCCTTCCGGTCGCAATTCGGGTTCGGGACAAGCTCGCGCGACGTGAACGTGACGCTTGGCGGCGACGATCCCGTGATGCTGCAGCAGACCGCGGACAAGATCGTCGCGCAGATGTCCAAACTGCCGATGATCACCGCGCCGCGCGTATCGGGCAATCTGCAACGGCCGGAAATCGTGCTGAAGCCGCGGATGGATCTGGCCGCCAATCTCGGCGTGACGACCGACGCGCTGTCGAACGCGATCCGCATCGCGACACTCGGCGATATCGATCAGAACAGCGCGAAATTCTCGCTGTCGGATCGCCAGATCCCGATCCGCGTCGCACTGGACCAGAATGCGCGGACCAGCCTGTCGACGATCCAGAACCTGCCCGTCGCGACCGCGTCCGGTGGCGCGGTGCCGCTAAGCCTCGTCGCGGATATCGGTCTGGGATCGGGACCGACCAAGATCGACCGCGTCAATCAACAACGTCAGATCACGCTCGGTGCCGATCTCGCGCCTGGCGTCGTCAGCGGTGTCGCGAACAAGGCGATCCACGATCTGCCCGCGATGAAGGACCTGCCGATCGGCGTCTCCGAACTGACGCTCGGCCAGTCGAAATGGCAGCAGGAGATGGTCACCAATTTCATCATGGCGGTGATCGCGGGCATCTTCCTCGTCTTCGCGGTGCTCGTGCTGCTGTACCGCCGCGCGCTGCCGCCCTTCGTCAACATGGGCTCGCTGATGCTGGCACCGCTCGGCGGCCTGGTGGCGCTGTGGATCGCGGGGCAGCCGCTGTCGCTACCCGTCTTCATCGGCATCCTGATGCTGCTCGGCATCGTCGCGAAGAATTCGATCCTGCTGATCGATTTCGCGCTGGAGGAAATGGCGAAGGGGGTGGACGTCGTCACCGCGATCATCGACGCCGGGCACAAGCGCGCACAGCCCATCGTCATGACCACGGTCGCGATGGTCGCCGGGATGGTGCCGACCGCCTTGTCGCTCGGCGGCGACGGATCGTGGCGTGCGCCGATGGGTATCGTCGTGATCGGCGGGCTGTTGCTGTCTACCGTGCTCACCCTGCTGATCGTGCCGGCGACGTTCAGCCTGGCGGTCGGGATCGAACGCTGGGCGGGCCCGCGGCTCGGACGCCGCCTGCTGACGTATCGCCCCGGCGACGACGGCAGCGAAGTCATCGGCATCGCCGGCCCCCGCGGTCCGGCGCTCGGCCCGCTGCCCGGACGAATCGGTTACGACGACGACGGCACGCAGCCGGCGGAATGATCGCTTGAACCATCCCCCCGTTCGGGGATTGTCCGACGCGATGTCGAACCGCGCCATTCGTACGGCCGCCGCGGGCGAGCCTCCGCCCGCGGCGCTGGTGCGGATGCGGCTGGTGGCGACCGGGATGCTGGTCGCGATGGCGATCCTCTTCCTCGTCGCCCGCGCGGCGCTGCGGAGCGGGCACGCCGCCGGCTGGGGCTTCGTCCTGGCCTTTGCCGAGGCGGCGATGGTCGGCGGCCTGGCGGACTGGTTCGCGGTCACTGCCTTGTTCCGGCATCCGCTCGGCCTGCCGATCCCGCATACCGCGATCGTGCCGCGCAACAAGGACCGGATCGGCGACACGCTCGCGCAATTCCTGCGTGACAATTTCCTGATCCCCGCCGTCATCGCGCGGCGGATGCGGCCGCTCGACGTCGCATCCGCCATAGCGCGCTGGCTGACCGATCCGCCCGAGGGCGCGGGCGGCCGGTTCCGCAACGGCGCGTCGAAGCTGGTCGCGCAGATGCTGGAAGGGCTCGATCCGCAGCGGATGGGCGGGATGGTGAAGGCGGCGATCGCCACCCGGCTGCGCACGACCGAACTCTCGCCCGTTCTCGGCCGGCTGATGAAGGCCGCGATCGCCGAGAACCGCCACGCGCCGTTGCTGGCGGCGGGGGTTCGCTGGGGGGCGAAGGCACTGGCGCAGAACGAACATCTGGTCCGCCGGATGGTGCACGACCGCGCAGGCTCGATCCTTCGCTGGACCGGCCTCGACGAAACCGTCGCCGACAAGCTGATCGCCGGGCTCGACAAGCTGCTGACCGACATGGCGGACGATCCGCAGCATCCGTTGCGGCTGCGGGCGGACGAGGGGCTCGATCGTCTTGCCTGGGACCTGCAATATGACCGCCGGGTGCGCGGGCGCGTCGAGGCGATGAAGGAGGAACTGCTCGCCAACCCGGCGATGCAGCGCTGGATCGACGGGTTGTGGGAACAGGCGCGCGGCAGCCTGCTGAAGATCGCGCGCGATCCGGAGGCGGCGATGGCGGGACGGCTCGGCGAAATCCTCCGTCAACTGGGCGAGACGCTGCAGAACGACCGCCGCCTTGCACGCACGATCAATCGTTTCGTTCGCCGCAGCGTCGTCGGCGTCGCGGCGGATTATGGCGACGGGATCGTCCGATTGGTGTCGGAAACGGTCCGCGGCTGGGATTCGCGGACGATCACGCGGCGGCTGGAAAATGCGGTCGGCCGGGACCTGCAATATATCCGCGTCAACGGTACCATCGTCGGGGGACTGGTCGGGCTGACGATCCACGCGGTCGATCTGGCGCTCTAGGCGCGCGGACATCGAGCGACTCACACTTGGTCGTTCCCCCGCGAAAGCGGGGGTCAAGGGGCGACAGGCGGCACCGTTCGTAATTCTGGGCTCCCGCTTTCGCGGGAGAACGGGGGGAGGTCAGCTTTCCCAACCCCCCGTCGCACGCCGCAATCGCCTTGCCGTGCCCGTCGCTTTCCCGCAAAGGTACGGGCGATGAGCGCAACCGCCGACTTCGAACGCACCGACCAGGACGGCGGCACGCTGCGCTTCACCGGCAATCTTTCGCTGTCGCGGATCGGCGATCTGCCCGAACGGCTCGGAAAGATCGACGGCCCGGTCCGGATGGTCGATCTGAGCGGAATAGAACGGATCGATACCGTCGGCGCGTGGATCGTCCACCGCTTCGCCGCCACGCACGATGCCGCGGTCCAGGGCCTGGACGACAATGATCAGCATCTGATGGATCAGGTGATCCGGTCGGATCAGCCGGTCGACATGCGGCCGGGCCATGTCGGTGCCGTCACGCGTCTGGTCGGCGAGGTCGGCACCGCGGTCGTCGCGGCGGGTCGCACGATGCTCGGGCTGCTCGGTTTCCTGGGCGCGACGGCATTGGCCTTCCTCGCGGCGATGCGGCACCCCGGCCGCTTCCGGTTCAATGCGGTGGTACAGCAGTTCGAGGTGGTCGGTGTGTCCGCACTGGCCATCATCGGGCTGATGAGCTTCCTGATCGGCGTCGTCATCGCGCAGCAGGGCGCGGTCCAGCTGCGCCAGTTCGGGGCGGAGGTCTTCACGATCAACCTGGTCGGCCGGCTCACCCTTCGCGAAATGGGCGTGCTGATGACCGCGATCATGGTCGCCGGTCGATCGGGCAGCGCGTTCGCGGCGCAGATCGGCACGATGAAGCTGACCGAGGAGATCGATGCGATGCGCACCATCGGCGTGTCGCCGATGGAGGCGCTGGTCGTGCCGCGCACGCTGGCCGCGATCATCCTGATGCCGCTGCTCGGCTTCTACGCGTCGATGATCGCGCTGATCGGCGGCGGATTGCTGGTGTGGATCACGATCGGCGTGCCACCCGTCACCTATATCCAGCGGATCCGCGAAGTCGTGCCGATCACCGATCTGTACGTCGGCCTGATCAAGGCCCCCGTGTTCGGCGCGATCATCGCGATCGCCGGCTGTTTCCAGGGCCTGCTCGTCGAGGCGGACGCCGAACAGGTCGGGCTGCGCACCACCGCGGCGGTGGTGCAGGCGATCTTCCTCGTCATCGTGCTCGACGCGTTCTTCGCGGTGTTCTTCACCTGGTTGGGGTGGAACTGATGCCCGTCGAAACCGCCCGGCCGCGCGGCGACGACATCGTCATATCGGTCAAGGGCCTGAAGAATTGTTTCGGCGATCAGGTCGTCCATGACGGGCTCGATCTCGACGTCAGGCGCGGCGAGATCCTGGGCGTGGTCGGCGGATCGGGCACGGGCAAATCGGTGCTGATGCGCTCGATCATCGGGCTGCAGGTGCCAGATGCGGGCGATGTCACCGTATTCGGTGAGAACGTGTTGCGGCTGAGCGACGCCGACGCGGTCGAACTGCGAAAGCGCTGGGGCGTGTTGTTCCAGGGGGGCGCGCTGTTCTCGACGCTGACCGTCGCTGAGAACGTCCAGGTTCCGCTTCGCGAATTCTACCCCGCGCTCGACCAGGCGCTGCTGGATGAAATCGCGTCGTACAAGGTCGTGATGACGGGCTTGGCGGCGCAGGCCGGTCCGAAATTCCCCGCCGAACTTTCCGGCGGCATGCGCAAACGCGCCGGGCTGGCGCGCGCTCTGGCGCTCGATCCCGACCTGCTGTTCCTCGACGAACCGACCGCCGGGCTCGACCCGATCGGCGCGGCGGCGTTCGACGATCTGACCAAATCGCTCCAGAAGACGCTTGGGCTGACCGTGTTCCTCATCACCCACGATCTGGATTCGCTGTATGCGATCTGCGACCGTGTCGCCGTGATCGCGGACAAGCACGTGATCGCCGTCGGCACGATCCCCGAACTGATCGCGCTCGACCATCCGTGGATCGAGGAATATTTCAAGGGGCCCCGCGGCCGCGCGGCGGTCGCCACGCAAGAGGCGCAGGCGGGGATCGCGGCCCACCGGACACCGATGGACGCCGACCAACCGGCAAGGACGACGCGCTGATGGAAACCCGATCGAACCATGTCCTTGTCGGCACCGTGGTGCTGATCCTGCTCGCGGTCCTCGCGCTGTTCACGGTGTGGATCGCGCGGCTGGGCGGCGCATCGACCAAGGAATACGACATCTTCTTCAAGACCTCGGTCGACGGCCTCGCCAAGGGGTCGGCGGTCACCTTTTCCGGCGTGCCGTCGGGCCAGGTGAAGGAAATCGCGTTGTGGAAGCCCGATCCCCAGTTCGTCCGCGTGCGCATCACCGTCAACCAGGACACGCCGATCCTGCAGGGCACCACCGCGACGATTTCCGGCGTCGGCTTCACCGGGGTCAGCCAGATCTCGCTCGACGGTGCGCGTAAGGGTGCCGAAGCCATCGGCTGTCCGGACGACAACCCGCAAAGCCAATGCCCCTATGGCGTCCCCGTCATACCGACCAAGCAGGGCGGGCTGGGCGCGATCCTGAATTCCGCGCCGCAGCTGCTGGAGCGGCTGTCGACGCTGACCGAACGGCTTACCGGGCTTCTGACCGACAAGAACCAGGCGTCGATCGCGGGCATTCTGGCCAACACCAACCGCCTGTCCGCGGCGCTCGCGGATCGCGGGCCCGAGATCGCCGCCACGCTGGCGCAGACGCGGGTCGCGATCCAGCAGGCGGGCGATGCGGCGCAGCAGATCGGCGCACTGGCGCAGACGTCGAACGGCGTGCTGACAAGCGATATAAAACCCGCAATGGCCAATCTGAACCAGGCGATCCTGTCCGCGAAGAAAAGCGCGGATTCACTGAACGGCGCGGTGGAGGACGTGCGGCCCGGGCTCCAGTCCTTCTCGAAACAGACGATCCCCGAGGTCGGGCAACTGGTCCGCGATCTCAGGGTCATGTCGGCATCGCTATCGTCGGTCGCCGAAAAAGTCGATCAGCAGGGTGCGGGATCGATCCTGGGCCAGCCGAAGCTCCCCGATTACAAGGGCAAGTGACATGAAGACACCGTTCCTCCTCTTGGCCGCATTGCCGCTCGCCGGTTGCATCAGCTTCGCGGCGAAGCCACCCGCCTCGCTGCTGACGCTCGACACGCAGGCGAGCGTGCCGGTCGGCCAGGACCAGAATTCCGCGACCGCCAAGGCGATCACGATCCAGGTTCCGGCGGTGCCGCAAAGCCTCGCGACCGCGCGCATCCCGGTGCAGGCGACGCCGACCTCGATCGCCTATGTGAAGAGCGCTTTATGGGCCGAACCGCCCGCACGGCTGTTCGCGCGGCTGCTGTCCGACACCATGACCGCGCGCACCGGCCGCGTCGTGCTGTCGGGCGCGCAGTCCGCGGTCGATCCGGGCGCGCGGTTGTCGGGCGAATTGCGGACCTTCGGGCTCGACGCCGGGCAAAACCAGGCGGTCGTCATATTCGATGCGTCGCTCATCCGGCTGAACGCGACGACGGTCGAGAAGCAGCGTTTCGAGGCGCACGTGCCGGTGGCGGCGATCGACGGACCCAATGCCGCGACGGGGATCAGCGCCGCCGCCAACCAGGTCGCGCAGCAGGTCGCCGACTGGGTGGGGCGCTAACCCCGGGTCACCGTGCCCGGCGCGTCGCCAGCGGCACGTCGCATATGTCGATCCCGCCCAGCCCGACCGTCGGCGGCTTCGGCGTCACCTTCGCCGCGATCATCGCGGCGAAACGCGCATTGTCTGCTGCGCGATATTCGAACCGCGGACGCGTCGCCGCCGGCATGTCGCTCGCCAGCCGGACCGACACGATCGGCACCCGTTCCGCCGCCGTCGCATACATCCCCATCGCCGTCCCGCTGCGCGGCAAGCCCGACAGATAGGCCATCCCATCGATGACGCGCCCGACGATGGTGTAGTTTCGATCGAGCCGTCGCGCCGACCCGCCGATCGCCGCGAACAATTCCGCGCCGCTGCCCGTATCGGGGCTCGCGTCGCGCGCGACGCCGACGGTGCCGTAGCAGTGAGCGAGCCACGTCGCCCCACCGTCGGATGCCGTCGCCCAGCCGTCCGCCGTGATGCCGGACGCGTTGGAATACGCATCCGCGCGCGCCATCGTCTGCGCCACCCGCAGCCCGCCAGGTGCAAGATCATATTCCGCCGCAGGTCTCGCGGCGATGCCGGGCGGCAGCGGCTTCTTCTCGGTCTGGTCGCCCCACTGCGTCACCCAATTGTCCTGCACGCGGTAGATGCTCGTGCCGTCCCACCAATGCGCCAGCGCGAGCGCGCGGACATTGGCGACATGCTCCGGCGCATAGGCCGCGGCGAGCCGGATCACGACCGTCCGATCCCCCGCCAGCGTCATGACGAGGAGCTGGTCGTCGGCGATCGCCACCCAGTCCGCCGCGACCGGATCCCCGGGGGTAGTTGCCGTCGGCGCGGCTGCGGGCGGGGCAGGGGGCGGAGGCGAAGCAGGTGCGGCCTGAAGCGCGGCGGCAAGCGCGAGGAGCGGAGCGATCATCCCGTCAACCTGCCCGACCGCGACGCCCTGCGCAATCGCTTGCGCTAACCACTGCCCCGCTCTACGGCCCGTTCCCTCCAGTGCATAGCGGAGCGGTGGCCGAGTGGTCGAAGGCGCTCGCCTGGAAAGTGAGTATACGCCA
>NZ_CAXTII010000045.1:0-21835 GCF_964244235.1 uncultured Sphingomonas sp.
GAGCGCCGGCCTGTCACGCCGGAGGTCGCGGGTTCGAGCCCCGTCACTCGCGCCAAAGCGCAGGCTGGACGCAATTAGCGGAGCTAATCGCGACGCAGTCAAGCGCGGCCGACGGGCATCAGCCCGATCGACGACGCGGCTTCGCCGCGGCGTGCTCCTGTTACCACCGCCCCGTCTCCATCCACCGAAGGACCGGCTTCAACGGTGCGATCCAGACGATCCCCGCCACCAGATAGAACACCGCCTGCAACACCCAGTGCCACCCGCCGACGATCGCCGACAGGCTCGTCACCAACCCGCACCAGACGATGATCAACGCCACGATCGCAAGTGCACCGACGGGTTTGCGCCAACTCGGCGTCATGACGGCGATCCTTCGAACATGATCCATTCCCTTTCGGTGGCGACGGCGTGGAGCGGCCTGTCCCAGGCATCGATGGCGAGTGCGTCGATCTCCTGCACCGCCATCGCGATACCAACCCGCCATGCCTTCGGGTAAGCTGCGAACGCACGGTCGTAATAACCGGCACCCTGGCCCAGCCGGTTGCCGCGACGGTCGAACCCGACCAGCGGCGTCAGGATGATGCCGGGCACATGCTCGGTAGCATCCGAGGCCGGCTGATGCAGTCCGAACGGCCCCGCGACCAGTGTCGCCTCCGTATCCCATGCCAGAAATCGCATGGGGATCGCGCGATCGACGACATGCGGCAGCAGGATCGCACAGCCTGCCTCGACCGCAGCGCGCACCAGTGGCGACGGATCGGCTTCGCCACGGATGGGGACGTAGGAAGCGACGGTCAGGCCGGGCGACAGGCGGGCGCGGAAAGCGGCGGGGACCGGAAGCGTCGTCCTTGTGGCGACGGCGCGGCGCGCGCGCAATTGCACGCGGAGAGTATGCTTATCGGTCACGAACGAAGCGCGCCGCGGCGAAGCGGCGTCGTGGACGCTCGGCTTACGCCGAGATCGGCCGCGGTGACGCGTCTCGTCGATAGCGCTGCTATCGACATGCGCGCCGCGCGGTGGCGGGCCCACCATGGCCGTGTGCCGGGTTATCCACTGACGCACGGTACGTCAGGTGGGGACCATATGCTTTGGACCAGGGTCCTAACAGGGACAGCCCCCTATGGATGATGAATAGCCTCAGGGATAATAAAGGCTCGTACCGGGCAGAACCCGCCGCCACCGACTTAGGACGTCGGCGGGCTTTGCTCAAGGGTCGCCGCGAGCGTTTCGAGACGATCGGCGATCCGGGCCAGCGCCGTCTCGCTGACCGCCGCGCCCCCGGGCGGGCGGGTCAGCGCCTCGTCGAGATCGTCCGCCAGCATCAGCGCGACGAACAGCATCGCGCGTTCGCCGTTCAGCCCCCCCGCCGCGCGCTGCGCCGGCCCCCAGCGTTCGTCGATCATCGCGGCGAGCGTGCGGACGCGGTCCTCCTCGCCGTCGCGGCAGCCGACGATTTGCGACCGGCCGCCGATCGACAGTGTCACTTCGGACATCAGCCGGCGCTCCCGCGTGCGATCACGTCGTCCAGCGCGCTGACCGCCTCCGCCATGCGTGCCTTCAGCGCCGCATGACGCCGGGCAAGCGCATCCGATGCATCGGCGCGCGCGCCGATCGCCGCCTCGATTCGTGCAATCGCCGCATCGATACGCGCTGCGGCCGAACTCGTTTGATCCGTCATCGGCACGCGATAGCATGGCACCCGTCCGCTGCAACATGCCAATCGCGACAGGTTGACACGCGCGATCCGCGCCGCGAAGGCAGGCCCGACCGCGAGGGACTCGCGGCGGGATGTGCGTGCGCAGGACGGTGAGCGGTTGCTGCTGCGCCGCGGGAAACAGCCTGTAATCAGATAATTGTGGGGATGTGATGATGACGGTCAAGATTGCGATCAACGGCTTTGGTCGGATCGGCCGCCTGGTCGCGCGCGCGATCCTGGAGCGCGGCGACGACAAGATCGACCTGGTCGCGATCAACGATCTGGCGGATGCGAAGTCGAATGCCTGGCTGTTCAGCCGCGACAGCATACATGGCCGCTACCCCGGCGACGTCCATGCCGAGGGCGAGGACCTGGTCGTCGACGGCAAGCATATCCGCGTCACCGCGCAGCGCGATCCGGCGAACCTGCCGCACAGGGAACTGGGCGTCGATATCGTCCTGGAATGCACCGGCTTCTTCACCGACAATGTCGCGTGCCGGAAGCATATCGATGCAGGCGCGAAGAAGGTGCTGATCTCCGCGCCCGGCAAGGGCGTCGACCTGACGGTCGTGTTCGGGGTCAATCACGACAAGCTGACCGCGGATCACAACATCGTCTCGAATGCGTCGTGCACGACCAATTGCCTGGCACCCGTCGCCAAGGTGTTGAACGACACGATCGGGATCGAGCGCGGGCTGATGACGACGGTCCATGCCTACACCAACGATCAGAAGATCCTCGACCAGATCCACCCCGATCTGCGCCGCGCCCGCGCCGCGGGGATGTCGATGATCCCGACCACGACCGGCGCGGCCCGGGCGGTCGCCGAGGTGCTGCCCGAATTGAAGGGCAAGCTCGACGGCTCCGCGATTCGCGTGCCGGTGCCCGATGTGAGCATGATCGACCTGACCTTCACGCCTTCCCGTGACACGACGCGCGAAGAGGTGAACGCGGTGCTGAAGGAGGCGTCGCAAAATGGTCCGCTGAAGGGTATCCTCGCCTATACCGACGAGCCGCTGGTCTCGATCGACCTGATGCACACGCCGCAATCGTCGACGGTCGACAGCCTGGAGACCGCGGTGATCGACGGCAAGCTGGTGCGGGTGCTCAGCTGGTACGACAACGAATGGGGCTTCTCGAACCGCATGGTCGACACCGCGACCGCGATGGCGGCGTTTCTATAGGCGGCGATGGACGTATCACACCAACCGTTCGCTTCGCGCGAAGTCGAGAATCCTGACGGCCTCATGGACGGTGCCTCGATTTCGATGATGAGATCAGGATCGAGCTATCATGACCAAGGCTTTCAGAACACTGGACGATATGGGTGAGATCCGGGGCCGGCGCGTGCTGGTCCGTGAGGATTTGAACGTGCCGATGGCGGCTGGGCGTGTAACCGACGACACGCGGCTGCGCGCAACCTTGGCGACGATCAGCGAACTGGCCGACCGCGGTGCGATCGTTCTGATCCTCGCGCATTTCGGCCGGCCGATGGGACAGCGCGATCCGTCGATGTCGCTCGCGCCCTTGACCGCACCCTATTCGCGCGTGCTCGGCCGACCGGTGCGCTTCGTCGACTGGGACGGCGCGGCCGATGCGGTCGCGATGCTGCAACCGGGCGATATCGCGGTGCTGGAGAATACGCGCTTCTTCGCGGGCGAGGAAATCAACGATCCGGCGACGATCGACCGCTTCGCCGCGCTCGGCGATCTCTACGTCAACGACGCCTTTTCCGCCGCGCACCGCGCGCATGCATCGACCGAGGGCCTGGCGCATCGGCTCCCCGCCTTCGCCGGCCGCGCGATGGAGGCGGAACTGGACGCGCTGGAGAAGGTGCTCGGTGACCCTTCGCATCCCGTCGCGGCCGTCGTCGGCGGCGCGAAGGTGTCGAGCAAGCTGGACGTGCTCAAGCATCTCGTCGGGCTGGTCGATCACCTCATCATCGGCGGCGGAATGGCGAACACGTTTCTTGCCGCGCGCGGGGTGAATGTCGGCAAGAGCCTGTGCGAGCATGATCTCGCCGCGACCGCCGAGGACATATTGGCGACCGCGGACCGCGCCGGCTGCACCGTACATCTGCCCTATGACGTGGTGGTCGCGAAGGAATTCAGGGCCGATCCCCCGACCCGCACCGTCAACGTCTATGAAGTCGCGGCGGACGAGATGATCCTGGATATCGGCCCCGCCGCGGTCGAATCGCTGGGCGACGTTCTGAAGAATTGCCGGACATTGGTCTGGAACGGGCCACTCGGTGCGTTCGAGACGTCGCCGTTCGACACTGCGACGGTAGCACTGGCTCGCACCGCCGCGGCGTTGACGCAGGATGGCAGCCTGGTATCGGTCGCGGGCGGCGGCGATACCGTCGCTGCGCTGAACCAGGCGGGGGTCGCCGCGGATTTTACGTTCGTATCGACCGCGGGGGGCGCATTCCTGGAATGGATGGAGGGGCGCGACCTACCCGGCGTCGCCGCCCTCAAGCGCTAGGTGACGGGGGCGGGGGCCGGGACCGGGACGGGTTCTTGGAGCAGCGGCACGAGCAGCGTGTTCATCTCGTCCAGATCGAACGCGCCCGCCTTTGCGTAACGCACCACGCCCGCGCGATCGATGACGAAGTTCGTCGGGACGGCGTGCATGTCTCCATAGGGACCCTTCATCCGCCGTGCCGAGGGGATCGCCAGCGCGGCGAAGAGCGGTTTGAGCTGGCGCAGCGGCAGCGAATCTTCCGTTGCGACGGCGAAGACGCGAAGACCGTGCTGTTTCTGAATACGATAATAGGCGTCGAGCAACGGCAACTCACGCTTGCACGGCCCGCACCAGGTCGCCCAGAAATTCAGTACGACGACCTGTCCGCGCAATTCGTCGGACGAGACTTTCGTGCCGTCGATCAGCGTCAGCTCGAACCTGGGCGCTGGCGAACCGATCTTGGGATCCTTCGCCAGAGCAGCGACCGACAGGCTCGCCGTCACCGCGAACATCAATGCCGGGATCGTGCGCCGCTTCATCATTTGCTCCCCCTGTTCCGGCACAGCGAATAGGATTTGCGGCCGTTCGTCAATCCGTCCTTTCCAGGGCCGGGAAGAGGCATCGGCGGTTGCGCCACGCGCAAGACGCCCTTATGTTTTACATGTTGAACAGGAGCATCCCGCGATGCTGGGCGTCAGGATCGATAGCGAATTGGAACAACGTCTCGCCGCGGTCGCGCGATCGCAGGGCCGCAGCAAGAGCGATATCGCCCGCGAGGCGGTGCGGCGCTATGTCGAACGCCATGACGAGGCATTCATGGCCGAAGCCAAACGCCAGTCGCTTCGCGCGTCGGCGCGTGACAGCGCCGATGATTACGCGTTTTGGGAAGGTGCCGAAGGCGAGGATTTCGCTTGGAAATAAAGCGCGGCGCGGTCGTCGTCGCGGCAGCCCCGGGCGAATATTCGGGTAAG
This sequence comes from uncultured Sphingomonas sp., assembly GCF_964244235.1. Taxonomy (GTDB): domain Bacteria; phylum Pseudomonadota; class Alphaproteobacteria; order Sphingomonadales; family Sphingomonadaceae; genus Sphingomonas. Next base: position 5,134 of record NZ_CAXTII010000045.1, read on the forward strand.
CCGCGGCCGTTTCTCGTCGTGCAATCCGACCTCTTCAATGCAACGCATGGATCGATCACAATGTGTACGATCACAAGCAATGTCGGCGGCGAGCTGCTGTTCCGGGTTCCCCTTTCGCCGACCGCCGACACCGGATTGCGCTTGGACAGCGAAGTGCAGATCGATAAAATCCTGACGCTACGGCGATCTAGGATCGTGGACGTCATCGGTTCGGTTCCCCAGGCGGTGATGGAACAGGTCGATCAGGGGCTACGTCGCTGGCAGTCCCTATGAATTCATGATGGAGAGTATTGAATGACCCCCGCCGTTAAGACGATCCTCGACAAATTCGAATCCACCAGCCCTGCGGTGAAGGCCAATCTCGCGCGGATCCTGATGCAGGGCAGATTGGGCGGTACCGGCAAGCTTCTGATCCTGCCCGTCGACCAGGGTTTCGAGCATGGCCCCGCGCGCAGCTTCGCGGTCAATCCGGCCGGATATGATCCGCATTACCATTGGCAACTGGCGATCGACGCCGGGCTGTCGGCCTTCGCCGCGCCGCTCGGCATGATCGAGGCGGGTGCCGACACGTTCGGCGCGCAGATGCTGACGATCCTGAAGCTGAACAGCTCGAACAGCTGGGCGACCTCGATCGATCAGGCAATCACGGGCAGCGTGGCGGATGCGGTTCGGCTGGGCTGCGCCGCGATCGGCTTCACGCTGTATCCGGGGTCCGACAAGATCTTCGACATGATGGAGGAAATCCGCGCGCTGTCGGAAGAAGCGAAGGCGGCCGGCATCGCGACGGTCATCTGGAGCTATCCGCGCGGCGGCGATCTGACGAAGGACGGCGAACTCGCGCTCGACGTCGGTGCCTATGCCGCGCATATGGCGGCGTTGCTCGGTGCGCACATCATCAAGACCAAGCTGCCGACCGATCATATCGAGCAGAAGGAAGCCAAGCCGATCTATGCCAAGGGCGATTGGTCGACCCAGTCGAAGCGCGTGGCGCATATGGTGCAGGCGAGCTTTGCCGGGCGGCGCATCAACGTCTTTTCGGGGGGCGCGTCGAAGGGCGAGGACTCGGTGTTCCAGGATGCGCGCGACATCCGCGACGGCGGCGGTCACGGCTCGATCATCGGCCGCAACACCTTCCAGCGTCCGCGCGACGAGGCGCTGGCGATGCTGGATCGCATCATCCGCATCTATCTGGGCGAGGAATGAGCGCCGGACGCGAGCGTGGTGACGGATCAGTGATCGGCTAGGTGCAGACCTTCGCCTATCACCGATCGGTCGCGCCGATGCTGTGGGTGCTGGTGGGGTTGGCGTCGATCGAGTTCGCCGTCGTCCACGCACTGCTTGCGATGTGGCATCCGATCGTCGCGATCCTGTTGTCGGCTGCGACACTAGCGTCGATCGTCTGGCTGGTCGCGGGTATCCGATCGTTTCGGCGGTTGCCGGTGACGCTTGACGGCGAGACGCTGGTGATGCGCGCCGGGACGCTAAAGGCGATCACGGTCCCGGTCGATCGTATCGCCGGCCTGCGGGAAAGCTGGGACGCCGCCTTCGTGAAACGGCGGACCACCCTCAACCTGGCGTTCATCGCGTATCCCAACGTGGTCGTCGATCTCGTCGTGCCGCAATCCACTGGCCGCCGATCGATCGGGGCGGTGGCACACCGGCTGGACGATCCGGCGGCTTTCGCGGCAGCGGTCGAGCAGCTACGGGTTCGCGATGACTGAAGACCCCCTCGGCCCGCTCGATCCCGATTTTGCGACGGCCTTCGTCCGCGACCTGCGGCGGCCGCCGTGCCAGCTCTACCTCGTCTCGCCGCTCGATGTCGGCCGTACATTTCCCGATCGGCTGGCACGTGCGCTCGGTGCCGGGCCGGTCGCGGCGTTCCAGTTCCGGGTGAAGGATGTCGATCAACACGAGGCAGCGCGGCTTGCTGAACCGCTGCAACGGATTTGCGCCGACGCCGATGTCGCCTTCATCGTCAACGACAGCGTGGCGCTCGGGAAACGGCTGGGTGCGGACGGGGTGCATCTGGGGCAGGGCGACGGCGACCCCCGGGAGGCGCGTTCGGAGCTGGGCGCGACGGCGCAGATCGGGGTGACGTGCCATGACAGCCGCCACCTGGCGATGGAGGCGGGGGAGAATGGCGCGGACTATGTCGCGTTCGGTGCCTTCTATCCCACCGAAACGAAGGTGACGAAACATCGCCCCGACCCGTCAATCCTGTCCTGGTGGTCGACGATCTTCGAGATACCCTCGGTCGCGATCGGCGGGATTACCCCCGCCAATGCGGGGACGCTCATCGACGCGGGCGCGGACTTCCTCGCGGTGTCGAACGCGGTCTGGGGCGGGGACGAAGGGGCCGCGATCGAGACGTTTACGGCGTTGCTCGGCTGACCGGACCTTATCTATGTTTCATTTGTTAGGTTGCGGAGCGTATTGGTTCCGGGGAGCAGGCCATGGTAAAATCGATTATCGTCGCATCCGTGTTGGGTGCGGCAGCATCCGCGATGGCGCAGACGCCTGCGGCGACCCCTGCATCTGTCACCACCCCGACACCGGCCGCTGCCTCCGTGTCGAAGCTCGATATGGACGTGCTGCACGTGCAGGTGATTCTGGACCATCTCGGCTTTTCGCCGGGTGTGCTCGATGGCCATCGCGGCATGTCCTTCACGGCGGCGATCAAGGGATTTCAGGAAAGTCAGGGGCTGCCCGTGACGGGCGATCCCGACGCAGCGACGCTGAAGGCGCTGTTCCCCTACCGTCACTGGCGTCCGACGGTCGAGATCGCCCTGACGAAGGAGATGCTGGACTACCAGTATACCCCCGAAATCCCGCATGGTGAGGATGCGCAGGCCAAGCTGCCCGCGCTCAACTATCGCACGCCGATGGAGAAGCTGGCCGAGGGGTTCCACACGACGCCCGAAACGCTGGTGGCGCTGAACAGTCCCGACACGAAGCTGACCGTCGGGACCAAGGTCGTGTTCCCCGATGCGCTGCCGGATCGGCAGAATTACGATGCCAAGCTGAAACCCGAATGGCGCGCGACGCTGGCGATGCTGAACGTCGATTCGGCGCAGCCCCAGGTGGCGAAGGTCGTCGTCAGCAAGTCCGACAAGGTGCTGCGTGGTTATGACGCGAACGGCAAGCTGGTCGCGCAGTTCCAGGTGACGACGGGGAGCACGCACGACCCGCTGCCGCTCGGGACGTGGAAGATCTACGGCGCGGACTATAATCCCAAATTCCACTTCAACCCCGCCTTGTTCTGGGATGCCAAGAAGGGCGAGAAGAAGGCGATGCTGCCGGCGGGACCGAACGGCCCGGTCGGTGTCGTCTGGCTAGATTTGTCGAAGGAACATTACGGCATCCACGGCACCCCCGAACCTTCGCTGATCGGACGGACGGAAAGCCATGGCTGCGTTCGTCTGGCGAACTGGAACGCAGCACGGCTGGCGATGATGATCCGCCCCGGGACGCCGGCGATCTTCCAGGAATAGGCGAATGAGCCGCGTCGGCTGGTGGGTTCTCGGCGTCATCGCGTTCGCGGTGGCGGCGTTCCTGTCGATGACGTCGTTCGGCGTAAGTGCGGTGCGTATCCGCAACAGCATCCGCGCGGTCGAGCCGCGCGTCGTAGCCGCACCGTCAAGCGGAGGGGAGGCGCTGATCGTCCCGGTCGCCGGCATCGCGCGTGGCGACCTGCGCGACGACTGGGGCGATCCGCGCGAAGGTGGCACGCGGATGCATCACGGGACCGACATCCCTGCACCTGCGCGGACGATGGTCGTCGCCGCTGCGGCCGGCACGGTGGAGAAGCTGTTCCAGAGCGCACGCGGTGGCACGACATTGTACGTCCGGTCGCGGGATCGCCGCTGGACCTATTACTACGCGCATCTTGCCGGCTATGCCGCGAGTATCCGCGCAGGACTGACGGTCAAGGCAGGCGATCCGCTCGGCTATGTCGGCGATACCGGCGACGCAGGAGCCGGCAATTTCCACCTTCATTTCGGGCTGACGCGGATGCGGCCCGAGGAGCGTTGGTGGCAGGGCGAGGATGTCGATCCCTACCCCTTGCTTGCGGCAGGGCACCTGCCGGGCTAATGCGCCGCCTCGGATTGCCGCGAGGTTCCCCCCTCCGGCCTTTCCTTGTCGTTCTTTCCAGCAGGTATCACCATGAAGATCAACGCGGTCGAAATCCGTCCGGGCAACATCATCGAATATGAAGGCGGCATCTGGCGCGCCGTGAAGATCCAGCACACCCAGCCCGGCAAGGGCGGCGCGTATATGCAGGTCGAGCTGAAGAACCTGATCGACGGCCGCAAGAACAATGTCCGCTTCCGCTCGGCCGAGAGCCTCGAACGCGTCCGGCTCGATACCGTGGATTTCCAGTATCTGTTCCGCGACGGCGATACGCTGACGTTCATGGACAAGGTCAATTACGAACAGATCACGCTGGATGCGGGCATCCTCGGCGACGCCGCGGCGTTCCTGCAGGACGGCATGGACGTCGTGATGGAATTGTACGACGAACGCCCGATCTCGGTACAGCTGCCCGATACGATCGAGGCGATGATCGTCGAAGCCGACGCGGTCGTGAAGGGGCAGACCGCCTCGTCCAGCTACAAGCCCGCGATCCTCGACAACGGCGTCCGCATAATGGTGCCGCCGCATATCGGCGCGGGGACGAAGATCGTCGTGGATGTGTACGAGCAGACTTACGTCCGTAGGGCGGATTAGAACAAATGAGCGTTTATGATGCCAGCCTCGATCGGCAGCTTTTCGACTGCTGGTTTAGTGTCGAGTTGAACGCGGCTGTTGCATGTTTGACAGCTCAAGAACTTCAAGCTGCCGAAGCCTGGATAAATAGCTTCGTATTTGATGCAGCTATGAAGAGCGTGAGGCATCGTATGAACGTGACTCAGGCTGTCCGGCTCTTAATACCTACAAACCCAGATTGGGCTGGGACGGCTTTGCAGCCGTTGTACGACAAAACTGGCCAGGATTTCGATCGAGCTCGCTTCACTTACGGTAATCTAGTCTGTAGATTTGGCGTTAAACGGCCAGAGCGGTGGTGGTGTTTCGCAGAAGCTGTTGCTGATGATAGATACTCACGAACGTATGTCCTTCCTGACAAAATTCTTTAGGCTAATAGATGCCATCCCATTCCGGCCTCATGACCGTCATCGAACGCGCCGCGCGCAAGGCCGCACCGCGGTTGCGTCGCGACTTCAACGAGGTCCAGCAGCTCCAGGTCAGCCGCAAGGGCCCCGCGGATTTCGTGTCGATGGCGGACCAGCGCGCCGAACAGAGTCTTTATGAGGAACTGAGCCACGCCCGTCCCGACTGGGGGTTCCTGATGGAGGAGCGCGGCGAGGTCGCGGGCGATCCGAACAAGCCGCGCTTCATCGTCGATCCGCTGGATGGGACGTCGAATTTCCTCCACGGGATTCCGCATTTCTCTATCTCGATCGCGGTCGAGGAGCCGTTGCCGTCGGGCAAGCGCGAGATCACGACCGCACTCGTCTACCAGCCGCTGACCGACGAGAGTTTCTGGGCGGAGAAGGGCCGGGGTGCCTGGCATACCGACCAAAGGTTGCGCGTGTCCGCACGGCGCGAATTGTCCGAATGCCTGGTCGCGACGGGCATCCCGTTCATGGGGCATGGCGATTTCGTGCAGTGGAGCCGGATCTTCGGCGCGGTCGCACCGCAGGTCGCGGGCATCCGCCGTTTCGGTTCGGCCGCGCTCGATCTCGCCTGGGTCGCGGCAGGGCGATACGACGCCTATTGGGAATCGGGCCTCCAGCCATGGGATGTCGCCGCCGGACTGTTGCTGGTGAAGGAAGCGGGCGGCTTCGTCACCGACTTTCGCGGCGGTGACCGTGCGATGGAACGCAACGAATTCCTGGCCGCGAACGACGGCATCCATTCCAAGCTGCACAAGCTGCTGGCGGGGGCTTTGCGGTAAAGACCGGCCTTCGGGCCAAAGGCACCAACCAAGGTCAATTGCGCGCGCTTCTCACGCCTGCCACGCCTTGCTCCCCTTCGCCCATCCTCCTAAGGCGGCCCTGTTCCCTTCGCACTTGCGAGAAGCCTTTTGGTCGACCTGTCGCACTATCTGCCGATCCTTCTTTTCCTGGGGGTGGCGCTCGCCTTGTCGAGCACGTTCGTGTTCCTGCCGATGCTCGTCTCGCGTCTGACGGGCACGCACAAGCCGGATGCGGAGAAGCTGAGCGAATATGAATGCGGCTTCCCCGCGTTCGAGGATCCGCGGAGCCAGTTCGACGTGCGGTTCTACCTCGTCGCGATCCTCTTCATCGTGTTCGACCTGGAGGCGGCGTTCATCTATCCCTGGGCGGTCAGCGTGTTCCATCTCGGGTGGGTCGCATGGTTCGCGATGATGGGCTTCATCGCCGAACTGGCATTGGGTCTCGCCTATGCCTGGAAGAAGGGAGCGCTCGATTGGGAATAGAGGCACATTCCGGGCCGATCGGATTGATCGACAATCCCGAAAGCGCATCGATCGTAAGACCCGATCCGGCGTATTTCGACGGTCTGAACGGCGAACTGACGGACAAGGGTTTCCTCGTCACCTCGACCGAGGATCTGTTCCAATGGGCGCGCACCGGCTCGCTCTGGTGGATGACGTTCGGGCTCGCGTGCTGCGCGGTCGAGATGATCCACGTCAACATGCCGCGCTACGACCTCGAACGCTTCGGCGCGGCGCCGCGCGCGAGCCCGCGCCAGTCGGACGTGATGATCGTCGCGGGCACGCTGTGCAACAAGATGGCCCCCGCACTGCGCAAGGTCTACGACCAGATGTCGGAGCCCAAATACGTCATCTCGATGGGATCCTGCGCGAACGGCGGCGGCTATTACCATTATAGCTACAGCGTCGTGCGCGGATGCGACCGGATCGTGCCGGTCGACATCTACGTTCCGGGTTGCCCGCCGACCGCGGAGGCGTTGCTGTACGGGATCATGCAGCTGCAGCGGAAGATCCGGCGGAGCGGGAGCGTGGAACGGTGAGGGAGCGTGCGACCCGGGCCCAGAGCCTTGCCATCCTGCCCCTGTTTCTCTCGCCTGTCTTCGTTATGCTGATGCGCAGCGAAGGCCCGGCGATCAGACGGGTTTGGGCTGCATGGCGCTCGACCATCGAGGATCTCGTGCTAGTCCTGGCAGTCGGGATACTCGTTGCCGCGGTCGCGTTCGGTGTTTCCGCATGGCGTCGGGAGCGTCGCAATCATGCGTAGTTCGGCGCCCGCCTACACGACCAACGATGGCGTCATCGACGCGGCGCGCGCCGCGCTTGGGCCATATCTTGCGGAAGCGGTCGAGCATATCGGCGAGATTGCGCTGCACGTCCGGCGCGAGACGCTGGTCGAGGCGATGATCGCGTTACGCGACACGCCCGGCCTCGAATATCAGCAGCTGATGGAGATCGCGGGCGTCGATTATCCCGACCGCGGCGAGGAGCGGTTCGAGGTCGTCTATTGCCTGCTGTCGCTCACTCGAAACCACCGCATCCGCGTCCATGTCCGGACCGACGAGACCAGGCCGGTGCCGTCGGTGACCGATCTGTGGCCGGTCGCGGGCTGGCTGGAGCGCGAGGTCTACGACCTCTACGGCGTACTGTTTTCCGGAAACCGCGATCTGCGGCGGATCCTGACCGATTACGGCTTTCGCGGGCATCCGCTGCGCAAGGACTTTCCGATGACCGGCTATGTCGAGATGCGCTATTCCGAACAGGAGAAGCGCGTCGTGTACGAGCCTGTCCAGCTCGACCAGGATTTCCGTACCTTCGATTTCCAGAGCCCCTGGGAGGGCGCAAGCTACGTCCTGCCAGGCGACGAGAAGGGCGGATTGCCCGAGGCGAAGGGCGCGCCGACGCCATTGTCTGCGGATGCCGTTCAGCAGGCGGACTCGGCGAAGTCGGAGACGCGCGCGCCGAGCGCGCCGAGCGAAGGCTATGCAAAGAAAGACATGGCGAGCACGAATGATACGGGGTCGGGCAAGGCATCGAGCGATGCAGGTTCCAGGCCCGTCGATCCCGATGTACGGCCAGGCAGGCATGGAGGACAGAACCAGTGAGCGACTATGTCGACCAGGTGCTGAGCCGCGAGGATGCCGGCGATCCGGCGATCGGCGACGTCACGATCGAGAATTACACGATCAACTTCGGCCCGCAGCATCCCGCCGCGCACGGCGTGCTGCGGCTCGTGATGGAGCTGGACGGCGAGATCGTCGAGCGGATCGATCCGCATGTCGGGTTGCTCCACCGCGGCACCGAGAAGCTGATAGAATACAAGACCTATGCGCAGGCATTGCCGTATTTCGACCGGCTCGATTACTGCTCGCCGATGTGCATGGAGCATAGCTATGTGCTCGCGGTCGAGAAGCTGCTCGATCTGGAGGTTCCGCTGCGCGCGCAGTATCTGCGCGTGTTCTTCGCCGAACTGACGCGGATCAAGAACCATATGCTGAACTTGGGCAGCCATGTGATGGATGTCGGCGCGATGACGCCGAACCTGTGGCTGTTCGAGATCCGCGAAGACTGCATGAATTTCTACGAGCGCGCGTCGGGCGCGCGGATGCATGCCAATTATTTCCGCGTCGGCGGGGTGCATCAGGACGTGCCGCTGAAGCTGCTGACGGATATCGGCGACTGGCTCGACACGCGGTTGCCGCGGTTGTTCGAGGATGCGATCAGCCTGGTCGCCGACAACCGTATCTTCAAGCAGCGCAATGTCGACATCGGCGTCGTCAACCGCGAAGACGCGATCAGATGGGGCTTTTCCGGCCCGATGATCCGCGGTTCGGGCATCGCATGGGATCTGCGCAAGTCGCAGCCCTATGACGTGTACGACCGCATGGACTTCGAGGTGCCGGTCGGTACGCGCGGCGACTGCTACGACCGGTTCATGGTCCGCGTCGAGGAAGTGCGCCAGTCGGCGAAGATCATGAAGCAGTGCCTGGCCCAGATGCCGGAAGGCCCGATCGCCTCGCTCGACCGCAAGGTCGTGCCGCCGAAGCGCGCGGAAATGAAGCGGTCGATGGAGGCGCTGATCCATCACTTCAAGCTGTACACTGAAGGCTATCACGTCCCCGCAGGCGACGTGTACGTCGCGACCGAAAGCCCCAAGGGGGAGTTCGGCGTATATCTGGTCGCTGATGGATCGAACAAACCCTATCGCTGCAAGATCCGCCCGACCGCGTTCAGCCATTTGCAGGCCATGGACTTCATGATGAAGGGCCATATGCTGGCGGACACCACTGCGGTGCTGGGCGCGATGGATATCGTGTTCGGGGAGTGTGACCGGTGAGAATGCGTCGATATGCTCTCGGAGCAATGATATTCGTAGCTATCGGCATCGCAGTGCCGTTGGTTGCAATTCTCATAGCCTATGTTTCAGGAACGAACCCAGACCATCTGGGCGGTGTGGCGATTGTTGCGGGTATCTTTTCTCCTCTGTTGAGTGGTATCCTGTTGGTGATTTGGTCGTCATATTGCATCGTAGTTCCGTTGGTCGAAAAATGGTCAACTGATAACGACTCTTCTTATGCTGTCGTTGAAGCCGAAAGCAATGGCAGGCTGCCATGACTGAAGCGGTCAACAACGAGCTGATCTATTCGGTCTTGCAGAAAATGCAGGCGGACATGTCCGAGCTTAAATTCGATGTTCGCGACCTGAAGGTACGCATGACGATGGTAGAGGAGCATCTGGGCAGTTCGATCATCGCGATTTCAGGCGTGAACAGTCGGCTCGATCGGCTTAATGACCGGGTCGAACGGATCGAGAATCGCTTGGATCTGGCGGATCATTCCTGATGGCTGACGGCCCCCACATCCCCGACGAAGCCGAAACTCGCGCCCGCTGGGGTGGGTTCGCATGGACGGAAGAGAACCGGGCCAAGGCGAACGCAATCCTCGGCCGCTATCCCAAGGGTCGCGAGCAATCGGCGTCGCTCCCGTTGCTCGATCTCGCGCAGCGCCAGGTCGGTGCGGAAACGCAGACCCAGGGCTGGTTGCCCGTCCCCGTGATCGAGTTCGTCGCGCGCCAGATCGGCGTACCTTATATGCGCGTGTACGAGGTCGTCACCTTCTACACGATGTTCAACATGGCGCCGGTCGGGCGCTATCACGTGCAGGTCTGCGGCACGACGCCGTGTATGCTTGCGGGTTCCGACGACGTGCTGGCGGCGTGCAAGAACCGCGGTCTCATCAAGGGCGGCACGACCCCCGACGGGCTGTTCACGCTGACCGAGGTCGAATGCCTCGGCACCTGCGCGAACGCGCCCATGGTGCAGGTCAACGACGATAATTACGAAGACCTCGACTATGATCGCACCGCCGCGGTGCTCGACGCATTGGCCAAGGGCGAGCATCCCGCACCCGGCTCGACGATCGGTCGCCATACGAGCTGCCCCGAAGGCGGCCCGACGACGCTCATGGAAATGGTCGACGCGAACCACGATTATCGGGGCGAATGGGAGAAGGTCGGTGGCTGAGATCGATCCGTCGCTCATCTATGAAATTCTGAAAAAGATACAGACCGACATGGCGGACATGAAGGCTGATATCGGGGAACTGAAGATGCGAGCCACCGCTACGGACGAGCATCTTTCCGGTCTTTTCATCTCGGTGACCGGGCTGAACAACCGGATGGATCGGCTGGACGGTCGTTTGGACCGGATCGAACGTCGCCTCGATTTGACGGATGCCCGATGATGCTCGCCGACAAGGATCGCATCTTTACCAATCTCTACGGCTTCCAGTCCTGGAAGCTGGACGCCGCGCGCGCGCGCGGGGATTGGGACGATACCGCCGCACTGATGGCCAGGGGCCAGGACGCGATCATCGATATCATGAAAGCCAGCGGCTTGCGGGGCCGTGGCGGCGCGGGGTTCCCGACCGGCACCAAATGGTCGTTCATGCCCAAGGAACCCAAGCCCGACCGGCCGAACTTCCTCGTCATCAACGCGGACGAGAGCGAGCCGGGCAGCTGCAAGGATCGCGAGATCATCCGTCACGATCCGCACAAGCTGATCGAGGGCGCGCTGATCGCCGGCTATACGATGCGCGCGCGGGCGGCCTATATCTACATCCGCGGCGAATATATCCGCGAGGCGGAGGTGCTCTTAGCCGCGGTCGCCGAGGCCTATGACGCCGGATTGATCGGCAAGAACGCCTGCGGTTCCGGTTACGACTTCGACGTGTTCGTCCACCGCGGCGCGGGTGCCTATATCTGCGGCGAGGAGACCGCGATGCTGGAAAGCCTGGAGGGCAAGAAGGGCCAGCCGCGTCTCAAGCCACCCTTCCCGGCCGGGGCCGGGCTCTATGGTTGCCCGACGACGGTCAACAACGTCGAATCGATCGCGGTCGCACCGACGATCCTGCGGCGGGGTGCGGCCTGGTTTTTCAGCTTCGGCGCGGAAGGCAACAAGGGCACCAAGCTCTTCCAGATCAGCGGTCACGTAAACAAGCCGTGCGTCGTCGAGGAGGCGATGGGCATCACCTTCCGCGATCTGATCGAGACGCATTGCGGCGGCATCCGCGGCGGCTGGGACAATCTGCTCGCGGTGATACCCGGCGGATCGTCGGTGCCGCTGGTGCCCGCGGCCGAGATCATGGACTGCCCGATGGATTTCGACGGCCTGAAGAAGGTCGGATCGGGGCTCGGCACCGCGGCGGTCATCGTGATGGACAAATCGACCGATATCGTCCGCGCGATCAGCCGCATCAGCTATTTCTACAAGCACGAGAGCTGCGGCCAATGCACGCCGTGCCGCGAGGGCACAGGCTGGATGTGGCGGGTGATGGAGCGGATGCGCACCGGCGACGCCGAACTGTCCGAGATCGACATGCTGCAACAGGTGACAAAGCAGGTCGAGGGGCATTCGATCTGCGCGCTGGGCGACGCCGCCGCCTGGCCGATCCAGGGCCTCATCAAGCATTTCCGCCCCGAGATGGAACGCCGCATCCGCGGCCGCGCCAAAGGGCTCGGGGGCGATCTGTCGCCGATGATGGAGGCGGCGGAGTGACCTGGCATTGGACGATCTTGTTGGCCGCTGCCGCGATTTGCTCATGTCCCACGGCACCAGCCTCGGCGCAGGAAACCGAAATCGGATCGCGCGTGGCGCAGCGTCGGCAGACTGCCTCCGGCAAGCCCGTTGCGCAATCGGTCGTTGACTCGCACCTCTATGCCGAGTGTGTCGTGCATCGCCGATCGGCGCAAAGTGCGGACTATCTCGCGCTAACCGATCCCAAGGTAACCGCAGCCGCGCGGAATAATCTGGGGCGCGAAATCCAATGTACAAATTCGCAGATCAGCTCCGAGTTCGGTAACGAACAGCGATTGAGCATTCCCACCGACCTATATCGTGGGATGATCGCCGAGGCATTGATCGGAAGCCGCTTTGCACGCTCGACACCGCCTGCGCTGCCGCTGACGCGGGTTTATGTCAGCCCGTGGGGAACGGTTTCCGGCCGGGCGGCGGCTGTGGAAGATATGGGTATATGCGTCGCCGCGACCAGTCCCGCGGGGATCAGGGCCGTGCTGGCGACTCACCCCGAAAGCGATGAGGAACTGGCAGCGCTTCACGCGCTGTCCCCTTCGATGGGTCCGTGCCTTGCTGCGAATGTGAAGCTGACGGCCAACCGTCAGAGCATTCGCGCGACGCTGGCCGAAGCTTTGTATCACCGGCTGACGTCTCCGGTCCTCGTGACCGTTCCCGCGCCTGAGAAGAAGTAACATGCCCCTGGTCAAAGTCGATGGCGTCGAGATCGAGGTACCGCAGGGTGCCACCGTGCTCCAGGCGTGCGAACTCGCGGGCAGGGAAATCCCCCGCTTCTGCTATCACGAACGCTTGAGCATCGCGGGCAATTGCCGGATGTGCCTGGTCGAGGTGAAGCCCGGCCCACCCAAGCCGCAGGCAAGCTGCGCGCTGCCGGCGGCGGACAAGCAGGAGATCTTCACCAACACGCCGATGGTTAAGAATGCCCGCGAAGGCATCATGGAATTCCTGCTGATCAACCATCCGCTGGATTGCCCGATCTGCGATCAGGGCGGCGAGTGCGACCTGCAGGACCAGTCGATCGCCTATGGCCGCGGCCATTCGCGTTACGACGAGAACAAGCGCGCGGTCACCGAGAAATATATGGGGCCGATCGTGAAGACGGTCATGACCCGCTGCATCCAGTGCACGCGCTGCATCCGCTTCGCCGAGGAAGTGGCCGGCGTCGAGGAGATCGGCGCGATCTACCGGGGCGAGAACATGCAGATCACCTCGTACCTCGAAGAGGCGGTGACGAGCGAATTGTCGGGCAACGTCGTCGATCTGTGCCCGGTCGGCGCGCTGACCTCGAAGCCCTATTCGTTCGAGGCGCGCCCCTGGGAATTGCGCAAGACGCTGACCATCGACGTGATGGACGCGGTCGGCACGAACATCCGGCTCGACAGCCGCGGCCGGCAAGTGCTGCGCTGCGTGCCGCGCGTGAACGAGGACGTGAACGAGGAGTGGGCGACCGACAAGACGCGCCACGCGGTCGACGGGCTCGTGCGGCGGCGGCTCGATAAGCCCTATGTACGGGTCAACGGCAAGCTGGTGCCGGCAACCTGGGACGAGGCGTTCGCCGCGATCGAGGCGGTGGACGCGGGTAGCAGCGTCGCGGCGATCGCGGGCGATCTAGTCGATTGCGAGACGATGTTTGCGGCCAAGATGCTGGTCGAGAAGATGGGATCGACGCTGCTCGAAGGGCGGCAGACGGGCATGGCGTACGACACGTCCAGCCTCGCCGCAGTGAATTTCAACACGACGATCGCCGGCACCGAGCGGGCGGACGTCATCCTGCTGGTCGGCACCAATCTGCGCTGGGAAGCGCCGCTGGTGAACACGCGCATCCGCAAGGCGATCAAGAAGGGTGCGAAGGTCTTCGCGATCGGTCCCGAGACCGACCTGACGTACAAGGCCGAATGGCTGGGCGACGATCTGGCGTTGCTAGGTGCGCTGCCCGATACGGTGACGGAGGCGTTCGGCAAGGCTGAACGGCCGATGGTTATCGTCGGCGGAGCCGCGTTGAAGGGCGGACACGGTGCCGCGCTGGCGCTCGTCGAGCAGCTGGGGCTCGTAAGAGAGGGCTGGAACGGTTTCAACGTCGTGCACATGGCGGCGTCGCGGATGGGTGGGCTGATGCTCGGCTATGCGCAGGCTGGCGGGATCGCCGATGTGATGGGGGCGAAGCTCGGCTTTTTCCTCGGCGCGGACGAGGTGGATTTTGCACAGTTCGCAGGATTCAAGGTGTTCGTCGGGCATCATGGCGACAAGGGCGCGGCGGCGGCGGACGTGATATTGCCGGGCGCGACCTATGCCGAGAAGTCGGGAACGTGGGTGAATCTGGAAGGCCGGGTGCAGCGCGGTGAGCGGGCGGTGTTCGCGCCGGGCGATGCGCGAGATGACTGGACGATCTTCCGCGCCTTGTCCGAAGTGCTCGACGCGAAGCTGCCGTTCGACAGCCTTGAGGGGCTTCGCGAGGAAATGTACGCGGCGGTGCCGGCGCTGCGGCATCAGGCGCTCGCCACGTTCGAATGGGCGGTGCCGTCGCTGGATACGAAGGGCGCGGGCGTGATCGAGGGCTATCCGATCAAGGATTTCTACCTGACCAACGCGATCTGCCGCGCGAGCCCGACGATGCAGCGCTGCTCGGCGGAACTGGTCCACGGCCAGGATTTCGCGGAGGCGGCGGAATGAGTTCTAGTGCTTCTTCCACCCCGGCGAAGGCCGGGGCCCAGCATCGACCCGCTCGCAACTGGGCCCCGGCCTTCGCCGGGGTGGTGGTGTTCGGCGCATGACCGACTTCTTTCAAGATTTCCATGTCCTTGGGCTACCGTTCCTTCATGTCACCATGCCCTACGGCTGGGCGTGGTTCGTCGCGACCATCGTCGGCATCCTCGTCATAGCGCTCCCGCTGATGCTCGCGGTCGCGATGATCATCTATGCCGATCGCAAGATCTGGGCGGCGATGGCGCTCCGGCGCGGCCCCAACGTCGTCGGCCCGTTCGGGCTGATGCAGAGCTTCGCCGACGGGCTGAAGGTGTTCCTGCAGGAAACCATCATCCCGTCCGCGGCCAACCGCGTGCTGTTCCTGATCGCGCCGATCATCACCTTCACCGTCGCGTTGATCGTGTGGGCGGTGGTGCCGTTCCAGGCGGGGGTCGTGTTGGCGGACATCAATGTCGGGCTGCTCTACGTCCTCGCGACGTCCTCGCTCGGCGTCTACGGCATCATCCTCGCGGGCTGGGCGTCGAACTCGAAATATCCGTTCTACTCGGCGCTTCGCGCGGCGGCGCAGATGGTCAGCTACGAGGTCGCGATCGGGTTCATCCTGATCTCGGTCGTGCTGTGGTCGGGGACGTTCAACCTCAGCGGCATCGTGATGGCGCAGCGCAACGTCTACCTGCACCTCAACGGCTTCATCGTGAACCCGCTGCTGTTTCCGATGGCGGTGATGTTCTTCATCTCCTCGCTGGCGGAGACGCAGCGCGCGCCGTTCGACCTGACCGAGGCGGAGAGCGAACTCGTCGCCGGGTACCAGACCGAATATTCGAGTATGTCCTTCGCACTCTACTGGCTCGGCGAATATGCCAACGTCATCCTGATGTGCGTGCTGAACGCGACCTTGTTCTGGGGCGGGTGGCTGCCGCCGATCGACTGGGCACCGCTCTACTGGATACCGGGGATCGTCTGGCTGTTCGTCAAGATGATGATGTTCTTCTTCCTGTTCAGCTGGGTGAAGGCGACGGTGCCGCGCTATCGCTACGACCAGCTGATGCGGCTGGGCTGGAAGATTTTCCTGCCCTTCTCGCTGTTCTGGGTTTTTCTGGTGTCCGGCGTCCTGATGTGGATGCGGGTAGGGATATGAGTGCTACGGTCCCCCCGCCGATGCTTACCAAGCCCATCCCAGCGACAGAATGGGTTTGCCATCTTCAAAGTCCCGACGGTCGCAGCGGCACCCTAAAAGTGAACTTTTCAGGTGTCGAAGCATCGCCTGAACATCAGGTCTTCCCGGGAACCGCCATCAACGTGCAAGCACGTATAAGTGGATTTCCAGCGTCCATCGCCGGTAGTTATCGTGCCCTCTTCGTTGACGGCAGCTACACATTGGACACTGGAAAATTACCTTTGCCTGCTTTGCAGTTTGATGCCGACCATAATTATGGAGACGGGGAAATCAAATTTGAAACGCGCGGCCGATTAGAATCTGTGTGGGTCAGTGAGGATCGGGTGAAAAAAAATAATTCCCATTTTTCCTCCTTCGTAAAAAGCACTTGCGATATCACCTTTTCTCAATCCGGCGAGGCCTTAAAATGAATGTCGGGCAAGCCATCAAGGCGTTCACCCTTTGGGAATTCCTGAAGGCGCACGCGCTGACCTTGAAGTATTTCTTCAAGACCAAGGCGACGATCAACTATCCCTATGAGCGCAACCCGCTCAGCCCGCGGTTTCGCGGGGAACATGCGCTGCGCCGCTATCCCAATGGCGAGGAGCGGTGCATCGCGTGCAAATTGTGCGAGGCGGTGTGCCCCGCGCTCGCCATCACGATCGAGGCCGAGCCGCGCGACGACGGCAGCCGCCGTACCACGCGCTACGATATCGACATGACCAAGTGCATCTATTGCGGGCTATGCGCGGAGGCGTGCCCGGTCGATGCGATCGTC
>NZ_CAXTII010000046.1:0-21737 GCF_964244235.1 uncultured Sphingomonas sp.
CGTCACCCCGGGCTTGTCCCGGGGTCCATCGTGCAACGAAACCAGAAGCACGAGAATGCGCGGCACGATGGATGCCGGGACAGCCCGGCATGACGGAAGGGCGAGCGCTCGAGGCATTCATCGGACGAGCGCGGCCGTACACCCGGTTCCGATCGGATCGAAGGCTGCATTTCTTTCCCACGAAAACCCTGAACGCGCCATAAACCTCGTCTTTACGCGCTTCGGTATAGAAGCGACGCCGAAAGATGCCGCGATCGACGCACCCAGCGCGCATCACAAGGAACGGCCCGCCGAAATGACGCTCGCACCTCCATCGATCGGCCGCGATACCGGTGCGTGGGAATTGGTCGAGCGGCTGGCGCTGACCGACGGCATCGCACAGCACCCGCATGTACTCCGCCTCGGCGCGCGGCGGCCCGATCAACGCGATCTGGCGGATGCGGTTCACGCGCTTTGCGCGACGCATGGCCGCCATCCCGGCATGCCCGACGAAGCCTATGCGGCGCGCGCGCAGGAGGACGCGCAGGACTGGCTCGCCATCCTGTCCGACGCCTTTGCCGGCGAGCGCGCGTATCTGGCACGGCTGACCGCGGCGGTCGGCCCGTTGCCCTCCACCCCCGGACAACAGGCGAGCGAAGCCGCCATATCCGGACATCGTCACGCGCTGGAGATGCTGGCACGGTCCGCGCGGCGCGGTTGCGCGACCGGGGCGATCGCGGCGCTGACGATCGACTGGCGGTCGATCCGCGCCGTGCTGGACGCGGCGGCCAGGCATTTCGGGATCGACATTCCGGCGGACCCGCTACCGCCCCGGGCGGAGACCGCGACGGTCGTCACCGCGCTAGGCGGCGACCCCGCCAGCGAGCGCGCGATCAGCTTCGGCGCACAGGCGCTGTTCGCGCAGCATCGCGGGCTCTGGGACCTGCTGGAGGGGCGCACCGCCGCGCGCAATTGAAGGTCCGGACACGGTCGAGCGGCTTGCGCCGAACCGCCTGATCCGCCATCGACCGATCCGGTTTTGAAGAGAGACGGATCGGCCATGAAGCGCTTCGAAGGCACGCAGAGCTATGTCGCGACCGACGACCTGAAGGTCGCGGTCAACGCCGCGGTGACACTTCGCCGCCCCCTTCTCGTCAAGGGTGAGCCCGGCACCGGCAAGACCGTGCTGGCATACGAGATCGCCAGGGCGGTGAACGCGCCGCTGATCGAATGGAACGTGAAATCGACGACCAAGGCGCAGCAGGGGCTGTACGAATATGACGCGGTCGCCCGGCTGCGCGATGGCCAGCTGGGCGACGAGCGGGTCCACGACATCGCCAACTATATCCGCAAGGGCAAGTTGTGGGAGGCGTTCACCATGGACCAGCCCCCCGTCCTGCTGATCGACGAGATCGACAAGGCGGACATCGAATTCCCCAACGACCTCCTCCAGGAACTCGATCGCATGGAGTTCCATGTCTACGAGACGAAGGAGACGGTGCGCGCGGTGGAGCGGCCGATCGTCGTCATTACCAGCAACAACGAAAAGGAACTGCCCGATGCGTTCCTTCGCCGGTGCTTCTTCCACTATATCAAATTCCCCGATCGTGCGACGATGCAGGCGATCGTCGATGTCCATTTCCCCGGCGTCCAGAAAATCCTGGTGTCGAAGGCGATGGACATCTTCTACGACGTCCGCGACGTACCGGGGCTGAAGAAGAAGCCTTCGACGAGCGAATTGCTCGACTGGCTGAAGCTGTTGCTGCACGAGGACATGCCGCTCGACGTCCTGCAGAACCGCGATCCGACCAAGGCGATCCCGCCGCTCCACGGTGCGCTGCTGAAGAACGAACAGGACGTGATGCTGTTCGAACGCCTGGCGTTCATGGCGAAGCGGCAGGCGAACCGGCCCTGAGCGATCGGCCTTCGCTCCGGTTCGACGGGGTTACCCCGATTTCCGCAAAGCAGATCGACGATTATTCAGCGTTGCGCGGTCTGTACGACCCTCGGCCGGTGCGCATCGTCGAAGCTGGCGGGCAGTGTGCGGACCGCGTCCGGCTGGACCGCGGTCGCCGCGACGGCGGGGGCCGGCTTGCCCATCGCGAAGTGCATATCCTCTGCGAGATAGGCCTGGACCGGTAAATTGGGCGGAATATGCGCGCTGGTGCCATGAATGAAATAGCCGAGCCAGCTGACGAAGACGATCGTCGCAACCGAAGGAATGACACCGCTGGTCCCCCGGTTGGCGGCGCCGCCCGACAGGCGGACCGGGCCATTGGGCGTCTCGACATAGAGCAGGTTGATGTCGATCTTGCCCTTCTTGCCGAGATGTCCGTTGCGATCCGACCGCGCGACTTCGCCAACAGCGACCGCACCCGCCGGGATCACGACCTGCCCACGAAACGACATCGTCTCGGCGACGGTGAAATAAATCCGGTCGCCGGACTTGTTGTCCTTCGTGGACACTTGCGTGCGGGTCATCAGTGTCAGCGGCGTGCCCATCGGCACGTACATCGTGCGGTCGCCAACCACTGCTGCCGCGGGCCAATAGTTGAAACTCTGCGCGCTCGCCGTTGCGCTGATCAAGCAGCCAGCCAGCGCCAGCATCGCCCCCGTCCTGTTCATTCCCGTTCTCCATTTCGTCATCGCCGCTATGGAGCCGCTATGGAGGTGTCACTCTTGTCATCTGAAGAACGTCTATGGTTCATAGCATGATAATGATCGGAAATGATGGTTCCGCCCATTTTCGGTTAACCACATAGACTAACCCAGAGGTCACCCCGCCCCGCTAGACGGGATGCATGCGTATCGCGTGGTGCAAGCTTGGCCTCCTCATCGCATCCATGGCCGTCGCGGTGCCCGGTGTCGCCGCGCCGCTGCTCGATTATGTCGGCCAGTGCGTGCCGTTCGCGCGCGCGGCGTCGGGGATCGAGATCTACGGCGACGCCTGGAGCTGGTGGGACCAGGCGCAGGGCAAATATGAACGCGGCCACCGGCCCGAAGTCGGCGCGGTCATCGTCTTTCGCCGCACCAGCCGCCTGCCGCTCGGCCATGTCGCCGTCATCAGCCGGATCGTCGAAAGCCGGGTCGTCATGCTGACCCACGCCAACTGGTCGCGGCAGAATGGCGAGCGCGGGCATGCCGAACAGGACGTGACGTTGTACGACGTCTCGCCGAACAACGACTGGACCGACGTGAAGGTCTGGTACCGCGATTCGGAAGGGCTCGGCAGCACCGTCTATCCCGTCAGCGGCTTCGTCTACGCCCCCGGGCCGCCGACCCGCGGGCTGACCGGACGCCATCCCGACGACGTCGCCGCGCTGATCGACGCCTATGTCCCCGATGCGGGGCGGCGGGGCCACTAAGAGGTTGCGCCAGGGACGGTTGCACTGGCACGACTGCGTCGACCTCGATCGACGGAACGACCCATGCGCGCATGCTTCGCGACCCTTTTCCTCTTATTGTCCGGCACCGCATCGGCGCAGCAATTGCCGCCCGACATCCCGGCGCATTTCACCCCCGCCAATGCCGGCTTCGACCACAGCCGGACCGAAGTCGACATCCCGATGCGCGATGGCGTGAAGCTCCACGCTGTCATCCTGTCGCCCAAGGGCCTGAAGGACGCCCCGATCCTGCTCGACCGGACGCCCTACGGGGCCGACGATTCGAGCAGCAAGGCGTCGAGCGCGCACGGCGCGATGCTGGTCTCCCCCGCCAACGCGATGCTGCTGGCGGCAGGCTATATCCTGGTGTTCGAGGACGTCCGCGGCAAGCACGGATCGGAGGGGGCTTATGTCAACGAGCGCCCGCTGGCGGGGCCCCTCAACGCGTCCGGCGTCGACCATTCGACCGATGCCTATGACACCATCGACTGGCTGGTGAAGCATGTCGCCGGCACCAACGGCCGCGTGGGCATCGCCGGCACCAGCTATGACGGCATGATGGCGGCGATGGCGCTGGTCCATCCGCATCCCGCGCTGAAGGCCGCGGTGCCGGAAAATCCGGTCATCAATACGTGGATGAACGACGACGATTTCCACGGCGGCGCATTCCGGTTGATCGGATACGACTATTACTATGCGCAGGACGCGGCGAAGGGCGATGCGGGCGATCTGTGGCGCGACGCATACGACGATTACGACACCTTCCTGCGCGCAGGCTCGGCGTCGGCCTTCGTGAAGAGCCGGGGGCTCGGCCAGCTACCCTATGTCAACCGGATGCACGACCATCCGGCCTATGACGCATTCTGGCATGCGCAGGCGCTGGACGAAATCCTGCCGAAACAAAAACAGTCGGTGCCGACGCTGTGGGTCGCCGGGCAATGGGACCAGGAGGACATGTACGGCGCGGTCGCCGCATATGAGGCCGTGAGCAAGAACGATCCGGATCATGTCAACCATCTGGTCATCGGCCCGTGGCGGCATGGCGGCTGGGCGGGCGACGGATCGTCGCTGGGGGCGGTCCAGTTCGGCAGCGATACCGCGCTCTGGTTCCGCCGCAACGTCATGCTGCCGTTTCTGGACGAGCATCTCAAAACGGGGGGTAGCTTGGCGAACCTGCCGCCGGTACTCGCGTTCCGGACCGGCGCGAACGACTGGGAAAGGCTGGATCACTGGCCGCAGGCCTGCATCGCCGGCTGTCCGTCGCCCGTACAGCGGCTGTACCTGGCACCTGCTGGCCAGCTGTCCTTCACAGGTCCGCTCGTGCGGACCGCCGACGCCGCGAGCGACAGCTACGTCTCCGATCCCGCCAAGCCGATCCCGTACCGTTTGCGCCCGATCCGCCCGACCTATGCCAAGGGATCGACCTGGGGCCGCTGGCTCGCGGACGACCAGCGCGCCTTCGCGGATCGCCCGGACGTGCTCGTCTACGAAACCCCGGCGCTCACGCAGCCGGTTGCGATCGGCGGCGCACCCGTCGTCAACCTGGTCGCCGCGACGACCGGCACCGATGGCGATTTCGTCGTGAAGCTGATCGACGTCTATCCGGACGAATATCCGGAAAAGCCCGAAATGGGCGGCTATCAGCTTGGCATCGCGATGGATATCTTCCGCGGGCGTTACGCCGCGAAGGGGTTCGGAACCCCCGAACCGCTCGTCGCCAACCGGCCGACGACGATCCGCTTCGCGCTCCCGAACGCGAACCACATGTTCCTGCCCGGCCACCGCATCATGGTGCAGATCCAGTCGAGCTGGTTCCCGCTCTACGACCGCAACCCGCAGACCTATGTCGCCAATGTCCTCGACGCGAAGCCGGCCGATTACCGCAAGGCGACGGTCACGATATTCCGCACCCCGCGCGAGGCGAGCTTCGTCGAATTGCCGGTGGTGCCCGCGGACCCGGCCCCGGTTGCCACCACGCCGACCAGCGTCAGCGACTGAGGGAGAGCCGGCATGTTCCTGAATTTCCTCGACGAGCTGCGCAGTGCGGGCATCCCTGCCGGCCTGAAGGAGCATCTGCTGCTGCTCGAGGCACTGGACGCCGACGTGATCGAGCGGACGCCGGAGGATTTCTATTATCTCTCGCGCGCGGTGTACGTGAAGGACGAGGGGCTGCTCGACCGGTTCGATCAGGTCTTTGCCAAGGTGTTCCGCGGGATCGCCACGACGTTCGGGACGCAAGGGCGGGAACTGCCCGCCGACTGGCTGAAGGCGGTCGCGGAGAAATTCCTGACGCCGGAGGAAATGGAGGCGATCAAGGCGCTAGGCTCTTGGGACGAGATCATGGATACGCTCCAGAAGCGTCTGGCCGAACAGGAAAAACGCCATCAGGGCGGCAACAAGTGGATCGGCACCGGCGGCACGAGCCCGTTCGGCAATTCGGGCTATAATCCCGAAGGCGTCCGGATCGGCGGCGAATCGACGCACAAACGCGCGGTGAAGGTCTGGGACCAGCGCGAGTTTCGCAATTTGGACAACACGCGCGAACTGGGCACGCGCAACATCAAGGTCGCGCTGCGCCGCTTGCGCCGTTTCGCGCGCGAAGGCGCGGCGGACGAGCTGGATATCGACGGCACGATCGCGGGCACCGCGCGGCAGGGCTATCTCGACATCGTCATGCGCGCGGAACGGCGGAATGCGGTCAAGCTGCTGCTGTTCCTCGACATCGGCGGGTCGATGGATCCGTTCGTGAAGCTGTGCGAGGAGCTGTTTTCGGCGGCGACGAGCGAGTTCAAGAACCTCGAATTCTTCTACTTCCACAACTGCCCGTACGAGGGCGTATGGAAAGACAACAAACGCCGCTTCGCCGAACGGACGCCGATGTGGGACGTGCTGCATAAATTCGGCCACGACTATAAGCTGGTGTTCGTCGGCGACGCGTCGATGAGTCCGTACGAAATCACGCACCCAGGTGGATCGGTCGAACATTTCAACGAGGAATCGGGGGCGGCATGGATCCACCGGCTGACCACGACCTATCCCGCGGCGGTGTGGCTGAACCCCGTGATCAAGGAGCAATGGGGCTATTCGCAATCGATCGGCATCATCCGCGAATTGATGAACGATCGCATGTATCCGCTGACGCTGGGCGGTCTGGACGAGGGCATGCGCGAACTGACGCGGAAACGCTGAGGCTCAGCCGACGAGTTCCGCCACCTTCGCACGGTAGCGTTCGACCAGCTGCAGCCGGCGGTCGCGCGCCTCCGCGGTCACCGCGCACGCCGCCGCCCGGTGCTCCATGCTGATACGCCGTGTGTAATATCGAAGATCGGATTCCATGCGGGACGGTCCCTCCCCGGTTCGCCACAGTTGATATGTGATAATGGCGCGCCGCAGAGTCCATGATCAAATCCGCCGTTTCGTCCAATCGACGCCTACATACGATGGATCGCGCCGCCGACGACCGGATAGGGGGTGCCAGTCGTCCCCGGATAGCTGATCGGCAGCCCCTGCAGCGTTCGGGCCGCCATATAGGCGAAGCCCTCCGCCTCCACCGAATCGCCGTTCCATTCAAGCGAGTCACTCGACTCGGGGGTCAGCCCGGTGTGAGTCGCGATGGCGCGGAGCAGCGTCGGATTGTGTCGCCCGCCCCCGACAACGATCAAGCGGCGCGGTATTGTGGGTAGCAGACGAAGCGCCAGCGCAACGGTCTGTGCGGTAAAATCGGTCAGCGTGGCGGCGCCGTCCTCGACCGACAATCCCCGCGCCGGCTGGATCGTGAAATCGCCGCGGTCGAGCGATTTGGGCGGGGGTGCGTCGAACCAGGGATTGTCGAGCATAGCCGTCAAGACGGTGTCATCCACCCGGCCCGCTGCGGCGATCGCTCCGCCTTCGTCGAACCGCAGCCCGCGCACCTCCTCGACCCAGCTGTCGATCAGGCCGTTCGCCGGACCGGTGTCGAACGCCACCAGATTGCCGTCCGGGCCGATCCAGGTCACGTTCGCTACGCCGCCCAGGTTCAGGATCGCGAGCGGCTTCTCCAGCCCGGCGGCCAGCGCGGCATGGTACACCGGCAATAGCGGTGCTCCCTGCCCGCCGGCCGCGACGTCCGCGCTTCGGAAATCGGACACCGTGGTGATCCCCGTCGCCGCCGCGATCACCGCGCCGTCGCCGATCTGCCAGGTCCAGCCGCGATCGGGCCGGTGCGCGACGGTCTGGCCGTGATAGCCGATGACGTCGATGTCCGCGGCCGAAACCTGCGCCTCCGCCAGCAGCTTGCGTACCGCCAGGACGTGGCAGCGGTCGATCAGTTCGCCGGCGGCGGTCAGCGGCTGACTGGCGCGCGGCCGGTCATAGGTGAGCGCCGCCGCGGTCGCTGCCGCCAACTGCGCGCGCGCCGCATCCGAATACGCCTCGCCCCGAAACGCGATGGGCCGGACATGCTCGCGCCCGTCGGTCTCGATCAGCGCGGCATCGATCCCGTCGAGCGAGGTGCCGGACATCAGGCCTATCGCTAGCATCGTCTTCCCGTTCGCCATCGATCCTGTTCCCCGCATTCGCTTTTACCCCTCCCCGGCGAAGGCCGGGGCCCAATAGCGAAGGTCGGGGTCGGAGAGCGTATAGCGCCGCCGCGATCGTCCCGCCAATGGGCCCCGGCCTTCGCCGGGGAGGGCTTGCTTGGCAAAACACCTCATATTGTTCATTTCGAGCGAGCGGCGAGACGGCGTATCGACCGAGGCTGGAAAATTCGCGCCGCTTGGCGTATGGCGTGCGCTTCCAATGGCAGCCCGTCTCCCTTCCCCGCCGCGCGTCGGCATGGTTTCGCTCGGCTGTCCGAAGAACCTGGTCGACAGCGAACGCATCCTGACCCAGCTTCGCGCCGACGGCTATCATATGTCCCCGGATTATGCGGGCGCGGACGTGGTGCTGGTCAACACCTGCGGCTTTCTCGACAGCGCGAAGGAGGAAAGCCTGGAGGCGATCGGCGAGGCGATCGCGGAGAACGGCCGCGTCATCGTGACCGGCTGCATGGGCAAGGAAGCCGAGACGATCCGGACGCGCTTCCCGCAAGTGCTCGCGGTCACGGGCGCGCACCAGTACGAACAGGTGGTCGAGGCGGTACATCTGGCGGCCCCCGCCCAACGGTCGCCCTATCTCGATCTCGTCGGTACACGGGAGCACCCGGCAGGCGGCGCGGTCGAAGATACCGACCTGAAGCTGACGCCGCGCCATTACAGCTATCTGAAGATTTCGGAGGGTTGCAATCATCGCTGCGCCTTCTGCATCATCCCGAGCCTGCGCGGCGATCTGGTCAGTCGTCGTCCCGACGCGATCCTGCGCGAGGCGGAGAAGCTGGTCGCCGCGGGGACGAAGGAGTTGCTGGTCATCAGCCAGGACACGTCGGCCTACGGCGTCGACATCCGCCACCAGCCGCGCCCCTGGCATGGTCGCGACGTCCGCGCCCACATGACCGATCTCGCGCGCGAACTCGGGCATATCGCTCCGTGGGTCAGGCTGCATTATATCTACCCCTACCCCCATGTCGATCAGGTCATCCCGCTGATGGCGGAGGGACTGGTGCTGCCGTACCTGGACATCCCGTTCCAGCATGCCGCGCCGGCGGTGCTGCGCCGGATGAAGCGCCCGGCGAACGACGCGAAGGTGCTGGAGCGGATCCACGCCTGGCGCGACATCTGCCCCGACATCGCGATCCGGTCGACCTTCGTCGTCGGTTTCCCCGGCGAGACGGAAGGCGATTTCCAGTATCTGCTCGACTGGCTGGACGAGGCACAGCTCGACCGCGTCGGCGCCTTCCGCTTCGAACCCGTCGAGGGCGCGACGGCGAACGACCTGCCCGATCCCGTGCCCGAGGCGGTGAAGGAGGAACGCTACGCGCGGATCATGGAGAAGACTGCCGCCATCTCCGCTGCGAAGCTGACCGCGAAGGTCGGCCGCACGATCGACGTCCTGATAGACGTGGTCGATCACGAAGGCGGCGCGACCGGACGGTCCAAGGCCGACGCGCCCGAGATCGACGGCGAGGTGTTTCTGCGCGACGCGGCGTATCTGGCGGTCGGCGATATCGTGTCGGTCGTCGTCGAGGATGCGGACGAACACGACCTTTACGGCGTGCCCGTCAGTGGCGATAGGGTAGCTTGAACTTCACCCGCTGGGTCGCCGCGCCACAGCCCAGTGCACCTTCGGGCCGATAGCTTTTCGCATAGCGTGCGCCACCTATCGTCTCCTCGCCCGCCTTGGTGAAGATGAAGGGCGGATAGCTGATGATCGCGCGCTGGCCCTGGACATGGCCGTTCGCCGCGATGTCGAACTGGGTCAGCGTCCAGCCCTCGAACCCCCAACGCTGCGCTTCCGTCGGAAAGGTCCCGCCGACCGACAGAAACGCGGGTGGCGCATCGATCAGCGCGCATTGATCGGCGGTCAGCCCGGTCTGGTCGAACGCGACCTTGGCCGCGGCGGTATCGCCGGCACGCTGCTCGATCGAGGCGATCTGCAATAGCGCGGCGATCTTCAACGGATCGGTCTTTTCCAGCGCGGGGTCGTCCACCACTTGCCGCAACCAGTCGCGCATCTGCGGATCGGGGTGCCGCGGATTGCCGCCGGCCGCCATACTGACCCTGATCGCCGCGCGGGCACGCGGATCGTCCGCATAGGGGCGCAGCGCAAGCAAGGCGCGAAGATCGACCGCATAGCCCTTGGCACGCCGCCCCTCCGCCTTCGCCGATTCGCGTGCATCGAGGTCCAGCGCGAGCCGGGCCAGCGGCGGCGCACCGTCCGCATCGGCGGCGGCGAGCGCGCGCAAAGCGATGGCATGTTTCTCGTCCGCGGGCACGATCGGGTTGTTCAGCAACGGCAGACTGGCCGCAATCGTGGCACGCCCCGCGGGCGCACCGGCGAGGCGTGCGCGCTGGGTCGGCAACACCGATACTGCCGAGCTATCGGGCGCGTCGGCGACCATCGCCCCCTTGTCGACCAGCCACCGGATCACCGCATCGTTCATCGCGCTGCGGATCGATGGCCGCGTGAATGCCGTGGAACAGCGCATTTCCACCCGCGCCCGGTAGCGGAAGAAACGCGGGAGCGCCTTGACCTCGTCGGGCGTCCAGCTCCAGCGAGTGGCCGCGCGAGCGAACTCCAGCGCGACCGCACCGCCGCCCGCGGCGTAGATCGGCGCCGCCTGCAGAACCGAACCGTCCTCGGCAATCGAAAACTCCACGACCGCAAGGTCGGCCGGCTTCAATCCCGCTTCGCCGCCGCAATCGGGCGGGGTCATCTGCACCGCGGGATTGAACGATCCGTCCGCGATGCGCCCCGCGCCGGTATACGCCATGTATTTGCGCGCCGTCTCGGCATCCCCGGCCAGCATGGCGGCGATGGCAGTATCCGATCGGACGGCAACGTCGTTCAGGTCGCTTTTCTCGGTCAATCCGCCAAACAGCTCAACCGCAGACGCGGACGCTTTCTGCGCCTCGCGAAAACGGCCCTGGTTCAGATAGAGCAGCCCATGCGCGCGCATGACCTGGCCGCGGACCACCGCATCGCTCTTGTTGCTGGCCAGGAGCGCGTCGATCCGACCGAGCGCGGCTTCCGCCCCGGCGGGGTCGACGAAGATGTCGGTGTTTGCAATCCCCAACGCCGCCGCCAGCTTATCGCCCGGCAAGATCGCCGTCGCTTCCGCCGCGCGATAGGCTTCCACGGCACTCGCATAATCGAGCGCCTCCCGCGCGATCCTGCCGAGCATCGACTGCGCAAGGAATCGGTCTTCCGCCAGGCTGGCGTCGCTGGGCGCCAGGACGGCCAGTCCGGCGCGCGCCGCAGCGGCTGCCTCGTCCTTGCGGTCGAGTGCAAGCAGCACGTCGCTTTCGCGGATATGTACGATTGCCAAGCTGCGCGGGTTCTTGGCCACGCGCTGCTCGAGCGCGGTCCAGGCGAGCGCCGCCACCTTGTCGTCGCCCGCGGTCGCGGTGGCCGCCGCCTCGAACTGCTGCTGGACCGTCATCGCGGTTTGCTGCGCGATCGCCGCGTCGCCGAGCACCACCGCCAGCGCGAGCCCCGCCGTCATACCAATCCCATTCAGCGCCCCGCCTCCAACACTCGGCGCGTTGTGCCGCGCGCTAAAGCAAATTGCCAGAGGGTCTGTAAGCCGGGTTCTGTCCATCCCCGCCTGCGCGGAGACTGTGCGACCATTCCTCTAGGACGACGCTTGCGCGCCGCCTCAAGCGACCAACCCGGATGGCAGGCGGGAACACGCCCCGGGGCGAACCCCATGCCATCCCTATTCGGTCTTGCTCCCGGTGGGGTTTGCCGTGCCGCTTCCGTTACCGGTCGCGCGGTGCGCCCTTGCCGCACCCTTTCACCCTGACTTGGCCGAAGCCGTAGCCGTCTGCTCTCTGTGGCACTTTCCCTGACCCCGGATCGAGCCCGGAGCCGCCGGGCGTTACCCGGCACCGTTGTTCCATGGAGCCCGGACTTTCCTCGCGCGTCCGAAAACGCCCGCGGCCGCCCGACCCTCTGACGTACCCCCCCTAGTCGTCACCCTGCGGTTTGGGAAGCAGGAGCGCGAGCAGGATCATCCGGCATTCGCCATCGATCTCGCCGTCGATCAGTTCGGGGCGGAAGCGGCGCTGGAACGCCATGATCGCGGCCATCCGGTCCTCGACATCGTAACCGAAGCGCTCAAGCGCCAGCAGGAAGCCGGCCTCGGTCCACATCGGGTCCATCAGGTTGCGGGTCGGGCGCGGCAGCGCCAGACGGAGCCTGGCGAGCATATGCCACGGAAACAATTCGCCGGGATCGCGCTTGCGCGCCGGGGCGACGTCGGAATGGCCGACCACGTCGCCGCGTCCGATGCCGTAACGCGCCTTGATATCGGCCACGAGCGGCACGAGCGCGCCGATCTGCTCGTCGGGAAACGGCCGATAGCCGAATTCATGCCCGGGATTGACGATCTCGATCCCGATGCTGGCCGAATTGACGTCGTCGATCGTCCGCCAATGCGCGCGGCCCGCATGCCAGGCACGCTTGTTCTCCGCGACCATCCGGACGATCGTGCCGTCTTCCGCGACGACGTAATGCGCGGAGACCTTCGCTGCCGGATCGCGCAACCGCGCGATGGCGGCGGGGCCGTCCTTCATGCCGGTATAATGCAGCACGATCATCGACACCGGCAGCGCGCGCTCGTCGAAATTGGGCGAGGGCGTATCGATGATCGGTAGTAGAAACGTCACCGCGGATGCTTGGCGGAGCAGACCCGCAATGTAAACCGTCAGCCGGTGTGGGTGTAGAGCCCGCGATGCGTCTTGCTCGGCATGAAGGCACGCGTCTGGCCGATCACCGTCTCGCCAGCGCCGAGCGCCAGCGTCCCGCCGGAGTTCATCGCGGCCGCGACCCCCGCGAACGCCGTCGCCTTGGTCTCGGGCGCAAGGTACAGCAGCACGTTGCGGCACAACACGATATCGAACCGTCCGGGCGGCGGCCGACCCCCGACCAGATTGTGACGGCTATAGCGAACCGCGCCGGTCAATACGGATTTCGCGATCCAGTCCGCACCGTCGCTGTCGAACCAGCGCATCATCCGCCGGATCGGCAATCCGCGCTGGATTTCGAACTGGGTATAGCGACCGATCTTGGCCCGCGCGATCGCGGCGGCGGATACGTCGGTCGCGACGATCTCCGGCGCGCGTTTGCCGGTGTCTTCGGCACGTTCGGCAAAGACCATCGCCAGCGACAGCGGCTCCTGGCCGGTCGAGCAACCCGCGCACCAGATACGCGGCACGCGACCCGTCTCCTCGACCGCCGCGACGGCCTCGACGATCAGGTCGAACACCTGCGCATCCCGGAAGAACGAGGTTTCATGGTTCAGCAGCGCATCGACGATGGCATCGCCGATCGTCGGCTCGGTCCCGTCGAGCAACAGCTGGACGAGCCGGTCGAGCGAGTTGAAGCCGCGGTCGCGCAGCAGCGGCTTGAGCGCGGTGTCGATCCGCCAGGACCGGTACGCCGCCATCTGCTGCCCGGTCCGCGCCTCCAGCAGCGCGGTCAGGACGCTGACCGTGGTCGAGGATGCGCCGGACGCGAGGATCGGTTCGTGGATCATGGCTTCGGACGCGCCGCGATCAGTCGGCCGATCGCGTCGGGGGGCATCGTGGCGCTGACGACGCCCGTCGCCACCGCCGCGCCGGGCATGCCCCATACGACCGAGCTGGCGACATCCTGCGCAACGACCGCGCCGCCGGCCTGATGCAGGCGGACGGCCCCGGTCGAGCCGTCGCGACCCATGCCGCTCAGCACGATGCCCAGCGCCCTTGCGCCAAAGACCTCGGCGATGCTTTCGAACATCGGATCGATCGATGGCAGACAGCCGCTGGCGACCGGATCATCGACCAGACGGATCGCCGCGCCGTCGGTCAATGCGACGACTTTCATATGGTGGTCGCCAGGTGCGACGACGATCCGGCCGGGGCGGATTCGCATGTAATCGGTGGCGACTTCGCACGGTCGGCCGCCGAGCACCGCCAGCTGCGCCGCGAAATGTGACATGAAGGTCGCAGGCAGGTGCTGCGTGATCAGGATCGGGGCGCTGAACGATGCGGGCAATTCGCGCAGCAACAGGCTGAGCGCATGGATCCCGCCGGTCGAGGCACCGATCGCAACGACATCGAACGTACCGCGTCCCGATGCGGCGGATGTCGGACGCGCCGGTGCCGCTGACAGCTTCGGTTCGACATCCGCGCTGGCGACCTTGGGTACGACGAGCGCCGGTGGGTCGAACAAACGATCGAGCCGTTCGGACAGCAGTTCGGCAAAACGGCTCGAGGTTGTCTGGACGCCCGGCTTTACCAGCGTGTCCGCCGCACCGAGGGCGAGCGCCTGCACCGTGGCGGATGCGCCATCGGACGTCGACGCAGACACGACGAGGATTTTCGCGCCCCGCCCGGCGGTGATGAGATCGGGCAGCGCGGTCAGGCCGCTCACGCCCGGCATCTCCAGATCCAGCAGGATGACGTCGATGCGCGCGCGCATCAGGAAGGCGAAGGCGGCATCGACGTTCGCGACCGACCCCGCGACCGCGTATCGGTGGCTCGCATCGACCATGCGCGCGATCATCGACCGCGCCACCGCCGAATCGTCGATGATCAACACCGACCGGTGATCGGGCGGGACGTTGCGCGAGGAAACAGGAGATGCCGACGTCATCGTCCGACGCCGGATCAGGCCATGCCGACGATCTGGAGCTTGCTTTCCAGCGTGTCCCGGTCGAACGGTTTCATGACATATTCGTCGGCGCCCGCCTCGATGGCCGCGCGGATATACGCCATGCCGTTCTCGGTCGTGCAGAACACGACCTTCGGCCGCTTGACGATCATCGACTCGCGCAATGCGCGCAGGAAATCCATCCCGCTCATCACCGGCATGTTCCAATCGAGCAGGATGACGTCCGGTGCCGCCGACATGCACGCGTCTAGCGCCTCGCGCCCGTCGCAGGCCTCGCTCACCGCAAAGTCCATGGTTTCCAGAATATGACGCGCGACTTTACGGATCACCTTGGAGTCGTCGACGACAAGACAGGTCTTCATGGAATGGTCTTCCCCGCTAGATAGCGCGTGTGTGACAGCAAAGCGTAAGCGTCGCGTTAAGCGGCGGCGGCGAATGTCGGGACCAGAGCGGCCAGATCGACGATCAGCAGAGGTTCGCCGTCGCGTTCGATCAGGCCCGTACCGATCGTCGCCCAGCCGCGATCCAGCACCAGCCCGCGGGACAATGGCTGACGCACGAATTCGCGGACATCTTCCAGCGCCTCGACCAGCACCGCATAATGATGCCCGTCGATCCAGGCGATGACCGCGCGCGCCGTATCGGCGGGGGTCGGATCGATGCCGAGTGCGGTACCGGTATCGACCACGGTCACGACCCTGCTCCGCAGCGCGGCGAGTCCCCGGATCGCGCGGCTGGCCCCGGGAACCGCGACGATTTCACCCAGATCGACGACCGATTCGACCTGACCGGTCTCGATTGCCACCCAGCGACCGGCGATTTGTGCGACGAGGAACAATTCCATCAGGCGGCCTTTCCGGTCCGGACTTGCGTGGCGATGGCATCCAGCAGGGCAGCACGATCGTACCGGTAGATACTGGCGTCGTCGGGCCCATTCTGGCCAACGTCGCGCCGCAGCCGCAGGGTCGGCAAGCCCGGCGTTTCGACCGCGCCTTCCATCGCCAGCGCGATGGCGGGTCGTTCGCCAGCGAGCAATTCGGTGACGCAGCGATAGCCGCTCGCCTCCAGCGCCGGCTGAAGAAAGGTGCGCATCCAGCCGCGGGCATCGTCGTTCAACAGGCAGATCGTCCGGTCCGCGACCGGTCCCTCCTCGCCCGCGAACATCGCATGAATGTCGATCAGTTCGACCTGTTCGCCCTCGATCATCACCACGCCCGCGATCGGCCCGTTCCCGTAAGCGGGTGCGGTATCCGCGGGCAGGGTGACGATCTCGATCGGGTCGGCGACGGCGTAGCCGATCTCGCGCAGGCCGTCGGTCAGCCGCAATACCGTCAATACCGGGCGAACGGCATGATCCGCCACCGCGTGGAGCACGATCAGATTGCCGCCGATCGCGATCCGCAACCGCCCGGCGCTGTGCCGAACCGATGTCGCCTCCACCTGTTCGACCCGGTCGATCGCGGCGAGCGGCATGACCCTGCGACGACCGTCGAGATCCTCGAACAGCAAGGCGGCCACACCCGGCTCCTCGATCTGCGCGACCTCGGTCTCCTGGACGACCAGCTGGTCGAAGCGCAGCCCGGCGATCTTGGCGATCCCCGCGCCGTCGAGCAGCAGCATCGGCAGGCCGCTGTCGGGCAAGGTCTGGCCGGCGTACAGCCCGGTCGCCATCACCGCCGGCGCGGCGGGTTTCACCACCAGTTCCTCGGTATCCAGCACTGCCTCGATCGCCAGCGCATAGGTGCCGTCGCGCGTCGATACGATCGCCAGCGTTTCTGCGGACGGGGTGCCGACGCCGATCAGGCCGGCCAGATCGACCAGCGGCAACCGGCGGCCGCGCACGGTTACCACTGGACGGCCGCCGATGACGTCGGTCCGCACGGAGGTACCCGACAGCTTGACGATCTCCTCGACCGACTGCCGGGCAAGCGCGAAGCGTTCACCGCCTACGCCGACGACGATCGTCGGCAGGATCGACAGCGTCAGCGGCACCAGGATGACGATCGTCAGACCCTGCCGCGGCCGGTTCTGCAGCACGATCCGGCCGCCGATATGTTCGATATTGGCGCGCACCACGTCCATGCCGACGCCGCGTCCGGAAATCGAGGTGACGCTGTCGCGGCTGGACAGGCCGGGTTCGAAGACCAGAGCGACCTTCTGCGCCTCGTCCATCGCGGCGATCTGCGCTGCGGTATGCAGCCCGCGCGCGATCGCCTTTGCGGCGACGGCGGCGACGTCGATCCCGCGGCCGTCATCGGCGATCTCGACCACGATCTGGTTGCCTGCCTGCCGCGCGGACACGGTCAACTGCCCGGTATCGCGCTTGCCCGCGGTACGGCGATCGGCGGGGGATTCCAGGCCGTGATCGACCGCGTTGCGAATGATGTGGACCAGCGGATCGCGCATCATCTCGATCATCTCGCGGTCCAGTTCGACATCCGCACCGTCGATATCCAGCGTCACGGATTTGCCCAGTTCGCCCGCCGTGTCGCGCACCATGCGCGGCAGCGCGGAAAACAGCGCTTCGATCTTTTGCATGCGCGTCCGCGTGACGGTCTCGCGCATCTCGGCCACGGTCAGCGACAGGCGCTCCAGCGCGGTCTCGACCCGCGGGTCGACCACCTCGTCGCGCAGCCGCCGCGCGAGTTCGTTGCGCGCCAGCACCATGTCCGACATGCCGCTCATCATCCGGTCGAGCAGGTCGACGTTCAGCCGGATGGTGCGCGTCGGCGCGCGCGGCACCACCGTCTGCGCGACCGGTGCCGCGGCAGGCGCGGCATCTTCCGCCAGCGCCGCGATCAGCAGGTCCTCGGACGAATCGTCCAGCGGAATGCCGGCATCGATCGCCTCGACCACCTCGCCGATCCGGTCGACGATCGCCAGCACGGCACTGACCAGTGCCGCATCGGGGATACGCACGCCGTCGCGCACCGCCGCCAGCACGTCCTCGGCGGAATGGCTGAGGCGGAGCAGGCGCGGCAGGTCGAGAAAACCGCAGCTGCCCTTGACGGTGTGGACGAACCGGAAGATCGAATCGAGACGCGACCGGTCCGCCGGCATCGATTCCCACGCCACGATCTCGCCCGACAGCGCCGCGAGCGTCTCACGGGTTTCGGCGATGAATTCCTGAAGCAGATCGTCCATGGGTTCCCGAGCGTCTGTGGCTTGGGATGCTTCTGCACCGGTCGGGGTTAAGGCGGCGTTTACCCGGTGGCGCTCCGGTTACGCGGCAGACGCGTCGGCGGTGAACGCCGCGCCGAAGATCATGACCGCGTCCGCAGGCTCCGACACCTGCACCCGGCCCTTGCCTTGCGCGACCAACGTATGGACCAGATACGCCGCGGCCGCCCGCGCGGTGACGCCGTCGGTGCCCTCCCCCTCCACCAGCGTGCGGCGCAGATCGGGATCGAGCAGGATACGCGGTCCCTCGATCTTGATCGCGATCTCGACCTGGCCGCCATTGCTCTCGCCGCCGATGTCCAGCGTCCCGCCGCGCACCAGCGCATCGCCCGCGATCATCGCGAGGTTCAGCAGGACCTTGATCGCCGCCTTGGGCAGCGTCGGGTCCTCGACCATCCATGCCAGCGTCAGCCGCTTGCTGTCCGCGAACAATCCCTCGATCGCGGTCCTGGCCTCGCGCGCATCGACCATCTCGCCGAACCCGCCCGCCGCCCCGAACGCCAGGCGGAAGAATTTCAGCTTGTTCGCCGACGTCCGCGCGCTCTCCGCGAGCAGGTCCATGCACCGTTCGCGCATCGCCGGATCGGTCTCGTCGGCGAGCAGCTCCAGCCCGTTGTTCAGCGCACCGACCGGCGACAACAGATCGTGGCACAGACGCGAACAGAGCAGGCTGGCGAAATCGACGGGACTGACGGGCATGGGGCGTTCCTGAAAATATGCGCCGCTTGTGACGCGCGCGAGTCGCGGGCGCAAGGCGGCGGGCGGGAAAATGACGTCCGGGACGGCGCCGTTCGGGTTCGGAAGTGGAGGAAGTGGAGGCGTGCCACGCACTTTCCACTTCGGAGGGAAAAGAAGGGGTTACGTGGGTCGGGCAAGGGGCGACGGATAGCGGGGTGGCGTGGGAGGGCATCGCTCCGCCATGACATGGGCGGCGGTTTGTAGGACAGGGGCAGGGTCGGGTTTCGCCCCAACATGGACGTTCAAGTGGGCCATCCTAGCTACTGAAAGCAGCCGTTCGGTCAGCGCGATCTTTCCCGTTTCTCCATCTCCCAGCACCAATTTGGCAATCGGGAAGAGGTTTCGGGAAAGCGGAACCCTAGGACAGTCGCCAGCGCGATCGGCGGGAGGCGGTCCCGCTACGGGTTCCCAATCGGGAAGGCGTCTTGATCGAGGCAGAGACCGGTATGAATTGGCATCGCCAGTGAAACCCCGTCCCGTGCGTTAGGCTCCTCGCGTAGAGAAGGACGGAATACAATGACCAAGGTAGTGGCGATCACGGGAGCGAGTAGCGGCATCGGCGAAGCCGTCGCGTTGTATCTGGCAGCGCAGGGCGCGAAGCTTGTTCTCGTGGCTCGAGGCGAAGACAAACTGAACGCCTTGGTAGATCGGATCATTGATGACGGCGGAGCGGCCGTCGCTGTGTCGGCGGACGTGGCCCGTCGCGACGACCTCGTGAGGGTAGTGGGCGCCGCGCGTCAGCATTATGGTCGGCTTGACGTGCTTGTGAGTTGTGCCGGTGCCATGCCGATCGGGCCGCTGGATGACCTAGCCGTAGACGACTGGGATCAGATGGTCGATGTGAACCTGAAAGGGGTTCTGTACGGCATCGCCGCTGCCTTGCCCGTCTTCAGGGAGCAGGGTAGCGGTCATTTCGTCAATATCGCCTCTACCGCCGCCCGCAAGACCACGCCCAACCAGACCGTCTATTCGGCGACAAAGGCCGCCGTGTTGGCGCTGTCCGATGGATTGCGTCAGGAGCTTGCCGGTAAGCTTCGCGTCACGGTCATCTCTCCTGGCTTCACTAATACCAACTTTCTAAGCCACGTTCGTGATGACAAATTGCGCGCGCAGATGCAGGAAGCGGCCGGCGAATTCGCAATGGACCCGCAGGCCGTGGCCAAGGCCGTTGGCTACGCGATCGAACAGCCTGAAGCGGTCAACATTGGAGAGATCGTGATCCGATCACTGAACCAGCGTTGAGAGGTGAGGAGGCTTTGGCATCCCAAAAAACTATCGTTTCTGGGAATGCCGGTCGAGTGAGGGAAGGCAGTTCTTGCCCATCGCTTCCACTCGTCCGCCCTCCGCCCCGCCCTCACCGCTCTCCGCCAACCTCCTCGAACCGCCCCCGCAGCGCCCCGTCCGCAACCGCCCGCCACACCTGTACGTCCAGGCCCGCCACGATCGCCCATAGCCACCCGTTCGCGGCCGCGTCCTCGGCATCGCGGCACGAGGGAACCGCCACGCCCGACGGATGCGAATGGTAGCAGCCGAGGACCGCCGGGCCGCCTGCCCTCGCCGCGCGGTGCGCGGCGATCAGGACGACGGGGTCGATCTCGAACATGCACGACGGATCGGCGGCGACATTGCGGGAGGGACGAGCTTCCTCGACATGGCCGCCCCGGCCCAGCAGCAGCCCGCACACCTCCACCCCCGGCGATGCCGCCGCCTCCGCGACGATCCGCACCAGCAGCTCGGTTGAAATCACGCGGCCCATCGCCACATGGCTAGCCCATGGACCGGGGGGTTTCCATCATCGAAGCGACGATCGCGCGCGAGGCGGATGGCTGGCGGCTCGACCGTGCGCTGGCGGATTCGATCCGCACGCTGTCGCGCGAACGGCTGAAGGTCCTGATCGCGAGCGGCGCGGTTTCCCATGCCGGTCTCGCCTGGCGCGATTCGGCGAAGAAGGCGGTCGGCGGACAGGTGTTCGCGGTCGCGCTGCCCGACCCGACGCCCGCGCATAACGAAGCGCAGGATATCCCGCTCGTCATCGCCTATGAGGACGACCACCTCATCGTCATCGACAAGCCCGCTGGCTTGGTCGTCCACCCCGCCGCGGGCAATCTGGACGGGACGCTGGTCAACGCGCTGCTCCACCATTGCCGCGGGTCGCTGTCGGGCATCGGCGGCGTCGCACGGCCGGGGATCGTCCACCGGATCGACAAGGACACGTCGGGCCTGATGATCGCCGCGAAGACCGACCGCACGCACGAAGGGCTCGCCCGCCAGTTCCACGATCACAGCATCGACCGGCGCTACAAGGCGATCACCACGGGCGTGCCTGCTCCCGCGAACGGCAAGATCGACGCCCCGCTCGCACGCAGCCCACAGAACCGCAAGAAGATCGCGATCGTCGAGGGCGGCAAGCGCGCGGTCACGCATTACCGCACGATCGAGCCGCTACAGGGTGCGGCGTTCGTCGAATGCCGGCTGGAGACCGGGCGGACGCATCAGGTCCGCGTCCACATGGCATCGATCGGCCACGCGCTGCTCGGCGATCCGGTCTATGGCCGCTCCGGCGATGCGAAGCGTGCGATATTGGAAAGGCTGGGGTTCCGGCGTCAGGCCTTGCACGCGGCGCGTCTGGGGTTCATCCATCCGATAACGCAGGTTGCGATGGCGTTCGAAAGCGAAATACCCGCCGACATGCAGGAACTGTTCACCCAGCTTCACGTATAGATACCGGGCCTATGCCGCAGTGCGGCGAAGCCCAAGAGGGAGTAAGAACCATGCCAGCCCGCAGCAACGTCCCCGCGACGATCCCAGCGCTCGGCAGCGAGGCCGGTCTCAACCGCTACCTCGCCGAGATCAAGAAATTCCCGCTGCTCCAGCCCGAGCAGGAATATATGCTCGCCAAGCGTTTCCAGGAGCATGGCGATCCCGATGCCGCGGCGCAGCTGGTGACCTCCCACCTCCGCCTCGTCGCGAAGATCGCGATGGGGTATCGCGGCTATGGCCTGCCCACGTCCGAGCTGATCTCCGAGGGCAATATCGGCCTGATGCAGGGCGTGAAGAAGTTCGAGCCCGATCGCGGCTTCCGCCTCGCGACCTATGCGATGTGGTGGATCCGTGCGTCGATCCAGGAATATATCCTCCGGTCGTGGAGCCTCGTGAAGATGGGCACCACCGCCGCGCAGAAGAAGCTGTTCTTCAACCTGCGCCGGATGAAGTCGAAGCTCGACGCGT
>NZ_CAXTII010000047.1:0-21516 GCF_964244235.1 uncultured Sphingomonas sp.
GATGACAAGCGACGCCGTGCGGGTAATCAGGCTGACAACCTCAAGATCCGCCGGGGTGGGCTCCCGCGGCTCCCGGTAATACATGGCGAAGGTACCTTGCAGCACGCCTGCGGCCGACAGGATCGGCGTCGACCAGCACGCGCGCAGGCCGTGTGCAACTGCCAGGTCGCGGAAGTCGGTCCAGAGCGGGTCGGTAGCGAGGTCGGTGACGTACACCGGCTCCTTACGGTGGGCCGCGGTCCCGCACGAACCGACACCCTGGGCGACCGCGATGCCGTCGATCGCATCGTTGTAGGCATTCGGCAGGCTTGGTGCCGCGCCGTGCCGCAGGTGGAGCCCGTCCTCGGTGGCGAGCAGGATGGAGCCGAGCATCCCGGAATCGGAATGCTGCTCGACCGTTGCAAGCAATGTTTCGAGCAGCTTGGCTAGCGGTGCGTCCTCAACGGCCGCCTCGAGCAGTTCGTTCTGCGTGTTCCGCAATGCGTCGGCACGGGCGCGGTCGGTCACGTCGGAACCCTGAACGAAGATGCCCGACACCCTGCCGTCGACATCCGTCATGGGCTGGTAGACGAAATCGATGAAGCGGTGCTCGGCGGGCGCGCCCGGGGTGCGCCGAAGGGTCACCGGCACGGCCTCGCCCAGATAGGCCTTGCCGGAACGGTAGACCTGATCGAGAAGATCGACGAAGCCCTGCTCGGCGACTTCGGGCAGCGCCTCGCGCACCTGCCTGCCCAGCACTTCGCGGTGGCCGGTGAGCTGCTGGTATGCGGGGTTGGCCAGCTCGAACACGTGTTCCGGACTGCGCAGCAGCGCCATGAACCCCGGCGCCTGCTCGAACATTTGAGTGAGCCGCTCGCGCTCGGCCGCGCTGCGCCGCTCGGCCAGCACCCTCTCCGTCGTCTCCACAACGATAGCGATGACACCCGCAGGCCTGCCGCTTTCGTCGGGCACGGGCGAGTAGTCGAGGTCGAGCCACACCTGTTCTGGCCGACCGTGCCGGTAGAGCGTCAGCTCCTGGTCCTTGTAGGCGAGCGTTCCGCCCGCGAGCCCCACCCTCATCACGCTGTCGTTGAAGTCCGCGACTTCGGGCCATCCCTCGCGCACCTTTGCTCCGAGCAACTCGGGATGCCGCCCGCCCGCGAACACCGAATAGGCGTCATTGTAGATCATGATGCCGTCCTCGCCCCACAGCATGACCATCGGAACAGCCGAATTGATCAGGAGCGCCGTCGCGGTCCTGAGACTTTGAGGCCACGAGCTGATCGGCCCCAGTGGCGTGCCCGACCAGTCGAAAGCCCGGATCAGCGCCGCCGTCACGGCCTCGCCCGAGGGAAAATCCAGATTGTCTCCGGCGTTACGCACTTTCGTCCCCTCGTACGTCCTGCATTCTTCGCCGCCGAGCGCGGGGCGGGCGGCGGGCGGCAAGCAGGTTAGCAGCGGATTCGGAAACAGGACACTCCCCAGCCAGGCCTTGGTCGAGAACCAAGAGTAGTAGTCGACATCGAGATGCTATCGGTCTCGCGAAACGCAACGGTTGTAGGTAAGCGCTGGCAACGACCCTTACCCGATCCTTGTCGCTGCCTTTCGCCGCCTCCGAAATCGGCCGCCGTACATCCCCCGCCTTAACCGGTAGGCGACAGGCCGGTCGGTTCGAATATCGAAAGGACAATCGGCGCACGAGAGACATGGCGATCGAACAAACTCTCGACCGGCTTCTGACGACACCCGACGTCGCGCCGCACGCCTTCCCCGTATGCCGGATTCAGACGGGCTGGCGGATGCAATTCCGGTGTTCAGCAACCGTGCGGTGCTGGATCATGCAGCGACGCCGTTAAGTAATCCGAACGTTTTTCCGTTCCCACGAAACTACTGCATCGTTTGTGAGTTTTCGTTCCTGAATAAGGGGATAGCGCCATGAACGAAACGACCCGACGTGAAGTGATGACCGCGGCAGCGGCGCTGGGCGCCGGTGCGGCAATAGCCGCCCCGGCGACAGCGCAGGACCAGTCGCCATCTCGCGGCGGCAAGCAGGATCCGCGCAACAAGTATCCCAAACCGCCGTTCAAAGCGCAGTCGCAGCCTTGGCCGGGGCTTGCCGGCCGAATGGACCCTCGTCCCGATCATGGCGAGACGAGCTATGTCGGCAGCGGAAGGCTGCGCGGCCGCAGAGCACTTGTTACAGGCGGCGATTCAGGCATGGGCCGTGCCGCCGCCATTGCTTTCGCCCGCGAGGGTGCGGATGTCGCAATCAACTA
This sequence comes from uncultured Sphingomonas sp., assembly GCF_964244235.1. Taxonomy (GTDB): domain Bacteria; phylum Pseudomonadota; class Alphaproteobacteria; order Sphingomonadales; family Sphingomonadaceae; genus Sphingomonas. The sequence goes on from NZ_CAXTII010000047.1 coordinate 2,256, forward strand.
TCTGCCAGAAGAAGAACCGGATGCCCGCGAGGTCGTCGATCTTATCCGTCGCGCCGGTCAGAAGGCCGCGCCGATACCCGGCGACATCCGTAACGAAAGTTTTTGCCGGCAGCTGGTCGAACGTGCGGTGAGCGCGCTGGGTGGTCTCGACATCGTGGTTTGCAACGCCGGCCGCCAGCAGTCCGTTCCTTCGATCCTCGATCTCACGACCGAGGAGTTCGATCGGACGATGAAGACCAACATCTATGCACCGTTCTGGATCATCAAGGCTGCCGTCCCGCATCTCGAGCCCGGCTCGGCGATTATCGGCACCACGTCCGAGCAGGCCTATGATCCGTCACCCGATCTCTATGCCTATGCCCAGACCAAGGCGGCTACCATGAACTACATCAAGTCGCTCGCCAAGCAGCTCGGGTCGAAGGGGATCCGCGTCAACGGCGTCGCACCGGGGCCTGTTTGGACCCCGCTGCAGATTTCCGGCGGCGCACAGCCGGGCAAGGTAGTGACCTTTGGTGCCACCGCGCCGCTGGGCCGTCCAGGCCAGCCGGCCGAGCTGGCCGGCATCTATGTCCGCCTGGCCGAGGATGACGGCAGCTATACGACGGGCAACATCTACGGCGCCGGCGGCGGCCAGGGCCAGCCTTGAGCTTGAGGAGAGTAACGATGCGCAGGACCATCTTCTCGCGCGTTGCGGCGACGGCAATTCTGGCCTCCACATCCGCGGTGGCGCAGGAGGCAGGGTCAATGCAGACGCGCAACTTTATAGAGGCGGCGGGGCAGTCCGACGCATTCGAGATGCAGGAGGCCGACACGGTTCTGGCGCAAAGCGACGATCCACAAGTCCGCGCTTTCGCGCAGCAAATGCTGCAGGATCACGGCCAGCTCCGCCAGTCGCTGCAGCGGGCGATAACACAGGCCGGCCTCAAGCCGCCGGCGATGGGTGTCGGTGCAGATCAAGCTCCTCTGCTCGCGGCGTTGCAGAGCCTGCGTGGGCCGGACTTCGACAAGACTTATTGGAAACATCAAGCGCTCGCGCATCGCTCTGCATTGACGACCACGCAGCTATACGCTGCGAACGGCGACAATCCCACGATACGGCAGGCTGCTGCCTCGGCCGTTCCAATCATCGCCGGCCATCTTGCCATGGCCGAGCAGATGCAGGCGAAGACTGTCGGACTCTAGTCAATCCGCCGTCGGAAGTCGGGCGAAGGTCGCCCGGCGGGTACAGGAACCGGGTACAGAGACGCTAAGCCGCCATGGCGCAAATAGTGGATTCTGATCGACCGATCCCGTTGATCCAATGGTGCGGGTAGTCGGAGTCGAACCGACACTCCTTGCGGAACCGGATTTTGAGTCCGGCGCGTCTACCAATTCCACCATACCCGCATTTGCATTGGCTTGTGCGCCGCGTAGCCCAGCCGGAGGCCTCTCGCAAGCTGTGAGGCGTCGAGGATCCGTTGTTGCAGACGGATCGCCTGCATCCGTAACCCGCGATCAATTGACCGGCGCTCGCCGGCGATAGCTCAGCGCCTCGGCGATATGGACCCGGCCGATCGATGGGGCGTCGGCGAGATCGGCGATCGTCCGCGCGACGCGCAGGATGCGCGTATAGCCGCGCGCGGTCAGTCGCATCGCGCCTGCCGCCTGCGTCAGCAAGATACGGCCCGGCTCGTCGGGTGTCGCGACGCGGTCGAGCAACGGGCCGTCCGCCTCCGCATTGGTCCGTACGCCCTCCCCCGCATAGCGCCCGGTCTGAACGGCGCGCGCGACGGCGACGCGGGCGGCGACCGCCGCGGAATTCTCGGTCGGCGGCGGCAGGACGAGATCGGCGGCGCTCACCGCGGCGACGTCGACATGAAGGTCGATCCGGTCGAGCAGCGGCCCCGACACCTTCGCCTGATAATCCGCCGCGCATTTCGGAGCGCGCGCGCAGGCCAGCCCGGCATCGCCGAGATGCCCGCACCGGCACGGGTTCATCGCCGCGACCAGCTGCACCCGCGCCGGGAAGGTGACGTGTGCGTTGGCGCGCGCGACGCTGACCGAACCCGTCTCCAGCGGCTGGCGAAGCGAATCAAGTACCGCGCGCTGGAACTCGGGTAGTTCGTCGAGGAACAATACGCCGAGATGCGCAAGGCTGACCTCGCCCGGCCTCACCTTCAGCCCGCCGCCCGTCAACGCCGCCATCGAGGCAGAATGATGCGGCGCGCGAAACGGTCGCGTACGGGTCAGTCGCCCTTCGGTCAGCGTTCCCGCGACCGATTGCACCATCGACACCTCGAGCGCTTCGGCGGGATCGAGTGGTGGCAGGATACCGGGCAGGCACGCCGCCATCAGCGATTTTCCTGCGCCCGGCGGTCCGCACATCAGGAGATTGTGCCCACCCGCGGCAGCGATCTCGAGCGCGCGCTTGGCGGTTTCCTGTCCGCGGACCTGGGCGAGGTCCGGCCCCCTGAACGCCGGCTCCGCCTCGCCCGGACGCGGCACCGAGAGCAGGCCATGACCCTTGAAATGGTTGATGAGCCCGAGCAGATCGGGTGCTGCGACGATTTCGATCGACCCCGCCCAGGCCGCCTCCGGCCCTTGCGCGGCAGGGCAGACCAGCCCCTTGCCCTCGCCCGACGCGAACAGCGCGGCGAGCAGCACGCCCGGCGAGGGTGCGATCCGTGCGTCGAGCCCGAGTTCGCCGACCACGACGAACTCCGCCAGCGTTTCCACATCGACCACGCCCATCGCGCCGAGCAGCGCAAGTGCGATCGGCAGGTCGAAATGCGACCCTTCCTTTGGCAGGTCGGCGGGGCTGAGGTTCACCGCGATCCGCTTTGGCGGCAATGCCAGGCCCATGGCCGCGATCGCGCCCCTCACCCGTTCCCGGCTTTCGCCGACTGCCTTGTCGCCGAGCCCGACGACGTTGAACGCGGGCAAGCCCGGGATCAATTGCACCTGCACCTCGACGGCGCGCGCTTCCAGCCCCAGATAGGCCACCGTCGATACGATCGTCGCCACCGCGTTCTCCTCGCAAGCCGACGGTCATATCGGGCTTTGCATCGCGCAGCACCGCGAGATGGATCGTATGCCAACCTATCGTCATGGATATCGCGGCGAACGTATATCCCGTCATCCTGCGATGTATTACGCCGTGCAGCGGGCGCGAGGGCATGCGTCCGCGTTGACTTGTCGGGTCCCTATGGCTATGCGCAGCGCCGAACGAGGCCGTCCCCTGGGCGGCCTTCTTGCATTCCATGCAGGTTGAACCGAATTTGAGGAATGAGCGATGAAGCGGACCTTTCAGCCGAGCAATCTGGTGCGGACCCGCCGTCACGGCTTCCGCGCGCGGATGGCGACGGTCGGTGGCCGGGCGGTGATCCGCGCCCGCCGCGCGCGCGGTCGCAAGAAGCTGTCGGCGTAACGATGCCCGCGGGTGGTACCGTTCCTGCGGTCGCCACCCTCACCAGACGCAGCGATTTCCTGGCCGCGAATGCCGGCAGGCGTGCACCGATGCCCGGTTTCGTACTGTTGATGCGCCCGCGCGGAGATGGCGACGATGCGATGCGCATCGGCTTCACCGTCACCAAGAAGATCGGCAACGCGGTCGTCCGCAACCGGATGAAGCGCCGGTTGCGAGCGCTCGCGTGGTCCCTGCTGCCGGTCAAGGGCATTCCGGGCGCGGACCATGTCCTGATCGGGCGGCAGGGCGGGATCGAGCGCGAATATGCGCTGCTCGAGATCGAACTCGGCAAGGCGCTTGCGAAGATCGCCCGGTGATCGCGCGGCTGCTCATGCTGATCGTTCGCGGATGGCAATTGGGCCCCTCGGTCGTCCTGCCGCCGAGCTGCCGCTACCAGCCTAGCTGTTCCGCCTATGCAGTCACCGCGCTTCGCCGCTATGGCGCGGCCAAGGGGGGGTGGCTGGCGGCGAAGCGCATCGCGCGCTGCCATCCCTGGGGCGGATACGGACCGGACCCCGTACCTTGACGGCCCGTACCGTGAACCGGGAAGATTTTCAGTGAAAGACGCCAAATGAAGGACGATCGCCAGAATTTCGTCCTGTTCGCCGTGATCGCGGCGTTGATCCTGTTCGGCTGGCCGCTGATCCAGGGCAGGTTCTTCCCGACGGCCAACCCGCCCGTCACGAAGATCGAGGGCGGCAAGACGAAGGTCGTCGCCAACCCCGGCGCCGATCCGACCGCGGACGGGCCGACTGCGATCCGCGACCGCACGGTCGTGCTGGCGTCGAGCCCGCGAGTCACGATCGATACGCCGCGACTGCACGGGTCGATCAACCTGAAGGGCGCGCGGATCGACGATCTGGTGCTGAAGACCTACAAGGAAACGATCGCCAAAGATTCGCCGCCGATCCGGCTGCTGTCTCCCGCCGGCGCGCCCGAGGCGTATTTCGCCGGGTTCGGCTGGCGTGACGACGGGTTGAGACCGCCTTCGCCCGACGCGGTGTGGACCGCATCGTCGACCCTCCTCGCCCCGGGGCATCCGGTCGATCTCGACGCCGCCAATGCGACCGGGCAGCGGTTCCGGATCACGATGGCGGTCGATGACGGCTATCTCTTCACCGTGCAGCAGACGGTATCGAACGGAGGCAACGCACCCGTCCCGGTTGCAGCCTACGGCCTTGTCAACAGGATCGGCGTGTCGAAGGATCCGACGACGATGACGATCCATACCGGGCCGATCTCGGTGCATGAGGGTGGCGCGGATTATTCGGAGAAGTTCAAGGACGTCGATAGCGCGCCGCAGAAGTTCAGCTCCACCGGCGGCTGGCTTGGCTTCACCGATAAATATTGGCTGACCGCGCTCGTTCCCGATCAGGCGCAGGCGTTCGACGGACAATTCCGCTCGGGCGCGGGCCAGGCCTATCAGGCGGACTATGCCGTCCGGCCGGCGGTTCTGGCCCCCGGTCGAAGCATCACCCAGTCGAGCCGTTTCTTTGCCGGAGCGAAGGAAGTGCGGTTGCTCCAGCGGTATCAGGACGAAGGCATCGCGAAGCTCGACAAGTCGATCGACTGGGGCTGGTTCGAGATCATCGTCCGGCCGATCTTCACCTATCTCGACTGGCTGTTCCGCATGATCGGCAATTTCTGCACCGCCATCATCCTGCTGACGCTGACGATCCGCGGCGTGATGTTCCCGATCGCGCAGCGCCAGTTCGCGTCGATGGCGAAGATGCGCGCGATCCAGCCGAAGATGAAGGCGCTCCAGGAACGCTACAAGGATGACAAGGTGCGTCAACAGCAGGAGGTCATGGCGCTGTACAAGGCGGAAAAGGTCAACCCGATCGACGGCTGCCTGCCGACCTTGTTGCAGATTCCGATCTTCTACGCGCTGTACAAGGCGCTGATGCTGACGATCGAGATGCGCCACCAGCCCTTCTTTGGATGGATCAGGGATTTGTCCGCACCCGATCCGCTGACCCCGCTCAACCTCTTCGGGCTGTTGCCGTTCGTGCCGCCGCACATGATAGCGATCGGCGTGATCCCGATCATTTACGGCATATCGATGTATTTCCAGTTCAAGCTGAATCCGACGCCGATGGACGATGCACAGAAACAGATTTTCTCGTTGATGCCGTGGATCCTGATGTTCGTCATGTCGTCGTTCGCGGTCGGGCTGCTGATCTACTGGATCACGTCGAATTGCCTGACGATCCTCCAGCAGCAACTGCTCTATTCGCGGCATCCCGCGCTCAAACAGGCTCCGGCGAAATGAGCGATGAAGGCGGGCAGGACGAAGAGCTGATCGAGACCGCGCGCAAGATATTCGCCGGGCCGATCGGGTTCCTGAAATCCGCGCCCGGCCTCGATCATCTGCCCGTACCCGACGTACCCGAGATCGCGTTCGCGGGGCGGTCCAATGTCGGCAAGTCGTCGCTGCTGAACGCGCTGACCGGGCGAAACGCGCTCGCGCGGACGTCGAACACGCCGGGGCGGACGCAGGAGCTGAACTTCTTCGACGTCGGCGATCCGCCCGAATTCCGGCTGGTCGACATGCCGGGCTATGGTTTCGCGAAGGCACCCAAGGACGTCGTCAGGAAATGGCGCTTCCTCGTGAACGATTTCCTGCGCGGGCGGCAGGTGCTCAAGCGCGCACTGGTGCTGATCGACGCGCGCCACGGCGTGAAGGAGGTCGACCGCGAGATACTGGAGATGCTCGACAAGGCGGCGGTCAGTTACCGGATGGTGCTGACCAAGGCGGACAAGGTGAAGGCGACCGACCTGGCCGCCGTCACGGCCTCGGTCGAGGCAGAGGCGCGAAAGCGGCCCGCGGCGCATCCCGAAGTGCTGGCGACGTCGAGCGAGGGCAGGATGGGGATCGCGGAACTGCGCGCTGCGGTGCTGGAGGCGGTTCGGGTCTGAAACCGCCCGTCGCCCTCACCCTTCGCCGCCTTCGGCGTCTTTTTCCCTCTCCCGCTGGGAGAGGGAAGGAGCGGCGCAGCCGCGGGAGGGTGAGGGCGATAGTCGGCCGACGACGTTACCCGAACACCCGCTTCATCGACCGTTCCAGCATGACCAATTGCCACAAGGTCCGCCCATGCTCCGCCCGGCCCGACCGGTGCGCCGCGGCCATATCGGCGATCACTTCGCCGTCGAACCAGCCGCTGTCGATCAGCGTCCGCGAAGTCGCCAGTGCCGCCGCTTCTCCCGCCAGTGCGCCGCGGAACCACGCGGAGATCGGCGTCACGAAGCCCATCTTGCGCCGATAGAGGATATCGTCGGGCAGATACGGCGTCAGCGCCCGCTTCATCAGCCACTTCCCCTGCCCGCGCCGCAGCCGCATCGACACGGGCAGCGTCGCAGCGAATTCGATCAGCCGGTGGTCGAGCAGCGGCTCGCGCGCTTCCAGCCCGACCGCCATGCTGGTCCGGTCGACCTTGGTCAGGATATCGCCCGGCAGCCAGCGCTTGAGATCGGCATATTGCGCCCGGTCCAGCGCATCGCGCGCTGGCGCAGCACGCATAAGGGCGACATAGGCATCCTCCGCGCGGTAGCCGCCGAGGTGCCGCCGAGCCGCGTCGGAAAACAGCCGCGAACGTAGCGCCGGCGTCGTCACTCCGACCGCCTGCGCATAGGCCTCGTCGCCATCCCCCGCGAGCGCCAGCAGCGTGGATTTCGCCCGCAGCGGCCGCGGTGCCCAGTCCGCCTTGGGATAGTGCCGCCCGAGCGCCCCGAACACCGACGTCCGCATCCTAGTGGGCAGCAAACCGCGCACCCGCTCCTCCGCCGCCTGGAAGCGGTAGCGGCGATACCCCGCCAGCGCCTCGTCCGCACCGTCCCCCGACAGCGCCACCGTCACGCTTTCGCGTGCCAGCGCGCAGACCTGATAGGTCGCGAGCGCGGATGCGTCGGCGAAGGGCTCGTCGAAGCTGGCGACCAGCGTGTCGATCAGCGCATGGTCGTCGGACGAGACGATCCGCGTCGCATGATCGGTCGCGAACCGCTGCGCGACCTGGTCGGCGTAGCGGCGCTCGTCGTGGTCGGCTTCCGCGAACCCGATGGTGCAGGTCTTCACTGCCGATCGGCTGGTCTCGGCCATCAGCGCAACGACGGCGGAGCTATCGACACCGCCCGACAGGAACGCGCCGAGCGGAACGTCGGCAACCATCCTGCTACGTACCCCGTCGCGCATCTTCGCCAGCAATTCGGCACCGAGCGCACCCGCCGAACCGCGCGCACGGTTCGAGAAATCCACGTCCCACCACTGCCGTGGCCGGGGTACACCCCTGCCGCGCTCGACAAGCAGGAAATGTCCCGCCGCCAGCTTGCGCACCCCTGCGACGATGCACGAGTCGTCGGGCACATAGCCCCAGGCCATATAGTCCTCGACCGCGCGCAGATCGGGCGTGCGGCGGACGAGCGGGTGGGCGAGCAGCCCCTTAAGTTCGGACGCGAACGCCAGCGATCCGTCGGACAGCTCGACATAATGAAGCGGCTTCACCCCCAGCCGGTCGCGCGCGAGGAACAGCGTCCCACGGTCCGCATCGTGAAGCGCGAAGGCGAACATCCCGTTCAACCGGTCGAGCACCCCCGGCCCCCATTGCCGCCAGCCGTGGAGCAGGACCTCGGTATCGCCGGCGGTCCGGAACACCGCCCCCTTCGCGATCAGTTCGGCACGGATCTCCGCGAAATTATAGATCTCGCCATTATAGGTGATGGTGAGGGCATCATCCGACATCGGCTGCGGCGATCCCTCCAGATCGATGATCGATAGCCGCCGATGCCCGAATCCGACGCCGGGCGCAGTCCAGATCCCCTCCCCGTCGGGCCCGCGATGCGCCATGGCGCCGATCATCTGCGCGAGCCGGCTCGGCTCGACGGGCTTGGGCGTCCCGGGATGGAAGATCCCGGCGATACCGCACATCAGCGCATGCCCGAATCATGGTCCGCGACCGCACCGATATCGCCGAGCACGGCGCGGAAGGCCCGGATGGCGGCGACGGGGTTCTGCCCGACGCTGGCTTGCGCCGACAAATGGATCGCGACCGCGCGCTGCGGGCCACCGAACAGCCGCGCCTTCATACCCTCGATCTTGACCAGCGGCGGCGCGTTCGTCGTGACATTTCCGATGCGATACCATGTCGCGACGATGCGCTCCACCGGATGCTGATCGAGACCCGCGGCGGTGATCCGCATCACCGATCCTCCATCGATATCGGGCAGGTCGGCGACACGGACCCAGCGATCCTCCTCGCGCAGAACGCCATGGCCGAACGCGATCATCTCATGCCCGCGCATCTGGCTGCCATAGACCGCGACCGCCATATCGACCTGACGGCCCCGACCATCGGCGTAGCGGCCGAACAGGTGATGATCCGCGCCGGGGTAGTTCGGCTCCCATGGTGCATCGACGCTGATATCGACGCGGTGCCAGCCCGGCACCACGGGCAGGTCGATATGTGCGGGCAAGCGCTGCGCACGCCCGGCGATCGCCTGCGACCAGGCGGGGAAGACGCCTGCCGTCGCCAGGACCAGCACGGCGGCTACGGGCAATGCGATGCGATACTCGATCGGGGGTAGCAATGTCGCCGGATCGAACGCCGGCGCGTCGGGCGCACGGTCGAACCAGCGCCAGCCGATCGCCAGCACCGCCGCCATCACCAGCCCGAAGAATACCCAGCCATAGACGATATGGTCGAACCCCGTCGCGCGTTCGAGCGAGATCCGGTTCGCAGCCCAGATCGTCGCGAAGGCGCGCACGCCGTTCGCCACGACGGGCACGACCACGCACACCGCGAGAAACACGGCGCGTCGCGTCCAGGTGGTAAAGCACACATTCGCGACCAATGCGCCGAACGCGATCATCGCGATCACGAACTTCGCCCCCGAACATGCTTCCGCGACCTCGAAATAATAATGGCCGCCGTGGATCATCACGCCGTCGAGACTTGCCGGAATGCCTGACACGTGAAGCATCGGCACGACCATATGTGCAGTGACGCTCTGGAGCGGCGATTGCAGTCCTTCGCCGGCTGGCACCAGGAACAGCGCATAGCCGAGCGGAAACGCGATCCCCCGCGCGACCGACGGCCCGAGGATCGTCACGACCGCCCCCTGCAACATGACGGCAAGTCCCAGATGCCGCGCGAAGGACACCGATCCCGCATCGCCCATCAGCCACGCCGCACCGCCGGCCGCGACGATCGCGAGCGCCGGCCACCAGGCCACCGGTGCCAGCTGCGCGAGTTCGCCGCGCCGCTGCCATACCAGCCAGGCGACCACGGGGCCGATGAACAGGCAATGCCCGAAGGTCGTGCTGGTCCACCAGATATGCGCGAGATCGGCGAGATCGGTATGGAACGGCAACAACAGCGCGCCCGCGACGATCGCCAGCGTGACGAGATGCCGCTGCCACACAGCGGACATGCGATTGGCCGCGACCACCGGGAGCGCGATCGTCATGCTGCGCTCGGCGCGAGCAACGCATCGAGCAGCGCCAGCCGTCCGTCCCACGAATAACGGGCAATGACCCGCGCCCGCGCGGCCTGGCCGATCGCGTCGGCGCGTCGGACGTCGTCGATCAGCGCCGACACCGCGCCGGCGAACGCAGCGGCACCATCGGCGACGACGATCGTGCCGTCATGGTCGATCCCCTCCGCCGCGCACGGTGTCGCGACCACCGCGCGGGCCATCGCCATTGCCTCCAGGATCTTGTTCTGTACCCCGCGCGCCAGCTTTAGCGGCGCGACGCACACGCTCGCCGCCGCCAGCCAGCCACGCACATCGTCTACCGCTCCCGTCACGACGACATCGTCCGACGCCAGCCGACGAACCCCCGCGGTGGGCGATCGTCCGACGATCGCAAAGCGGGCCGCCGGGTTGCGGGCCCGGATCGCGGGAAGGATGTCGGTCGCGAACCACGTCACCGCCTCGACATTGGGCGCGTAATCCATCTGTCCGGTGAAGACGATCAGCGGATCGTCCGTCTCGACTGGCCCGACCGTCGCGGGATCGAACCGTACGGTATCGATCCCGTTCTCCACGACCATGACATTGCCCTCGCCGCCGCCCGCGCGGAACAGCGCCGCCTCGGCCTCGCTGACGAACAGGCTCGCCTCGGCCCGCGCCGCAACGGCACGCTCATACGCACCGAGCAGCCTCGCCTCGCGCGTCATCAGCCAGCGCATCGGGCCGCGCGCCTTGCCGGCAAGCGCGGCGAACTTCGCCGAATCGACATCCACGAAATCCATGATCGCGCGCGGCGTGGTCGGCAGATACTGCGCCATCTGGCCGGAAAAGGCGTAGATCGCATGGATCGGCCGGCTGGCCAGTATTTGACGTACCGCTACGGTCATCGCTCTGTCCTTGAACGCCGCGAGCGATACCGACTGACCGCTTGCGAGTGCGCTCACGACGGCCGCTCCGCGGCTCCGCCTGCGCGTGACGATCGTCGCGCTGGCCAATTTGCTGCACAGCATTTCCGGTACGATCCGGTCGGCGGGATCGTCCGCGAACGCGACCAGATGGACATGCGCCCGGTCCGCGAGCCAGGTCAGCACCGCGTTGCTGCGGATCTTGTCGCCGCGATCGGGCGGATAGGGTGCGCGGTGCGCCAGGAACAGGATGTGCTTCACCCAAGCCCCCGCGCGACCCACGGACCGGCCAGCGTCGCCGCCCATAAGGGCAGCCGCTTCCAGGCCGCCACCATCGCGGCATATTTTGGGTCGAGCGGATTGATCGTCCGCGGCGGACCGTCGCTTTTCGTCGCATAACGCCGGATTTCGGGCTCGAAGCCCCAGTTCTTCTTGAACGCCGCCGCCCCGGTCCCCGCTTTCGACCGCCCGAAATCGAACCGCGTGCAACCGCGCGCGCGCCCATGCGCCATCAGCGCGAAATACATCCGGTCGTTGGCACGCAAGCCCCGTGCCGCCGCGGTGCCGCCGCCCCAATAGGGATAGACGGTGCCGTTCATGTACAGACTCAGCACGCTCGCGACCGCCCTCCCCTCATGGCGAACGGTCAGGATATCGGCGTCGAGATCCGCCATCACCGATGCGAACAGCCTGGCGGGGAAGACCGGCGTTCCGAGGTTACGCACGGATTCGGCATAGACTCGGTAATGTTCGCGCAGCATCGCCCGATCGCGGCCCGCGACGATATCCAGCTCGAACCCGAACGACCGGCGCACCTCGGCGCGCTGCTTGCGCGGGATGGCGAGCAGTTCGGCTTCGTCGTCCGCCGCGATGGCGCGGACGAAGCCGAGATAGGTGGCGTCGTCGATATGCCAGCCGTCCGGCGCGACGCCGCCGCGCAGTTCGACGCCCGGGCACCCGATCCGCTGCGCCAGGTCCCATGCCCCGGCGGCCAGCGGCTCCACCGCTTCCCCCAGCACGCCGCCATCGACCCCGAACCCGACCGACACCAGCGCCCGCCCGGCGATCGGCGAGCGCATCGCGGTCAGCGGCAACACGCCGGCGATCGATCCGTCCGCATACTCCGCCACCAGATAGCGCGATCGCTGGCCGCAGCCCCGCTGGACCGCACGGCTCCAGCCGGTCAGGTGGAAAGGCGTCGCGCCATCGGCCGCGCGAACGAATGTGTCGATGCGCGCCGCCTCACGCACATCCGCGATATCGGCCTCGCGGATACCGACCGGTGCGGCGATCAACGGCATCATAGGGCACGGGCGGCGATAGCGGCATCGACCCGGCCCCAGTCGTGCCGACCGATCAGGCCGCGCAGCTTTCCCGCCATCGCGCCGAGCCGGGAATAGTGCCGCAGCTTGGACCGCATCGGGGCAGCAGCGACGCGAGGCTGCGCGGGATCGATCTCCCACGGGTGGAAATAGAACATCGCGGGTTGGCCCGCGCGGTTGACCTGCCGCACCGCGTGATCGGTGATCGCCGCAGGCAGCAGGCGGAAGAACCCGCCCCCGGTCGCCAGCCGCCGGCCGGCGATCTCGGCGACGGTCACCGGCACCTCGACCAGCGGGCTGTCGGCGACAGGCCGGAACGCGTAGCGCGGTGCCTCGCGCCAGCCATAATGATCGTGGCGCACCGGTGCGACGCTGGAGGAATAGGCATAGCCCTCCTCCGCCAGCACCGGATGCGCCCAGGGCGTACGCGCTTCGATCGAGAAGCTCGGCGCGCGGTAGCCGGTGACGGCGACCCCGGCCGCGTCCTCGATCGCGCGGCGCGCGCGGGCGATATCGGCACGGAAGATATCGGGCGTCATCGTGAAGACCCGGACATGGTCCCAGCCATGGCTCGCGATCTCGTGGCCCGCCTCGACGATCCGCCGGATCAGCGCCGGGTGGCGATCGGCCACCCAGCCGAGGGTGAAGAAGGTCGCCTTCACACCGCTTTCCGCGAACAGCGCCAGAACGGCATCGGTGTTGCGCTCGACCCGCGGGTCAAGGCTCGGCCAGTCCGCCTTGTCGATCACGCGCTCGAACGCGCCGACCTGGAACCAGTCCTCGACATCGACCGACATGCCGTTGAGCACGGGAGCGCCCGGCACGCGCGTCATGGCGTCACGCCGCGGCGTTGCGGATCGGGGCGAACCCCGGCCGTGTGGTATCGCTTTCGACCCAGTCGACCAGCAGCGTCAGAACGCGACGCAGCGCCGCCTCCTGGTTTTCCACCTGTCCCTCGAGCGCGGCGATACGCCGGAGGATGTCCGAGGCCGGCGCGGGATCGGCGGGGTCCGGCGCGGCTGGGGTCTGGCCCGGGGTTTCGGCAGCGGGTTCCGACGCTTCGACAGGTTCGGCGTGAACCGCCGCGGGATCGGGCTCAGCCTGAACCTCCTCGATCGCAACGGGGTTCGGTACCGGCGTCGCCTCGACGTCAACCGGCACCGCGATCGGGTCTTGTCCCGGTGCTGCGATCGGCAACGCGCTCACAGGCTCGGGCGACGACGGCGCGATCCGGGCCGGTTCGGGGATGGTTTCTTCGCGTGCCTTCAGCCATTCCGTCTCGACCGGCGGTGCGTTCTCCGCAACCGGTGCAGCCGTCGGGGTCGGCACCGGTTGCGGCTCGACGACGCCGGGCGCAACGCCCGGCGCGTGCATCATCGGCAGATCGGCATGCAGATCGCCGATCACCGTGTCCACGGTGTGCCCGTCGATCAGATCCAGCCCCTCGATCGCGGCGAACAGCATCACGCGGCCGGCCAGCAGGTTCAGCCGGCGCGGCACGCCCGCCGAGCCCCGATAAAAGGCCCCGAATGCGTCCGTGGTGAAATCCGGACGCCCCGACCAGCCGACGACCGCGAGCCGGTGGGCGATGTAGTCCGCGACCTCGTTCTCCTCCATCGGATCGAGATGATGGATCGCGATCACGCGCTGGCGCAGCTGCTCAAGCCGATCCTCGCCGTGCAGCCGGTCTCGGAATTCGGGCTGACCCAACAGAACGATCTGCAGCATCGCATGCCCGCCCGCCTGGAAATTGGAGAGCATGCGCAGCTCCTCCAGCGATGCGACAGGCAACGCCTGCGCTTCGTCGACGATCAGGAGCGTCCGTTTGCCGGTGCGCGCGACCGCGTGCAGCCCGCGTTCTATCGCCATCAGCAGCTCGGCCTTTTCCAGACCCGACGGGTTCACGCCAAGCGAATGCGCGACGATCCGAAGCAGGTCCGCCGGTTCGATCGCGGTCGACACGATGCGCACCGCGTTCAGCGACTGATGGTCGATCGTGTCCATGAGATGCCCGACCAGCGTGGTCTTCCCCGCGCCGATATCGCCGGTGATGACGATGAAGCCCTCGCCCTGCGCCAGACCATAGCCGAGATACGCCATCGCCTTGCGGTGGGTCGCGGTCTCGAACCAGAAGCGCGGGTCCGGGGTCAGCTGGAACGGCCGGCCGCTCAATCCGAAATGATCGTCGTACATCGTCGTTCGCCCTAGAACTGGTATCGCGCGCCGAGAAGCGCCTGCAGCGACGGTTCGCTCGGCTGGCCCTCGGTCTTCGCATTGTACACACCCAGCGAGGCGGTCGTGCCAAGCCGGCCGAAATAATGGTAATAGGCGGCGGTTGCGCCATAGGAGATCGTGCTGGCGGAGCCCGGAAGATCGCTGGTGTAATAGTTCAGGAACGCGTTGGCGTTGATCCCCGACACGCGCGAGAGCGCGTGGCCGTAGAACAACTGCCCGTAATAGCTCTGATCCTCCTCGCCATAGACGACGACGCCCGACGGCACGTTCGGCGCGTAAAGCTCGCGATTGGTATAGCCGACGGCGAAACCGTAGGTCGACAGTCCGCGCTTGGCCGACAGGACGGCGTCGACCCCACGCGCGCGGAAGCTGGCGGTGCTGATCGACTGGAGCGCGCTGTTCAGACAGCCGCCTGGTGCCGCGCCCGACGTGCCGAAGACGCAGCCGTTGAACTGCTGCCCGAACTGGTCGCGGCTGTCGACGAAGCTCGTCGGCAGATTGGCGACGCCCTGGCGCAGCTGCTGGCCGAACGTCTCGACGGTGTCGTAGACGTTGACCGCGAGCCCGACCGACTTCGACGCCTGATAGGTCGCGGTACCGGTATAGCTCGTCGAACCATATCGCCGGCCGACATGCGCCTCGACCGACGTGCGGTGATTGGGATGCCAGACGACGCCCGCGTCATAATAGACGCCGTCGGTGCGATACGCGACGCGGCGCGGCGACGTGGGATCGGTGACGAAACGACCGTCGCCGTCCTGCACCGGGACGCCCGCCGCGGTCAGCAGCGCGTCCTTCTGGCTGACCTCGATCTTCTCGTAGCCGACGCCGGCGGTCAGTGCGACGGTAGCGGCGACGGGGGCGAGGACATCGCCGCGCGCATGATATCCCTCGAACCGCTGGTCGAGCTGCGCCCCGTCCTCGCGCTGATACCCCGCGCCGACCGACACGCCGACCGGCAGCATCGCGCCTGGCGCGACACTGGCACCGACCGATGCGGTCTGACCGAGCGAATGGTCGTAATAGTCGAGCCGCTGCCCGGGCGTACCGGTGCCGGTCGTCGGCGTCGTGACCTTCGTGTAGCCGATGCCGTAATCCGCACTGAGCGCCACCGCGCCGGCATGACCGCGGTAGCTCGGTCCGCCATAGACGGTGTAGACCTGGCTGATATTATCGACGTTGCCGGTCAGCACCCCGGGCGCTGCACCCCGAATGTCGTTGCGACTGCGCGTAGCGAGCCCCCCCGCGTCCAGCGACAGACCCGGCGCGATCTTCGCATCGATCCGGGCCAGGCCGGTGTTCACGTCCGCATCGCCGATATTGTGGCCCTCGCCGATCCGCCGTTCGTAGCGATAGCTGATCTGCGCCTGCACGCGCGGCGTTTTCGTGGCGGCGTCGATGCCGACCGCGACTTCCGAATAGGTGACGACATCGCCGCCCTTCAGGTCGGCGTCGAGCACCTGGCTCAGCTCGATATAGGGCGAGATCGTGGTCCGCCGGTCGCTCTGCGCCTCGGCGGTGCCGCTGGCGAGCAGCGCCGCGGCGGTGCCGAGCGCCAAGATGATCCGGGTCACTTTCTGGTCTCCTGGCCATAGTAACTGCCGAACCGCGCGCCTCCGGGCACGAAGGACACGGCGTTGAGGACGAGTTGAATGTGATCGCACCCGTCGAGCAGCGACACCGCAGCGCGAAGCTCGTTCTCCGGCGTGCGATCGGCGCGGACGACCAGCATGACCTGCCCGACCATCAGCGCCAGCACCGATGCCGGCGATGCGGCGAGCGCGGGCGGCGAGTCGAAGATCACGATGCGGCGCGGGTCTGCCGACAACAGCCTGGCGAGGACGACCCGGGTCCGCGCGCTCGCCAGCAATTCGGTATCGCTCGACGTCTTGGTACCTGCGGATAGCAGCGACAGATTGGGCACATCGGTGCGCACGACGAGCGTCTCGATGTCGATGCTCGAATCGCCAAGCGCGTCGAGCAATCCGAGTCCGTCGTCCAGCCCGAGCCGCGCCATGACGTCGGGCTTGGCGAAATCGGCATCGACCAGCAGGACCTCGACATCACGCTCGGCGGCGATCGACAGTGCGAGGTTTACTGCGGTGAAGGTCTTGCCGTCGCGCGGGCGCGCCGAACATACCAGGATGGTGCGCGCCTTGTCGGGCGTGTTGCTCTCCGCGATGCGCTGGCTGGCGATCAGCAGCTGCCGCTTCACCAGCCGGAATTCCTCCGCGAGCGGACCGATCGGCGCGCCGGGGACGATCATCCCCGCCTCAGCCAGCATCATCCGGTCGATCGGCTGGCGATCGTGCAACATCGGGGTCGAGTCGTGTCCGAAGACGGGTTCGTCGAATATCGGCGCATCGTCGAGGACGAACGGCGCGGCGGGCGTCGATGGCGCGACGCCCCGTGCGCGCGCATGCTGGCCGAAGTCGTAGACCTTGGCCGCGCGTTCCAGGAGCGACGGTTCGCGCTTCGGCGTCGGGTTGGTGCTCGTCATGCCGTTTCCCTCACGCCGCCAGGCCGCGCTGAAGGACTTCGACGCCCAGCAGCAGGACATAGGCGGCGGCCAGGCCCGCGGCGCCCCCCGCGAACAATTTCAATCCCCTGGCACGGTGTTCCGACTGACTGCGCGTCAGTACTTCGCCGATCGATCCGATCACCGGCATCCCCGTCGCTTTCTCCAGCCGCGGTACCGTCGCGAAGGTCGCGCGCAGCTGGCCCAGCGCGAACGCGCCGCCGATGCCCGCCGCGATGCCCACGAACAGCACGCCCGACAGCAGCAGCATCCGGTTGGGTGCGGTCGGCGTGTGGGGCAGCGTCGGCGGATCGATGACGTTGAACTTCATCGCCGCCGACTGCGTCTGTGCCTGACCGCGGACCGCGATCTGCTGTCGCTGCGTGAACAGCTGATCATACTGCGTCTTCAGCACGTCATGACGGCGGTCGATGTCGCTTTGCTGCGCGGCAACCGCGGGATCGGCCGACAGCTTGGAACTGAGCAGGTCGAGATCGCCCTGCAACTGGCTCTTGCGCATGCGAAGCGACGCGACGGCTGCCTGCTTCTCCGCCGCCATCGACTGTAGCGAGGAATAGACCGGGTTGGGCTGTGCGCCGCCGGCTGCGCCACCAACCAGCGGCTCGCTGTGCGCGGCGGCGGTGGCGGCGGCGAGCTGGCTTTTCAGCGCGATCACGTCCGGATGGTTTTCGGTATCGCCGCGGGCACGGGCGTCGGCGAGTTGCCCCTGGATTGCGGACAGCCGCGCGCGCGCCGGCCCGGCCGATCCGGCACTTCCCGCCGTCCCCGGCAGCGATTGCGGGATGCCGGCCATCTGGCTCTGCACCGCGGAATAGCCGGACTGGGCGGCAGCCAGATCGCCATCGACCTGCGCCATCTGGCTGCGCGCAGCGGAAATTCGATCGGCGATCGAACCGGTCCCCGGCAACGCGCCGAGGTACCGGTTCTGGAAATCCGCGCGCTTCGCCTCGGCGTCCTGCAATTGCGCCTGGAGATCGGCGAGCTGGTGATCGAGGAACCCCAGGCTCTGCGTGTTCGCGCTGCGATCGCCCGCCAGGTTCGCCTCGACGAAGATATCGATCAGCTTCTGCGTGATCTGCCGCGCCAGTTTCGGGCTGGATGCGGTCGTGACGATCTCGAACAGATTGTCCTGCTGCGCAGTCACCTTGATGTTCTGCGACAGGCTCGACACCCGGTCCGCCACGTCCCGGTCGTTGGAGACGGTGTTGGCGAGATCGGTGCCGCGCACCACCTTCGACAGGTTCGTCGCGGAGGTCATCGTCTGGCGAATCGTGTCGAGGTCCTTCTGCGCGTCCTGCGGCGGTCCGTCGACCGACGCGGGCAGCATCGACTGCATCTGGAACAGAATGCGCGCGCGCGACTCGTACTTGCTCGGCATCTGCGCGACGACCAGCCAGCCGAGCACGCAAACGCCCCAGGCAACGCCGAGCGCGATCCATCGCCGCGTCCAGATGGCGTGCAGCGCCAGCCGCGCCTCGTCATAAATGCCGTTCATTCGGCTGTGCCTCAGAACATCGATTCGGGGATGATGATGACGTCGCCGGGTTCGAGCCGGACGTTCGCGGACGAATCGCCATGCTTCAGCAGATTGGCGATCTGCAGCTGGTATTCGTGCTGCTTGCCGTTCGCGCGGTCGTAGCGGACGAGCCGCGCCTTGTTGCCCGCGGCATATTGGCCGAGCCCGCCGACCGCGATCATCGCGTCCAGCAACGTCATGTTCGCGCGGTACGGCAGCGCGGCGGGTTTCTCGGTCGCGCCGACGATCCGGATCTGCTGGCTGTAGGTACCGGAAAAATTATCGACGATCACCGACACGATCGGGTGGCTGACATATTCGCTGAGCGCGCCCTTCAGGTCTTCCGCGAGCTGCGCAGGCGTCTTGCCGACCGCGGTCATGTCGTTGACCAGCGGCGTGGTGATCCGGCCATCGGGGCGTACCTGCACCTTCGCGGACAGGTCGGCGTTGCGCCACACGAAGATGCTCAACTGATCGAGCGGCCCGATGACATATTCCTCGCCCGGCTGTTCGCGCGGCTGGACATAGGCGGCGGCAGGCAATTGCGGGCGGGACCCTGCGCCGACACAGGCGGTCAGCGTGGCGGCGGCAAGCCCCAGCGCGATCGAGGTGCGGGAAAGGCGGGCGAAACGCATGGCCGTCGGTCTCCTGTCGACGCCGCCAGCACGAAAGGCGCGGGACGGCACGGGTCTTCAGGACGGCTATGCTGGGGAGAGGTGAAGATAGCGTTAGTGACGTGCGCAAATCGTCCCGCGGGCTAGCTGGAAGCCGTTCCGCGGGCTAGAGTCGCTTTCTATTTATTTGAATCGCCTGGGGGATTCCCAATCGGCTTGA
>NZ_CAXTII010000048.1:0-20924 GCF_964244235.1 uncultured Sphingomonas sp.
GGAGATCGCCGTGATCACACCGGCGAAGCTACACCACGCCGTGGGGCACGATCAACGCATGCACACCAACGTTGCGGTGGTGGCAAGCCGCGAACACCGCCAAAAATAGCGTCAGATATCTTCCAGTTGGGCCTTTAATAGGCCTTCGAGATATGCAGCCAGTTCGGAGACGTCGAAATCACCGTCTTCCCAATGACGGTCTGCCGCTTGGAGAGCTGCATAATAGGGTTCTCGATTTTCACGAATCCGCTCGGGCACAATCTTTCGTCCCGGCAATAACCCCCCTGCTTTCATACAGATCAGATAATAGCACGCTGCCCTGGCAGTCCGACCATTGCCTTCGATGAAAGGATGAATCCAGTTCATTCGCCAAAGTGCATATGCTGGAAGCCATGTGGGATGGTCGATCACATCCCAGTTTTCATGAACAACTGAAATAAATTGGTCCATCAAATTACCCACTTCACGGTAATGAGGTGGTCGATGGTTACCAACGTAGATTGGCTGCTCCCGAAAACGGCCTCCAAACTGAGCGATATTCGCTACGGCAGCAGCGTTTAAAGACCAAAGTGTATATTTATCAAAAGAGTCTATGCCCTTTTGCATTCCGATCTCAATGCAGTTTGCGAGCAGATCGTACTGACGAAGAAGGTTATGCTCTTGAATTCGAGCATAAAATGCTGGGTTATCGGTTTTTCTAATCGACATAAAAAAGGCCCGCTTTCGCGGGCCATCTCCTCAACCAGCTATCAGAATGCTTTGCGATGACGCCCGCACCGAATCTTTCGTGATGAAATCTGAAACTGGCGCATTGCCAAACGCGAAACTGACACGCTGTTCGTTAAGCTCGGCCTCGGTAACCTTCTTTCCCTTCGCGGCATCTAGAAGCGCCTTCAGCGCGGGGTCGGTTGGCCGAACCTGCAGGAACTGCTTTCTTGCTGCCATATGACATCTCCATTCAAGCGGTGTTTCAGGTGAATCTCACACTGAATCCTACGTCGCAATCGCTAATTTTTCGGTCGGTCGGATTTGGCGTTGGATTGCGCAAAAAGGCCTCATTCGACGAAGGCAAAACGCTTTCGAATTAGTATCGTGCCATTCACCCCTCCACCGCCAAATAAACCTCCCCACCCTTCTCCCGAAACATCTCGCTCATCTCCGCCATGCCCTTCAACGCCGCCGCCTTGCTCGCCGCCGCCGTCTCCGCGCCGGTCGGCCCACCCGCGGCAATGAACCCATCCGCCGGCTGGTTCTGCTTCGCGGCGAAGTCGCGGACTTCCTGAGTGATCTTCATTGAACAAAACTTCGGCCCGCACATCGAACAGAAATGCGCGGTCTTGGCGCCCTCCGCCGGCAAGGTCTGGTCGTGGTACGATTCCGCCGTGTCGGGATCGAGCGACAGGTTGAACTGATCCCGCCAGCGGAATTCGAACCGCGCGCGCGACAGCGCGTCGTCGCGCATCTTCGCCGCCGGGTGGCCCTTCGCCAGATCGGCGGCATGGGCGGCCAGCTTGTACGTCACCACGCCGACCTTCACGTCGTCGCGGTCGGGCAGGCCCAGATGCTCCTTGGGGGTCACGTAGCAAAGCATCGCGGTGCCGTACCAGCCGATCATCGCGGCGCCGATGCCGCTGGTGATGTGGTCGTAGCCGGGTGCGATGTCGGTCGTCAGCGGCCCGAGCGTGTAGAAGGGCGCCTCGCCGCAGACCTGCAGCTGCTTGTCCATATTCTCCCTGATCTTGTGCATCGGCACATGGCCGGGGCCCTCGATCATCACCTGCACGTCGCTCTTCCACGCGCGGTGGGTGAGTTCGCCGAGCGTGTAGAGCTCGCTGAACTGCGCCTCGTCGTTCGCGTCCGCGATCGATCCGGGGCGAAGGCCGTCGCCCAGCGAATAGGCGATGTCGTAGGCCTTCATGATCTCGGTGATCTCGTCGAACCGTTCGTACAGGAACGACTCGCGGTGGTGGCTGAGGCACCATTTCGCCATGATCGAGCCGCCGCGGCTGACGATACCCGTCACGCGCTTGGCGGTCATCGGAATGTACGCCAGCCTGACCCCCGCGTGGATCGTGAAATAGTCGACGCCCTGTTCGGCCTGTTCGATCAGCGTGTCGCGGAAAATCTCCCAGGTCAGGTCCTCGGCGACGCCGCCGACCTTTTCCAGCGCCTGGTAAATCGGCACGGTGCCGATCGGCACGGGGCTGTTGCGGATGATCCATTCGCGCGTGTCGTGGATGTTGCGGCCGGTCGACAGGTCCATGACGGTGTCCGCGCCCCAGCGGATCGACCAGACGAGCTTGTCGATTTCGGCGGCGACGTTCGATGCGACCGCCGAGTTGCCGATATTGGCGTTGATCTTGACCAGGAAGTTGCGCCCGATCGCCATCGGTTCGCTTTCGGGGTGGTTGATGTTGCTGGGGATGATCGCGCGGCCGCGCGCCACTTCGTCGCGGACGAATTCGGGGGTGACGAAGTCGGGGATGCTCGCACCGAAGCTCTCGCCGTCGCGGACATGGCCCCGCATCTGCTGGCGACCCAGGTTTTCGCGGGTGGCGACATATTCCATCTCGGGGGTGACGATGCCGCGGCGCGCATAGTGCATCTGGCTGACGTTCGCGCCGGCCTTCGCGCGTAGCGGACGGCGGATGACGTGCGGGAAGGGCTGGACGCCGCCGGAGCGGTCGGGGCCCAGCTGGCCGTTGTCCTCGGGCTTCAAGTGGCGCGCGTCATAGGACTCGACATCGCCGCGCGCCTCGATCCACGAGCGGCGGAGCGCGGGCAGGCCGGCCATGATGTCGATATGCGCCTGCGAATCGGTATAGGGGCCGCTGGTGTCGTAGACGTTCAGCGGCGGTTCGATGCAGGACGGATCGAGATCGATCGCGCGCATCGCCACCTTCAGCGGGCCGACATGGATTTTGCGGCTGCCGCGAATCGGCCCGGTGGTAACGCCTATTTCGGTACGGGCAGGAAAATCGGCCATGCGTGTCGCTCCATCTCTACCGGGAGCAAAAGCGCGGGGATCCAGGATCGGACACCGCTCCACTCCCTCCGCCGGCGCTGACCGGATCAGGTTCGGCGGGTTCAGGCGGCATGCGCCTATCTCAGCCTTGCGGCTCCCCGGGGAAGCCGCGACCATAAGCGCAAGCACCGGGCCGTCCAACGAAAAAGGGCCGCGCGATCGCCCGCACGGCCCGCATTTCATGAAGACGACGGCGATTATGCCGCGGTGTAGGTCGCCGGGTTGGCGTTGGCGATCTTGATGTTGCCGTTTGCGCCGGCCGGAAGGAACCCGCCCGACGCCGCACCGGTCGTCCCGTTCAGATACACGATGTGCAGGACCTGGTCGGTGTTGCGGCTATAGGCGATGCCGTTGGCATTGACCGGCACGATGTTCGATGCGGTCGTATCGGCGCGGGTGATACCCTGATCGTCGTCATACGTCCCGTCGAGACTGTCACGCGCATCGGAAATCTGACCGGCGATCGTGCGAAGCGCAGGCGCCGAGACGCCCTTGCGGTACAGAACGGTTCGCAGCAGGCCTGCATGATAGGCCTCTGCCGCCAGGATGCCCGCGGCCGCCTCCAGATAGGTCTTGTTGACCAGCAACGGTGCCGCGCCCTTGTATGCAGTCACGCCGACATCCTCGAAGATGAACGCGCCGAGCAGGAAGGCCTCGTCCGAAGCGTAGGGGTCGAAGGCACCGCCCTTGGGGACGACCCCCGCCGCCACCGCGGCCTGGCTGAACGCACCCGTCGCACTGCCGTCGATGTTGATCGCCGGCATCGCCACCGCCGCCGAGCCGAGCACGGTGCGAAGGAAATTGACGTGTTCGGACTCGTCCGCCGCGATCTCGAGCGCATATTGCTTCACGATCGGATCGGTGAAATTCACCTGGCGACCACCGGTCACCGCGCCCTGCGTACCCGTACCGGTGAGAATCGCGGGCGACAGCCCCGATCCGAACGCGGCGAAGGAATAGAATTGCGCTTCGACATATTCGAGGTTCAATGCGAAATTCAGCACGTCGAGATCGACCTGCGCCTGTGCCGGCGGCGGCGTGGTGGTCGGCGTCGGCAACGGAGCCGGGGTGTCGTCGCCACATGCCGCGAGCAGCGACAGTCCGCCGGCCGCGGCGGTCGCCGCACCGGCATATTTCAGGAACTTGCGACGTTCGGTGCGACGGCGTTCCACCGCATCCATGACTTCGAGATAATTGGTATCGGACATCATATGTCTCCCCGTACGGGTTATTGCTGGCGTCAGACTTGCTGCGTGCTGGTGACGATGTTGCCGTTCATCCCGGCCGGGAAGAACCCGCCCGATTTGGCGGCGTTGGGCGTCAGATAGACGATGTTGAGCACCGCATTGGCCGTCCGGCTGTAGGCGAGGCCGTTCTGGTTCAGCGGCGCGATGTTGGCACGCACGCCCGCACCGGTCGTGACCGGGGCGATGCCCTGGTCGTCGCTGATGTCCTTGCCGGTGATCGGATCGGGTGTAACCGCGTTCGCCGCCGGGGTCGCCGAGGTTCCGTCGAGGCTGTCGCGCGCCGCGGAGATCTTGCCCGCATTGGTAATGAGTGCGGGGTTCGGCGTGGTCGCGGGGTAGGTGCCGCCGCCAAAGGCCGCGGGAATGGCGGTGCCGCCGACGCTCATGCCCTTGCCGTACAGCACGGTCCGGACGATCGACGCGTGATAGGCCTCGACCGCGAGGATACCGGCGGCGGCCTCGAGATAGGTCTTGTTGACCAGCAGCGGCGACGCGCCCTTGTACGCGGTGACGCCGACGTCTTCGAAGATATAGGCACCGAGCAGGAAATTCTCGTCCGACGCATATGGGTCGAAGAAGGTCGGGGCGGCCGTGGTCGTCGCCCCGATGATCCCGGCGGCGCGGGCGGCGGTGCTGAACGCACCGTTCGGTGAAGTGCCAATATCGATCTGCGGCTGGGCGACCGCGAGCGACGCCAGCGTGGTACGCAGGAACTTGACGTGCTGAATCTCGTCCAGCGCGATCTCCTTGGCATATTGCGACACCACGGGGTCGGTGAAGTTCACCGCGCGGGCACCCGTCGAAGTCGCCACCGATGCGGCGACGCCGTTGGTTCCGGTGCCGGTCGTGAGCGTCGGGTCGATCGGCGTACCGAACGACGCGTAGGAATAGAAATTGGCCTCGAGATATTCGAGGTTCAACGCGAAGTTGAGCACATCGACATCGATCTGCGCCGGAGCGGCGGTCTGTGCGGCGGCGGCGGTGGCATAGACGAAGGCCCCGCCGACGGCGGCGACGCCCAGCGCGTTGGTGAAGAACGCACGGCGATTCTCGCGGCGTTCGACGCGCGCGTCGAAGGCATCGATCAGTTTCTGGCTGTCGGTCATCTTTCAGGATCCCCTATCGTTCGGAAGCTGGGCGAGGATGCGCCCGGAACCATTTCATGGCGCATCGCCGACATGACGAAACACCGGCACTGATCGTCTCAGGACACGAACCATCGTCGCGAGCGGCGATCATGCCGAACGTCCGATGCGGAGGAAATACGCTCCGTCAGGGAAAAGGACGCAGCGACCGGCAGAAAAATTTCGCTTTTCAACGCTTCCCGCGCGGCCGACCGGAATGCATCCGCCCTAGAACGTGTACGCCACCCCGAGCGCGCCGATCCACTGGTCGCGCGATCCGGCGATGCTGACGACCGGGCTGTCGGCGAAGCTGTTCATCAGCCGGGTATAGGTGCCGCCGGCCAAGAGCTTGAACCCATGGAGCAGGTCGCCGGTGAGGGCCACCGTCGCCACCGCGCCGGCCGACACGTCCTTCCAGCCCGGGCTGGCATAATAGACCGGCAGCCCGCTCGCGACGCTCTGCGCCGCGTTGACGGTGTAATAGGACGTCGCATAGCCGCGCTCGGCATGTTCGGCCGAGGCGAAGATCCCGATCGCCGCCTTGCGGCTGAGCGGCGTCAGGTAATTGATGCTGGGCTGCAGGATGCCGCTCTTGTGGACGTTGCTGACGTCGTAGCGATAGCTGAGCGATACCGACAATTTGTCGTAGGGGCTGGTGATGACGCCCGTCTTGCCGATGCCGGCATAGCCGCCCAGTTCGATCGCGGTGCCGACCTTGCCGAGCGCACGCACGCGGGAATCGGTAAAGCTGCTGCTGTCGCGGTTGAAATCGACGACGCCGAGGGGGCCGAGCTGGAAGTCGTATTTCGAGTCCTTCGGATCGCGGATCAGATCGATGCTCAGCCGGTTGCCGATCAGCGCGAAGGCGAACCCCTTGACCGCACCGATCGCGAGCGGCGCGGGCTCGATCCGGTAATTGTTCGAGCCTTCATAGTCCGGCAGATAGACGGCCCCGACGCCGATCGTGGTGTGATCGCCGAAATCGGTCGCCTGGCTGCCCGCCACGGACGGCGGCGTGTTCGCATCCTGCGCCAGAGCGGGGCTCGCCGCGGCGGTGAGCGCGGCGGCGAAGGTCATAAGGGTCGATCGGCGCACGAGCAGGCTCCACGGAAAAATTGATTGCGAGCGCGTAACGCCCTGTCCCGCGGATCGGTCCCTCATCCGGCCTGTGTCCCCGCGAAGCCCGCACCGGTGTTGTATTCGGGCATCACGCCGGGGCGATCACTCGGCGGGCGCGGGCGCCCGGCGGCGGGCGGCACGGGCGTGGTCGCGCGCGAAATCCCCGATCCCCCGGTCGGTGCCGCACCACCGGTCCCACCAGCGGAAGTACAGCCCGTAATTGGCGTCGTAACGCTCGTGATGGCGCTGGTGATGGCTGGCGGTGATGATCCAGTCGCCGATCCGCCCGCGCCACAGGACTCGCGGAAAGACTTCCCACCCCATATGGTTCGTGACCCCCATGACGCTCATGATCGTCAGCACGACGCCGAGCATCGCGACGTGGATCGGCACGGACAATACCAGTAGCGGGATCGCGACCGCACCGGTCAGCGCCTCGATGGGATGGAACGCCATCGCCGCCCAGGCGGTCGGCGGTCGGCTGGCATGATGGACCGCATGCGCCAGCTTGAACGGCCCGGGCCGGTGCATCCAGCGATGCGTCCAGTAGAACCAGGCGTCATGCAGCGCGATATAGACGAACACCGACAGCGGCAGATACCAGGGCGGCATCGCGTGCCAGTCGGTATAGACCCGGGTCCAGCCACGATGCTGCCACGCCCAGGCGAGGATCCCCGCGGGCACGCCGTAGATCGCCGCGGAGGCGAGACTCCAGCCGATCTCGCGGCGCATCTGCGGGTCGAGCCCCGCATACAGCCCGGGATGGCGCGCGCGCGTTACCGCGGCGAACGCGCCCGATACGATCATATACCGCACCCCGACGATCAGCGTCATCGCGGCGGCGGACAGGAGGAGCGCGAGGATCACCCTGCCCCCTTACCCGTTCGCGCCCGCGCCCGCCATGCGTTCGTACAGATCGACCGGGCGATCATGATAGGTCGCCCGCCCGATCGCGCGGTAGCCGATCTTGGCCGCCAGCCGGATGGAGGCGCTGTTGTCCGGATCGATGATGCACATCGTCCGTGGGACTCGTTGCGCGTCGCTCCATGCCAGCACCGCGTCCAGCGCTTCCTTCGCATAGCCCTGCCCATGCGCGTGCGCCGCCAGCGCCCAGCCCGTTTCGGGTGCGTCGATCGGCGGATCGATCGCCCGCCGCGCCTCCAGCAGCCCGGCGCTGCCGATGAAACGCCCCGTCGCGGTGTCGCGCAGCACCCAGTTGCCATAGCCGAACAGCGTCCATTGCCCGACCGATCGCAACAATCGTATCCATACCTCTTCGCGGCTCTGCGGCTTCCCGCCGATCATGCCGTAGACGCCGGGATCGGCCCACATCGCGGCGAGGTCGTCGAGGTCGTCCCCGGTATGGCCCGTCAGCGTGAGGCGGGGGGTGATCAGGGTCGGGGCGATCATAGTCGCGGTGTAGCGGTGGTCGGTCGCGGGTTCCATTCCCATCGGTCCACGGTTCGCCGGGGAACGGAATGAGGGTGATTGAAGAGTCCCCCCCCCCGACAAGACAGGTTGCCGCCGCGACCGATCGTGGGTGTCGCGCGGCGGATGGACGCGGTAGGGTGCGACATGGCCTCAACAGTCAATTGCGATGTGGCGATCGTCGGTGCCGGGCTGGCCGGCGGGCTGATCGCGCTTGCACTGAAGGCCGCGCATCCGGGGCTCGATCTGCGGCTGATCGATGCGGGGGACGTCGTCGGGGGCAATCATCTCTGGTCGTTCTTCGGCAGCGATGTGGCCAAACGTGATCGCCCGCTGGTCGCGCCGCTCGTCACGCATTCCTGGCCGGCCTATGACGTCGCCTTTCCGCATCACGGCCGAACGATCGGCGCGGCCTATTATTCGATCGAGAGCGCCGCCCTGCACCGCGCGGTGTCGCGCGCGCTGCTGCCGGGCGAACTGATGCTCCGCCGCAAGGTGATCGGCGCATCGGCGACCGCGGTCGTGATGGCGGACGGCAACCGGATGAAGGCGGGCGGCGTCATCGACGCGCGCGGGCCGGGCGATCTGTCGCTGCTCGAGCTTGGCTGGCAGAAATTCGTCGGGCGCGAACTGACGCTTGCGGCCCCGCACGATGCGTCCAACCCGCTGGTGATGGACGCGACGGTCGAACAGATCGACGGCTATCGCTTCGTCTATTGCCTGCCCTTCGCTGCCGACCGGATGTTCGTCGAGGACACCTATTACAGCGGCACCCCCGATCTCGACGCCGCCGTCCTGACCGACCGGATCGCCGCCTATGCCGCCGCCCGCGGCTGGGATGTCGTCGAGGCGGGCCGGACCGAACAGGGCGTGCTGCCGGTCGCGATCGGCGGCGATTTCGACGCCTATTGGCGGTCGGGCGGCGCGCACATCGCCAAAGCAGGCATGCGCGCCGGGCTGTTCCATCCGACCACGGGCTATTCGCTGCCCGATGCGATCCGGCTCGCCAACCGGCTGGCGGCGCGCACCGATTTCTCGGGCGCGGCGCTGCACGACGCGACCTACGGCCATGCGCGCGCGCGCTGGCGGGAGCGCGGCTTCTACCGGATGCTTGACGCGATGCTGTTCAAGGCCGCCGAGCCCGAGGAGCGCTACCGGATCCTCGAACGCTTCTACCGGCTCGCGCCCGGTCTTATAGGACGTTTCTATGCAGGACGATCGACGATGATGGACAAGGCGCGGATCCTGACCGGGCGGCCGCCGGTACCGATCGCACGCGCGGTGCGGGCGATCATGGCATGACCTCGCGTTTCGCGCCGCCAAGATCGGCGATCGTCATCGGCAGCGGCTTCGGCGGGCTCGCGCTCGCGATCCGGCTGCAATCCGCAGGGCTGGCGACGACCATCGTCGAAAGCCGCGACAAGCCCGGCGGGCGGGCTTATTATTGGGAACGGGACGGCTTCACCTTCGATGCCGGACCCACCGTCATCACCGATCCGGCATGCCTCGAGGAATTATGGGCGCTGTCGGGCCGCGACATGGCGGACGACGTGACGCTGGAACCGGTCACGCCTTTCTACCGGCTGAACTGGGCGGACGGCACCAATTTCGATTACACCAACGACGACACGATCCTGCGCCGCGAGATCGAGAAGCTGCATCCCGACGACTGGGCGGGATACCAGAAGTTCCTCGAATATTCGGCGGGCGTGTTCGAGGAGGGCTATGAGAAGCTCGGCCATGTCGCGTTCCTCGACTTCGCGTCGATGATCAAGGCCGCGCCCGCGCTGATGAAATACCAGGCGTGGCGATCGGTCTATTCGATGGTCTCCAGCTTCGTGAAGTCGGAGAAACTGCGCGAGGCGCTGAGCTTCCACACGCTGCTCGTCGGCGGCAACCCGATGACGACGAGCGCGATCTACGCGCTGATCCACAAGCTGGAACGCGATGGCGGGGTGTGGTTCGCGCGAGGAGGCACCAACCGGCTGATCGCCGGGATGGTCGCGCATTTCGAGCGGCTGGGCGGCGTGCTGCGGCTCGGCGATCCGGTGGTGTCGATCGAAACGCTGGGCGACCGCGCGACCGGGGTCACCACCGCGAGCGGCTGGCACGGCGAGGCGGACGCGATCGCGGCGAATGCGGACATCATGCACACCTACCGCGACCTGCTGAAGACGTCGCGCAGCGCACAGCGGACGAAGGCGAAGCTGGAGCGCAAGAGCTACAGCCCGTCGCTGTTCGTCGTGCATTTCGGCGTGCAAGGCACTTGGCCGGGCATCCCGCACCACATGATCCTGTTCGGCCCGCGCTACAAAGGCCTGCTCGCCGACATCTACGACCACGGCGTGCTGGCGGAGGATTTCTCGCTCTACCTCCACCATCCGACCGTCACCGATCCCGGCCTCGCGCCCGAAGGGATGAGCACCTTCTACGTGCTGGCCCCGGTGCCGCACATGGGCAAGTTCCCGATCGACTGGGACGAGGTCGGGCCGATCCTGGAGAAGCGGATCCTCGACGAGGTCGGGCGGCGGCTGATCCCCGACATCCACGACCGGATCGTGACCAAGTTCAGCTACGCGCCCAAGGACTTCGCGCAGGACCTGAACGCGCATCTCGGCAGCGCCTTCTCGCTGGAGCCGGTCCTGACGCAAAGCGCCTGGTTCCGCGTCCACAACCGCGACGACGCGATCCCGAACCTGTATTTCGTAGGCGCGGGCACGCACCCGGGGGCGGGAATACCGGGGGTCGTTGGCAGCGCGAAGGCGACCGCGGCGCTGATGCTGGAGGGGGAGCGTTGAACGGCTTCTCGGTCCTCCCCGGGACGGGGAGGGGGACCGCCAGCGCAGCTGGTGGTGGAGGGGGCGGGCCGCGGCGAGCGGTTCGCGTGTGGAGAGCCCCCTCCACCAGCTTCGCTGGTCCCCCTCCCCGTAAACGGGGAGGATTTAAGTGAAGCGCCTCGCGATCTATTGCGGCTCCGCCACCCCTGCCGACCCAGTCTACATGGACTGCGCGCGCAGCGTCGGTAGCGGCTTGGCCGCGCGGGGGATCGGGGTTGTCTATGGCGGCGGCCGGCTCGGGCTGATGGGGGCGGTGGCGGATGCGGCGCTCGCGGCGGGGGGCGAGGTGATCGGGGTCATCCCCCAGGCGCTGGTCGATGCCGAGGTCGCGCACCGCGGGCTGACCGAGCTTCGCACCGTGGATGGGATGCACGAACGCAAGCGCGCGTTCGCCGACCTGTCGGACGGCTTCGTGACGATCCCGGGCGGCACCGGCACGATGGACGAATTGTGGGAGGCGCTGAGCTGGGCGCAGCTGGGCTATCATGCCAAGCCCGTCGGGCTGCTGAACGTCGCGGGCTATTACGACACGCTGATCGCGTTCTGGGAAAAGATGGGCGCGGTCGGTTTCCTGCGCGCGCAGCACCACGACCTGCTGATCGTCGCCGATACGCTCGACGACCTGCTCGCGCGGATGGTGGCGCATGTGCCGACGCAGCCGATCGTCCGGATGAAGACGGCGGATCTTTGAGCGACGCCCTCCCCACCCGCGACGCGATCGTCACGGCTGCACGCGCATCGATCGCGCGGGGATCGAAGAGTTTTTCCGCGGCCAGCCTGTTGTTCGCGCCGGCGGTGCGCGAGCGGGCGTGGCTGCTCTATGCCTGGTGCCGCGCGTGCGACGATATCGCGGACGGCCAGGAGCATGGCCATGCCATGCACGCGGTCGAGGATCCGACGGCGCGGCTGGCGGAAATGTCGGCGAAGACCGATGCCGCGCTGGCGGGCGACATCGTCGGCGATCCCGCATTCGACGCGCTTCGGGTGTTCGCTGCGGAGACACGCCTGCCGCACGCCTGGCCGCGCGACCTGATCGCCGGGTTCGCGCTGGATGCCGAAGGGTGGCGGCCGCGGACCGAGGACGATCTGTACAAATATTGCTATCATGTCGCCGGCGTCGTCGGGTGCATGATGGCGGTCGCAATGGGGGTGTCGCCCGACGACGTTGCGACGCTCGACCGCGCGTGCGATCTGGGGATGGCGTTCCAGCTCGCCAATATCGCGCGCGACGTGGGGGAGGACGACCGGGCGGGGCGCTGCTACTTGCCGGTCGACTGGCTGGTCGAGATGGATATCCCGCCGGGCGAACACATGAAGCCGCCCTATCGCCAGCGGCTGGCGGTGCTGGGCAAGCGGCTGGCGGACCGCGCCGCGGGGTTCGAGGCGAGCGCGCGGCAGGGCACGCCGTCGCTGTCGTTCCGGTCGGCCTGGGCGGTGCTGGCGGCGGCGGCGATCTACGGCGCGATCGGGCGGACGGTGGCCGCGCGGGGCGAGCACGCGTGGGACCGGCGGGTGACGACGTCGGGAGTGCAGAAATTGGGGTTCATTTTGCGCGCGGGGCGGGCGGCGATGGCGCGCGCGCGGTTGTATCCGGATGCGCCGCGCGATGCGGGGTTGTGGCGGCGGCCCGAGGGTTGAGCTCAACCGTCATGCCGGGTTCGTCCCGGCATCCATCGTGCCGCGCATTCTTCGACCGATGATCTTGCGGCACGATGGACCCCGGGACGAGCCCGGGGTGACGGAGCATGTGGGTCGGGCGTCAAAGCGACGTCGAATGTGGAAAGATGGCTCACCCCCGCGGCGAAGCCTTCGCGCCGCTTGCCATCCGCTGCCCGCCCTGCCGGCAATCCGCGGCGATCACCGGATAGGACAGGTCGGTATTCCGTGCGATCTGGTCGGGGAGCGCGGCGCGGCACTGGGCCATCGTCTCGTATCTGGCGGGAACGATCCGCGCCTGCTGGCACGCGGCCTGGCCGTCGCCGCATCCCAGGATCGCCATCACGAAAAACAGGGGTTCCATCATCGCCTCCCACGTCTGAAAGTTAAAGCGACACGGTCTGGATTAAGTTCCCGTCGCGGGTTTCGGGCGGATCGTCGTGCGCCTACATGCGGACCGACGATGCCTCCCGATATCTATACCCCCACGAGCAGCGAGCGGCCGATGCTCCCGACGCTTCGGCGCTTCCTGCCCTATCTGTGGCCGGCGGGAGAGACGGGGCTGAAGGCGCGGATCGTCGTCGCGATGCTGCTGGTGGCGGCGTCGAAGATCATCCAGGTCTATGTCGTCGCCTATGCGCTGAAATATGCGGTCGACCGGATGGCGCATGGCGACCGGTCCGCGGTGTGGATGGTGATGGCGCTGGTCGCGGGGTACGCGGGCGCGCGGTTCGCGACGACGCTGTTCGACAATCTGCGCAATGCGGTGTTCGAACGCGTCGGGCAGGATGCGACGCGGCGGCTGGCAAGCAGCGTCTTCCGGCACCTGCACGAATTGTCGCTGCGGTTCCATCTCGAACGGCGCACGGGTGCGGTGACCAAGGTGGTCGAGCGCGGCACGAAGAGCATCGATACGATGCTGTATTTCATGCTGTTCAACATCGCGCCGACGGTGCTGGAACTGCTGCTGGTGCTCAACATCTTCCGCGGCAGCTTCGGCTGGCCGCTGGTCGCGGCGACGGTCGTGATGGTAGCCGCGTATATCTGGTTCACGCGCTGGGTGACCGACTGGCGCAATGCGCTGCGTGCGCGGATGAACGACCTCGACACCGGCGCGGTCGCGCATGCGGTCGATTCGCTGCTGAATTTCGAGACAGTGAAATACTTCAACGCCGAGGACCGCGAGGCGCGCCGCTACGAGCGCGCAGTGTCGCTATACGCGGCGGCGGCGGTGAAGAACGAGACCTCGCTCGCGTGGCTCAACATCGGGCAGGCGTTCATCACCAACGCGATGATGGCGGGCGGGATGGTGTTCGTCGCGCGCGGCTGGGGGCAGGCGCGCTTCACGCCGGGCGACGTGGTGTTCATCTCGACGCTGCTCAGCCAGTTGTTCCGCCCGCTCGACCTGCTCGGCATGGTCTATCGCACCATTCGCCAGGGGGTGATCGACATGGCGGCGATGTTCGATCTCGTCGACGCGCCCGCCGAGATCGTCGATGCGCCAGGCGCGCAGGCGCTGGTCGTCGGCAGCGGGCATGTCCGGTTCGAGGATGTCCGCTTCGCCTATGATCCCGGCCGGCTGATCCTGAAGGGGATCGATCTCGACATCCCCGCCGGCACCACGCTGGCGATCGCCGGCACGTCGGGCGCCGGCAAGTCGACGCTCGCGCGGCTGATGTACCGCTTCTACGACCTGACGGGCGGGCGGATCACGATCGATGGACAGGACATCGCGCAGGTCACCCAGACGTCGCTTCGCGCCGCGATCGGCATCGTGCCGCAGGACACCGTGCTGTTCAACGACACGATCGGCTACAACATCGCCTATGGCCGCGACGGTGCGACCGAAGCAGAGATCGCGGGCGCGGCACAGGGCGCGGCGATCGCGGGGTTCATCGGGCGCCAGGCGGACGGCTATGCCACCCGCGTCGGCGAACGCGGGCTGAAACTTTCGGGCGGCGAGAAGCAGCGTGTGGCGATCGCGCGGACGCTGCTGAAGAATCCGCCGATCATGATCCTGGACGAGGCAACCTCCGCGCTCGACAGCCGCACCGAGTCCGAGATCATGGAGACGCTGGAACAGGTCGAGCGCGGGCGCACCACGATCGTCATCGCGCACCGGTTGTCGACGATCGTCCATGCCGACCAGATCGTCGTGCTGGAGGGGGGCCGGATCGCCGAATCGGGAACGCATGCCGGCCTGCTCCGGCGCGGCGGGCTCTATGCCGAGATGTGGATGCGTCAGGCGCGGGAACGCGAACAGGCGCTGGCGGCGGAATAGTCGCGCCGCGCGACATCGGCACAATCCTGCGACAATTGCCTACTAGGCGCTGGCCCGATCGCGGGACGGGAACGAGCATGCGCATACGAATTTGTGGTTTGATGACGGCGGCGAGCGTGCTGCCGATGGCGGCGGTCGCCCAGACCGCGCCTGCACAGACCGCGCCGACGCAGACTGCCCCCATACCCCCTGCACGCGGAGCCGCCCCCGGCGACGACGAGGCCGACGGCCCCGACATCGTCGTCAACGGACGCCGCACGCAGCCCGGCGCGGTGATCGGGGACATCAAGCCCGACCAGCAATTGAGCCCAGCGGACATCCGCTCCTACGGCGTCAGCACGGTCGCCGACCTGCTGAACGAACTGGCACCACAGACGACCAGCGGCCGAGGCCAGGGCGGCGCGCCCGTCGTGCTGCTGAACGGGCGGCGCATCTCGGGTTTCTCCGAGATCCGCGACCTGCCGACCGAGGCGATCCAGCGAGTCGACATCCTGCCCGAAGAAGTCGCGCTGAAATATGGCTACCGCGCGGACCAGAAGGTCGTGAACATCGTTCTCCGCCGCCGCTTCCGCGCGACCACGCTGGAAGCTGACGACAAACAAGCCACGGAGGGCGGCGGCAACAGCCCGCAGGGGCAGGTGGACCTGCTCAACATCCAGCGCGAACGCCGCTTCGACCTGCATCTGAACTATCAGCAGACCGCCGCGCTGACCGAGGCGCAGCGCGACATCCTGCCGGCGACGGCCGGCGGTGCAGGGGGCGGCGGCGCGAACGGCAGCGGTGCCGTCGCAACGGTCGACGGCACCGACCAGCGCCCGTACCGCACGCTGCAACCGCGCAGCACCGACTTCACCGCCAACGCGGTCTACGCGCGCAACCTGTTCGGCAATGCGGTGGCTGCAAGCTTCAACGGGCGGATCGAATCGACCGACAGCGTCGGCACCTTCGGGCTGCCGACGGTGGCACTGACGGTGCCGGCGAACAGCCCGTTCTCGACCGACGGCGCGGCCGACACCGTCACGCGCACCGCCACCGGCTATCTGCCGCTGGCGCAGCGATCCTCGGCGATCACGTCACATCTGGGCAGCACGTTCAACGGCGATATCGGGCAATGGCGCTGGTCGCTGACGGGGACGTATGATCGAACTGATTCGAAGACCTTCACCGACACCGGGCTCGACCCGACCGCCTATCAGACGCAGCTGAACGCGCCCGACCCGACCGCCAACCCGCGCACCGGCGCGTTGCCGGGCCTGGGCGCGCTGCCCGGCAACCGCGCCTTCTCGACGTCGAACAGCGGCGGCGCGGACGTGCTCGTCAACGGCAGCCTGTTCGCGCTGCCCGCCGGGTCGGTCTCGACGAGCATCCGCGTCGGCGCGTCGGCCAGCGATTTCAGCGGCAATTCCTACCGAAGCCAGACCGGGCTGGCGCAGAGCAGCGACATCACGCGCGACATCGTCAACGGCCAGGTGAATATCGACGTGCCGCTGACCAGCCGGTCGAAGGACGTGCTGCCGTGGATCGGCACCTTGTCGGCGAATTTGAACGTCGCGGTCGATCATCTGTCGGATTTCGGCACGCTGACCACGGTGGGATACGGCGCGAACTGGTCGCCGATCGATGCGATCCGGGTCCTCGTGTCGATCACCGATCAAGGCGACGCGCCGACCGCGCAGCAACTCGGCAATCCGCTCGTCACCACGCCCAATCAGCGGGTGTTCGATTATGTGAACGGCACGACCGCGACCGTGACGACGACCAGCGGCGGCAACCCGGCGCTGATCGCGGACAATCGCCACGTCATGAAGCTCGGCCTCACGATCAAGCCGTGGAAGGCAAAGGACGTGACCTTCACCGCGGACTACAACCGGGCGCACACCGACAACGCCATCGCGTCCTTCCCCGCCGCCACCGCCGCGATCGAGGGGGCGTTTCCCGACCGGTTCACGCGCGGGGCGGACGGCACGCTGCTGCGGATCGACACGCGCCCGGTCAATTTCGCGCGTACCGAAAGTTCGCAGCTGCGGACCGGCGTCAACTGGTCGATCGCGCTGAAGTCCAAGATCCAGAAGGAGTTCGAGGCGTTTCGCAACGGCACCGGTCCCAACCCCCTTGCCGGTCTGAATTTCCCCGGACGACCGGGCGGCGGCGCACCGGGCGGCGGCAGACCCGGCGGTGACGGTACATCGCCGGGTGGCGGCCAAGGCGCGCCGGGTGCCGGCGGACCGGGCGGCGGCGCGGCCGGCGGTGGCGGGCCCGGCGGCGGCGGGTTCCGTGGCGGTGGCGGCGGTGGTGGTGGCGGTGGCTTCGGCGGTCGCGGTGGCCAGGCCGGCGGGCGGCTGCAGTTCGCCTTGTACCATAGCTGGTATTTCACCGATTCGGTCCTGATCCGGAACGGCCTGCCGAAGCTCGACCTGCTGAACGGCGATGCGATCGGCTCGAGCGGCGGACAGTCGCGTCACCTCGTCGAAGCGCAGGCGGGGTACAACAACAACGGGCTCGGCGTGCGGCTGTCCGCCAATTACGCGAGCGGCACGCAAGTCGGCGGCGACACGACCGGGGCGACGACCGGAACGCTGAACTTCGGCGGGCTCGCCACCGCGAACCTCCGGCTGTTCGCCGATCTGGGCCAGCGACTCGATCTGCTGAAGGCGCATCCCTGGCTGCGCGGGATGCGAATCGTGCTGTCCGCGGACAATCTGTTCGACAGCCGCCAGCGCGTGACCGACGGGACCGGCGCGACACCGGTCAGCTACCAGCCCGACTATCTCGACCCGCTTGGCCGGACGGTGAAGCTGACGGTGCGGAAATTGTTTTTCTGACCTACGTCACCCCGGCTTCGCGCCGGGGTCCATCTAGCGACTTTTGCCGACCTCCGAAAATGAAGGACGGTGCTCGCGGCACGATGGACCCCGGCGCAAGGCCGGGGTGACGAACGTGGGTATTTCGAACCCCTACCCCGCCCGCCGTACCGCCCGGTCCACCGCGTTCAGCCGGTCCAGCGCGAAGCTTTCCGCGAATTCGATCCCGGCCTTGCCGTCCCTGGCCCAGCGGATACGCGCGGCGAACATCTGATCCTCCAGCAGTTCGATCAGCACGTCGATCCCGCCGGGTTCGCCGTCGATCTCGATCCCGTCGATCATCGCGCCGCCCGGCGAGATGTCGCGGATCCTGACGTCGCCCACTACCTGCCCGATCGCCATTCGCGCGGACCGCAGCATCTTGGTCCGCGGTGCACGGCTGACCTTGTGGCCGATCGGGGTGGCGAGGCCACCACCCGCAAGCTGCTCCTCGACCGCCGCCGCGGGCATGCCGCGGCCATAGACATAACCCTGGATGTGGCTGCATCCCAGTTCGCGGACCAGTTCGATCTCGTCCTGGATCTCCACCCCTTCCGCGGTCGTCTCCATGCCCAGCGTATCCGCCAGCGTCACGATCGCCTTGATGATGGCGGCGTTGCGATTGCCCGGCATCACCGCGCCGCGCACGAACGACTGGTCGATCTTGATCTTGTCGAAGGGTGCCGAACGAAGATAGCCGAGCGAGGAATAGCCCGTTCCGAAATCGTCGAGCGCGAGCCGGACGCCGAGCCCTTTCAGCGCGCGGAACATGCGTTCGGACGACGCGCTTTCGTCGAGGAACACGCCTTCGGTGATCTCAAGCTCCAGCCGTGCCGCCGCGATCCCCGACGCCGCCAGCGCGCTGGCCACGATCGCCGGCAATTTGGGGTTGGCGAACTGGATCGGCGAGACGTTGACCGCGACCCGCACATCGCGTGGCCAGCGCGCGGCGGCGTGGCAGGCGGTCCGCAGCACCCATTCGCCGATCTGTTCGATCAGCCCGCATTCCTCCGCCACCGGCACGAACATCGCGGGCGATACCGATCCGCGGATCGGGTGGTCCCAGCGGAGCAATGCCTCGTAACCGACGATCCGCACGTCCTTCGTCGCGACCACGGGCTGGTAGGCGAGGTGGAAGGCACCGGTGGCGAGCGCATGGCGCAGATCGTCCTCCAGCAGCGCGCGGCTCTGCGCACCCGCCAGCATCTCGTCCGAATAGAAGCGGTGGACGCCGCGGCCGTCCGCCTTGGCCGCATATAACGCCAGGTCGGCGTTGCGGGTGAGCGTCTCCGAATCCTCGCCATGTTCGGGCGCGATCGCGATGCCGACCGAACAGCCGATGGTGACCGACGTCCCGGCGATGAAATAGGGTTGCGACAGCGATGCGATCAGCTCGCGCGCCAGGTCCGACAGCGGCTCGCGCGCGTCCATGCCCGGCAGCACGACCTGGAATTCGTCGCCGCCGAGCCGGCCGACCAGCCCCTGGTCGCCGACCCCGCGCTGCAGCCGCTGTGCAACCTGCTTCAGCAGCGCGTCACCGGCGGGATGGCCGAGCGTGTCGTTGACCGCCTTGAACCGGTCGAGGTCCATCAGGAACAGCGCGGTGGCACGATATGGCCCGGCCTTCTGGTTGAGCGTCTTGTCGAGCGACAGATGCATGCGCTGGCGGTTGGCGAGCCCGGTCAGCCCGTCGAACAGTGCGAGCCGGGTGATCTCGGCTTCCGACTTGCGCTTTTCGGTCAGGTCGGTCCCCGATCCGATGAACCCCTGGAACCGGCCGAGATCGTCGACGACGGGCCGCCCCGACATCGACCACCAGCGCCCGCTTTCCGACCCATCCATACCAGTGCGTGCGGCGCAGACCGAATAGTCCGAGAAGCTGGTCCGCGACGACAGATGGAAAGCAAGCGTCCGCTCGGTGCCCGGCGTCGTGCTGTCCATGCGGAACAGGTC
Source organism: uncultured Sphingomonas sp. (assembly GCF_964244235.1). Taxonomy (GTDB): domain Bacteria; phylum Pseudomonadota; class Alphaproteobacteria; order Sphingomonadales; family Sphingomonadaceae; genus Sphingomonas. The sequence continues at coordinate 19,511 of NZ_CAXTII010000048.1, forward strand.
GGTCAACAGCGCCGGGGTGCCGCCGACGCCACCCGCGGCGTTCGCGCCCGGGGCGGACATCTCGGCGGCGACCTGCGGGGACAGATAGGTGACCCGGCCGTGGCGATCGGTCTCCCAGAACCAGCCGGTCCCCTGGCCTTCGAACTCGGCGACCATCTTGGCGGCGAACCGGCCCTCGCTGGCCTCCGCCGCACGTTCCAGCGCCTGACGCACGTCGATCCGGCCAAGCCGCAGCAGCCCGACCGCGATACATGCGAAGAACGGCAGCGCGGTCAGCGGCAGCGTCATGCCGGGCGACTTCACCGCCAGTGCGACGATCAGCCCGGCACCGAGACCGAGCGTCCCGGCCCGTACCGGCACCACCGCGACCGCGACCGCGACCAGCGCACCCGCCGCCGCGGCGACCCCCGCCTGTTCCCAATCGCTGCCGGGCAACTGGCAGACCGTCCAGGCGAGCCCCAGCAACGTCCCGCCAAGCACCGCGGTGGCGACGACCAGCGCGCGCATCCGCCGGTGCACGACATGCTCGGTCGTTCGCGGCCCGCGCAGCAGCCACAAGATCGCGCCCGACACCGCCAGCACGGTTCCCGCCAGGGCAGCAATATCGATGACGGCGGATTGTTCGACGAGCGCCGCGGTTACCGCGACCGCCGCGCCACCGATGACCGCGCAAAGCGACACCGGCCATATGACCGCGACACGCCGGAACTTCATCAGATGCATCTCGACCGCGGCGTCGCGCCCGTCCTCGTGCAGCCCGAGCACGCGCAGCGTCGCGGCGATACGGCGCGCGAACGGTTCGCTGGGGGGAGGGTTACCGGACATGCCGGGAATGGATAGCGCACGATGCGTTTCGAAAGCGTATCGACGCCGCGCACTTTGCCGCGTCGATGCGAGCGGCTATGCACGCCCGCATGACCGTCATCATCCGCGAAACCGACCTGATCGAAAGCGTCGCCGACGCGCTGCAATTCATCAGCTACTATCACCCGATGGATTATATCCGCGCGCTGGGCACGGCGTACGAGGCCGAACGGGGTCCGGCGGCGAAGGACGCGATCGCGCAGATCCTGACCAACAGCCGGATGTGCGCGGAGGGGCACCGGCCGATCTGCCAGGACACCGGGATCGTTACCGTCTTCGTCAGATGGGGCATGGACTGCCGGCTCGACACGACCGGCCGCTCGTTGCAGCAGGTTGTCGACGAGGGCGTGCGGCGCGCCTATCTCAATCCTGAGAACAAGCTGCGCGCCTCGATTCTCGCCGATCCCGCCTTCACCCGCCGCAATACCAGGGACAACACTCCGAGCGTCCTGAACGTCGAGATGGTGCCGGGCAACACGGTGTCGATCGACGTCGCCGCGAAGGGCGGCGGGTCGGAGAACAAGTCCAAGTTCAAGATGATGAACCCGTC
>NZ_CAXTII010000049.1:0-20218 GCF_964244235.1 uncultured Sphingomonas sp.
GGCGTCAGCCCGGCGCAGATCGCGCTCGCCTGGCTGCTGGCGCAAGGGCCCGACATCGTGCCGATCCCCGGATCGAAACGCCGCGTCACGCTGGAGGACAGCATGAAGGCGGTCGATGTCGCGCTGTCGGCGGACGACCTGGCCGAACTGGACCGCGCCTCGAAGGGAAAGACCGCTGGCCCGCGCTACGGCGAGCGCGCGATGGCGATGACGCGGCTGTAACTGTCTGTTCCCCGGCGAAGGCCGATCCCTCAATCGACCCCGTGCATCAGCCGGCGGAGCAACGGCGAGATCGCCAGCAGCAGCACCCCCGCCCCGATCGTCAGCTCGCCGCCCGTCATAAATGAGTGCAGATAGGTATGGAGCGCGAGTTCGGGGTTGGTGACCTGCCCTCCGACCGTCTGCACCGAAGCACCCTGTGCCGCCGCGCCCGCCAGATACTCACCGACCGACATCGACAGGAACCATACTCCCATCATCATGCCGACGATCCGCGCGATCGATAGCTTGGTGATCATCGACAGCCCGACCGGCGAGATGCACAATTCGGCGATCGAGTGCAGGAAATAGGTAAGTACCAGCCACCATAGCGATACGCGGAACGCCTCGTTCGCGGTCGACCCGCTATACGCCAGCACCACGAAGCCGAGCCCGACCAGCAACAGCGCGATCCCGAACTTCACCTGGATCGACGGCTCCAGTCCCCGCTTCGCCAGGCTGATCCAGCACCAGCTCAGCACCGGTGCGAAGGCGACCACGAAGATCGGGTTGAACTGCTGGGTCGCCGCCGCCGACATCGTGAAGCCGAAGATCGACAGCGTCGTATTACGGTCCGCGAACAGCGTCAGCGACGACGCCGCCTGTTCGAACAAGGTCCAGAAGGTGACGTTGAAGACGACGAGGATGATCGCCGCGACCATCATCTGAAATTCGACCTTGTCGCCGACTCTCGCCGCCCAGATCGGAATGCCGATGACCGCCGCGAGGAAGACGACGAAGAGCACTTTCCCGAGGAACGGCGTCGCCGCGACGTAGCCGGCGAATCCGCTGCCCGCCGCCGCAGCGGGTGCGGTCATGACGTTGTGGAAGACCAGCCAGAAGATCGCGACCGACGCGAGCGACAGCAGGTAGATCAGCGGCGCGCGATCGCGTCCGGTCTGCACCGGCGGTTCGCCATAGCCGTCGAGCCGCCCGCCGTCGAACTGCGCGGTCGCCCACCCGACCAGCAGCACCGCCGACACGATCAGGAACCCCGCCCACCAGCCGAACAGGTTGACGAGAAGAGGACAGAAGATCTGTCCGAGCACCGAGCCGATATTGATCCCCGCATAGAAGATCGTGAACCCCGCATCGCGACGTCGGTCGCCCTTGGCGTACAGCGCGCCGACGATGGTCGAGATATTGGGTTTGAAGAAGCCGTTACCGATCACGATGAAACTCAGCGCGAACAGAAGCAACCCGGTATAGAAGGGCGGACGATCCGCACCCGCGGAGAAAGACGTCGTCGCCACCGTCCGCGACACCGATCCGGCGGGGGTCAGCAGCTGCACCGATCCATCGGGCAGGCCGTGGATCGTCAGCGTCTGCCCGTTCAGGGCGATCGTCTGCGGCGCGGCGCTGGTACCCATGACGGTCTCCGCAGCCGCCTGCGACACGACGTAGCGCGTCCCGTCGATTGTCGCATAGGGCGCACCCTGCGGCCCGCCGAAACACAGCATCAGATACCCGGCCGCCATCACCAGCGCGCCGAACTTCACCGCCCGCTTGGAACCCAGATACCGGTCCGCGAGCAACCCGCCGACGACCGGCGTCAGATAGACGAGGCTGAGATAGCCGCCGACGATCCCGTTCGCTTCATGATCCGCCATCAGGAAATGCTTGGTGAGGTAAATGACCAGCACCGCGCGCATGCCGTAGAAGCCGAACCGCTCCCACATCTCGATCGTGAACAGCCGCGACAACTGGCGGGGATGACCCAGCCAGGTCTGCTCCGACAGCATTTCGACGTGACTGATGTCCGGCTCGGCCGGGCTGTCGGCGGTCGGCGTATCGACCATGAATGGCAACTCCCTGAAACACTTGGTGCCGTCGATCGCGGCGCTGGTCGGCCGCGACCCTAACGACAAAGCGCGCCCTGTAAATATCGCGGACGGACGCCTAAGTCCCCCACCATGCTGAACGACGCCACCTCCCCGCTCTCGCTCCTCGCCACCCGCCGCTCGGGGAAGCCGCGCGACCTGGGCGATCCGGGACCTGACGACGCGCAGCTGGACGCGATGCTGGCGATCGCGGCGCGGACGCCCGATCACGGCAAACTCGCGCCGTGGCGCTTCCTCATCGTGCCGATGGACCGGCGCGCCACGCTGGCGGACAAGCTGATCGCCGCATTCCGCGCGGAGCGTCCCGCCGCGGGGCCGGGAGAGATCGAGGCCGTCGCCCAATTCGCGCGGCAGGCACCCGCCTTGGTCGTCGTCCTCGCCTCGCCCAAACCCGACAGCCATATCCCGCTCTGGGAGCAGGATCTGTCCGCCGGCGCGGCGTGCATGAACCTGCTACACGCCGCGCACGCGATGGGGTTCGCGGGCGGCTGGCTGACCGGCTGGGCGGCGTTCAGCGATACGGTGCGCGACCTGTTCGGGCGGAACCCCGAACGGATCGTCGGATTCGTCTTTATCGGCACCCCCTCACGGCCGCTCGACGAACGGCCGCGGCCCGATATGGAACGGCTGGTCAGTCGCTGGATGGGTTGAGACTCGACCTTTCGCCCAATTGCTGTATTAAGACGGCATGACAGCGCTCAGCAACGAGGACAGCCCGGTCTATATCCGGCTGCGCGCCACGATCGCGGCCGGGATACTCCGCGGCGACTATGCGGCCGGCGACCAGCTCCCCTCGGTGCGCGCCTTCGCTGCCGAACATGGCGCGAACCCGCTGACGGTCGCCAAGGCGTATCAGAGCTTCCAGGACGACGGCTATGTCGAGGTCCGTCGCGGCGTCGGCATGTTCGTCCTGCCCGGCGCGGTCGAGGCGCTGCGCGTGGCGGAACGCGCGTCGTTCGTCGATACGCAGTGGCCGCGGATCAGGGGGTATATCGATTTGCTGGGGCTGGATGTGGCGGATCTGCTGGAGCGCGAGGGGGTTTAGGCGCGCGATTTGACCGGCCCTTTAATTTCGTCACCCCGGTGACGGTATCAGCGGCGGCTCGAACACCCCCAACGCCCCAACCTCCTCCGCCGTCAGCGCGATCCCGAACAGCAACCCAAGCCGCATCCGGTACACCCGCGGGTCGACGATCTCGCCCTCGCTCACATCCCCACCCGCGACCCGCCGATACGCGCGGTCGGTCAGCGATGCGAAGCCATGCGGCAGGACGATGCTGACGATCGCGTGCTGCCGGAAACGGCTGTCCGCTGCGGTTGACGTCCAATGGTTCGCCAGCATCAGGTCCGCGTCGAACACCGGCGCCAGCGTGAAGCTGTATTGCCGGCGATACCCGGCCCCGGTCTCGCGCCCATCGGTCGTTGCGGGATTACCGTCACGCCACAGCATCCAGCCATCGCCCTCGTCGCGCGCCAGCCGGAAGCGTGCGCCATCGGGCGCATCCGCCTCCGCACCGTCCAGCAGGGGCATCACTGGCGCATAGCTGCCGCCGAACCCCGCATCCGCGATCCAGTCCGTGCCGTCGATCGTGACCAGTGTGAAAATATGCGTCTGCGGCGGCACGTCGTCGCGCCCCAGCCAGACCCGCGCGAGCAGCGGTCGGGCGTCGAAGCCCAGCGCCGCCAGCGCATCGAGGAACAGCCGGTTCTGCTCGAAACAATAGCCGCCGCGCCGCGCCGTCACCAATTTGGCGAATACGCTGGCGCTGTCGATCGCGATCGGTCGGCCGAGGCGCACGTCGAGGCTTTCAAACGGGATCGCCATCCGGTGCGCCTGCTGCAACCGCTGGAGCCCGAACGAATCGAGCGTCGGCCGCGCCGGCATCGCGACGCGCGCCAGATAAGCATCGAGGGCGAAGCTCACGCCGCGAACAATTCCGGCTCCACCGCGTACAGGACCTCGGCGCTCGCGGTCGCCGCGGCCACCAGCCCCATCGCCTCGGGCACGATCTGGTCGAGATAGAAGCGCACTGCCGCCGCCTTCATCCGCCCGAACGCGCTGTCGTCGACGAACCGCGCCTGGCGCTCCATCAGCCAGCCGCAGGTCGCGACCGACAGCATCGTCAGGAACGGATAGCTTGCCGCCAGCCTGTCGTCCGCCTCCGCGGTCGCCAGCCGTCGACCGATGCCCTCGCATGCATCCACCAACGCCAGCAGCGCGACGTCCTTCGCCTCGGCGCGGATGTCGGCGATCAGCGCGGCGAAGACCGCACCGTTCTCCATCGACAATTTGCGCCCGACGAGATCCGCTGCCTGGATACCATTGGTGCCTTCGTAGATCGGCGTGATCCGCGCATCGCGGAAATACTGCGCCGCACCCGTCTCCTCGACATAGCCCATGCCGCCATGGATCTGGATGCCGATCGACGCGACCTCGTTGCCCAGATCGGTGCCGTGCGCCTTGGCCAGCGGCGTGACGAGTTCGAGTCGCCCCTTCGCCACGGCATCTCCCAGGCCGGCGCGGTCGACCTGCCCCGCGGCGTAATAGACCAAAGCGCGCGCCGCCTGCGTCTGCGCCTTCATCCGCATCAGCATGCGGCGAACGTCGGGATGCTCGACGATCTTCACGGACTCCTTGTTGGGCGACCCCGCACGCGCCGACTGCACGCGGTCCAGCGCATAGGCAACCGCGCCCTGCGTCGCGCCCTCCGCGACCTGCACGCCTTGCAGGCCGACGTTCAGCCGCGCATTGTTCATCATCGTGAACATCGCGCGTATCCCGCCATGTTCGGCGCCGATCAGCTCCCCGATGCAATCGTCGTGATCGCCAAAGCTCAGCACGCAGGTCGGTGACGCGTGCAGGCCCATCTTGTGCTCGATCGACACCACCCGGACATCGTTGAAGTCGCCCGGCACGCCATTTTCGGTCAATCGGTATTTCGGCACCAGAAACAACGAGATACCGCGTGTTCCCGCGGGCGCATCGGGGGTCCGTGCCAGCACGAGATGGACGATGTTGGCCGCCATGTCGTGATCGCCGAACGAGATGTAGATCTTGGTTCCCTTGATCGACCATTTCCCGTCGCCCAGCGGCTTCGCGGTTGCACGCAGCGCCCCGACATCGCTGCCCGCCTGCGGTTCGGTCAGGTTCATCGTCCCCGTCCATTCCCCGGTCGCGAGTCTGGGCAGGTACAGCGCCTGCTGTTCGGGGCTACCGTGATGCGCCAGCGCCTCGATCGCACCCACGGTCAGCGTCGGACAAAGCGCGAAGCCCATGTTCGCCGAGCCGAGCGTGTCCAGCACCGCCGTCTGGATCGCGAAGGGCAGCCCCTGGCCACCGAATTCCTCGGGCACGCCGATCGTGCCCCAGCCGCCCTCGACATAATCCTTGTACGCCGCCGCGAACCCGTCGGGCATCACGACGCCGTCGGGCGTCCATTTCGCCCCGACCGTATCGCCGATCCGGTTGAGCGGCGCCCATTCCCCCGCCGCGAACGCCCCGACGCCGTCCAGCACCGCTTCCACCACGTCGTCGCTCGCCGCCGCGAACCGCTCGGTCGCCGCCAGTTGCTCGATGTCGACGACATGGCGCAGCAGGAAACGCTGTTCTTCGGTCGCGGGGGTGAAGGCCATGGCGCGCATCCTCTTTATAGCTCGGTATGCAGGGCGCTATAGCGCTGCACGATGGCGTGTCCAAACCCACAGGTCCGGCCATATGGCCCGGCGGTGATCCAGGATGCCGCGGCATCGATCCTGGCGGGCGAAATCGTCGCAGTGCCGACCGAGACGGTCTATGGCCTGGCGGCGGACGCCACGGATGCGGAAGCGGTCGCGGCGATCTATACGGCGAAGGGACGACCGAGCTTCAACCCGCTGATCGTGCATGTGCTCGATCTGGTCGCGGCCGAGCGGATCGCGGTATTCGACGACGATGCGCGGGTTCTGGCGGCGGCGTTCTGGCCCGGGCCGTTGACGCTGGTGCTGCCGTTGCGCGCGGAAGCAGGGATCGCATCGCTCGTGACCGCGGGGCTGGAGACGGTCGCGATCCGCGTGCCGGCGGGGCGAGCGGTACGCGACCTGCTGGCTGCGTGCGGGCGTCCCCTCGCCGCACCGTCGGCCAATGCGAGCAATGGCATCAGCCCGACCATTGCGGCGCACGTCGCCGCGAGCCTGGGTGACGCGGTGCCGCTGATCGTCGATGACGGCGCATGCGCGGCGGGGGTAGAGTCCACGATCGTCCTCGGGCGGATGATCCTGCGACCGGGGCCGGTGACGGCGGAGATGCTGGCCTTCCTGTTCCCCGACCCTTGCCCCCTCCCCGGCGAAGGCCGGGGCCCAGTCGCCAAGGACCTGATAACGGCGCAACCGGCAGATCACGATGGTCCGGCAATTGGGCCCCGGCCTTCGCCGGGGAGGGGTTCGGGGGTGAACGCGCCGGGCCAGCTCGCGAGCCACTATGCGCCCCGCAAACCGCTGCGACTGAACGCAACAAGCGCAGAAGCAGACGAATGGCTGATCGGCTACGGCGCGATTGCCGGCGACGAAAGCCTCGGCACCACCCCGCCCGAAGCCGCCGCGAACCTCTTCGCCGTGCTCCACCGCGCCGACGCCGCGGCCGCCGCCCGCATCGCCGTCGCGCCGATCCCCGAATACGGCATCGGCTTGGCGATCAACGATCGCCTGCGCCGTGCCGCACACCGTTAGGCCGCCACCGCCCGCGACCGCGCCGCGAAGCTCTTGCGCAGTTTCTGCAGCTTGGGCGGGATCACCGCCATGCAATAGGGATTCGACCGGCCCGACGTTTCCCAATAATCCTGGTGATAGCCCTCGGCCGGAAACCACTCGGCCATCGGCTCGATCGTGGTGACGATCGGCTTGGCTGACTGCACCCGAGCACGTTCCTTCGCCGCGGTCATTGCCGCCGCCTGCGCCTCGTCCGCCGGAAACATCGCCGAACGATACTGCGTCCCGACATCGTTGCCCTGCCGGTTCAGCTGCGTCGCATCATGCGTCGCAAGGAAGATGTCGAGCAGATCGCCCAGGTCCAGTTGCGCTGGATCGAAACCGATCCTGATCGCCTCCGCATGGCCGGTATCGCCGCCGCATACCTGCTTGTAGGTCGGATTGTCGACATGACCGCCGATATATCCGCTCTCGACGCTTTCGACGCCGATCACATCCCTGAACACCGCCTCCGTGCACCAGAAACAGCCGCCCGCCAGTGTCGCATAGTCGGTCATCGATCGTCTCCTGAACTTTCCCTGCAGATAGGAAGCCGCTAGGTCGCGCGCAAAGGGTAGGATGAACGCATGATCGACGGCGCGGTGATGGTGACGGGGGGGGCAGGCTATATCGGCAGCCATGCGGTGCTGGCGCTGCTCGATGCGGAGTACCGCGTGGTGGTCGTCGACAATCTGGTCACCGGGTTCGCCTGGGCGGTCGATCCCCGCGCCACGTTGGTGGAGGCGGATGTCGCGGACGACCGGGTGCGCGACATCATCCGCGATCACGCCGTCAAGGCGATCGTGCATTTCGCCGGATCGGTCGTGGTGCCGGAATCGGTCGTCGATCCGCTCAAATATTACCGCAACAATACCGCGGCGACTCGCGCATTGATCGAAAGCGCGGTGGTGACGGGCGTTGCTCATTTCATCTTCTCCTCGACCGCGGCGACCTACGGCACGCCGGCCAGGGTGCCGGTCGCGGAGGGCGATCCGACGGTGCCGATCAATCCCTACGGCATGTCGAAGTTGATGAGCGAGGCGATGCTGAAGGACGTCGCCACGGCGCACCCGATGAACTTCTGCGCGCTGCGCTATTTCAACGTGGCGGGCGCCGACCCCGCCGGACGCAGCGGCCAGTCGACGGTGGGCGCCACGCACCTCATCAAGATCGCGGTCGAGGCGGCGACGGGCAAGCGCGGGCATGTCGGCGTGTTCGGCACCGATTTCGACACGCCCGACGGCACCGGCGTGCGCGACTATATCCATGTCTCCGACCTGGCCGCCGCGCATGTCGCCGCGCTCGACCTGCTCGTCGCACAGCCGGCGGAAAGCCATATCTTCAATTGCGGCTATGGCCGGGGTTTCTCGGTGAACGAAGTGCTCGACGCGGTCGACCGGGTTACGAACCTGACGATCGATCGCCGCTACGAAGGCCGCCGCGCCGGCGATCCTGCGGCCTTGATCGCCGATAACGGCGCGATCCTCGCGGCGCTGGACTGGCGGCCCGAGCGCGACGATCTCGATCTCATCGTCCGCGACGCGCTGGCATGGGAGCGGGTGCTTGCCCAACGGAACCGCTAACGGTTCCGTGCATGCACCCGCGCGGTCGCCCACCACCAGCCGAGCGCCCATAATGTTCCGAAGCTCCATCCGGCCATCACGTCGGATGGCCAATGGACGCCCAGATACACCCGGCTGCACCCGATCGCTGCGACCAGCAGCACCGCGATGCCGACGATATAGCGGTGTACCGCACGGTCGTCCGTCAGGCGCGTCGCAAGCGCGGCCAGCGTCATGTAGACGATCGCGCTGCCCGCCGCATGGCCGCTGGGAAAGCTGGCGTGCGCGGCGGGAACGAGATGGGGCACCAACGTCGGTCGCGGACGGGCGATATCGATCTTGACCAGGCTGACCACCGCCCCGCCCGATGCGCAGGCGATCATCGTGACGATCGCCGTCCGCGCCCGCCCGGTGACAAGCAACAGGCCGGCGACGACCGCGACCAGGATGGCAAGCACCGGCGGGCTGCCCAACGCGGTCACGTCGATCGCCAGCGACGGCAACCATGCCGGCCCGCCCCAGGCGCGCAGGCCCGTGATGATCCTGCGGTCGAACGCGAACGGCCAATGATCGACCGCGAGCCCGACGGCGAGGACCAGCGCGATCGCCGCCGCGGCGATCCCCGCACCCGCCAATACCGGCGGCAGCCGACGCGCCGTCATCAGTCGGCGAACAGCAGCACCGGCGTCTCCAGGTGACGCTTGAGCGCCTGGACATAGCTCGCCGCATCCCAGCCATCGACGACGCGGTGATCGCAGCTGATCGACAGGTTCATCAGCTTCGCGCGGCGGATGTCGTCGCCCCCCCCCTCTTTCTTGGCGAATACGGGGCGCTCGACGATCTTGTTCGGACCGATGATCGCGACCTCGGGCCGATTGATCACCGGCGTCGTCGCGATCCCGCCGAGCGGGCCGAGCGAGGTGACGGTGATCGTGCCGCCGCCCATCTCGTCGGGCTTCAGCTTGTTCGCGCGCGCCGCCTCGGCCAGCCGCCCGATCTCGGTCGCGAGCTGCCAGACGTTGCGGTCCTGCGCATCACGGATCACCGGGACGGTCAACCCCGCGTCGGTCTGCGTCGCCATGCCGAGGTGCACACGGCCCGATCGAGTCACGACGCCCGCCTCGTCGTCATAGCGTGCGTTGAGCATCGGGAATTCCGGCAACGAACGGCAGATCGCGACGATCAGCAACGGCAGCATCGTCAGCTTCGGCCGCGCGCCCCTGTTCGCGTTCAAATCGCCGCGCATAGCCTCCAGCGCGGTGACGTCGATTTCGTCGACATAGGTGAAATGCGGGATCGCGCGCTTCGACGCGGCCATGTTCTCGGCGATGCGGCGGCGGATGCCGACGACCTTGACCTGCTCGTCGGCGCGGGCGCGGCTGGCGTGGGGCGGGTGATAGCCTTCGCCCGAGCCGTAGCGGAGATAGGCGTCGAGGTCGGAATGGCGAACGCGGTCGGAGTCGGTCTTTACCGACGCGAGGTCGATCCCGAGGTCCTTTGCCCGCGCGCGAACCGCGGGGGAGGCGAGGGCGAGGGTAGGAGAGGAGGAACCCTCTTCTTCCCCCCTCCCGCTTGCGAGAGGGGCCGGGGGTGGGCGGTCGGCCGCGCTTCCACCGGGATTGCCCGCCGATAGCGAGCGCCCACCCCCGGCCCAGTTCTGGGTCGCCTCTGCCGCCGGCAGAGGCGACCCAGAAGTCGCAGGCGGGAGGGGAGTATCGCTGGCGACATCCTCCACCCCCGGGTTCTCCGCCTCATACTGCTCCGCCGTCCCGGCCTGCGCACCGGTCTCCGGCACCGCGACGACCTCGGCCGGGACCTCCGCCGCGTCCGTCTCGATGACCACCAGCGCCGAACCGATCGACACCTGGTCGCCGACCGCACCCGCCAGTTCGACGACGATGCCCGAGACCGGCGACTCCATCTCGACCGTCGCCTTGTCGGTCATCATGTCGGCGATGTTCTGGTCTTCCTCGACACGGTCCCCGACAGAAACATGCCACGCGACGATCTCCGCCTCGGCGATGCCTTCGCCGATGTCCGGCAGCTTGAAGGTGAAACGGGGCATTAGGCGTCCCTCATGATCTTCTTGAGCGCCTCGCCGATGCGGACGGGGCCGGGGAAATAGGCCCATTCGAGGCTGTGCGGATACGGCGTATCGAACCCCGTCACGCGCTCGATCGGTGCCTCGAGATGGTAGAAGCAGCGTTCCTGCACCAATGCGGACAGCTCCGCGCCGAAGCCGCCGGTCCGCGTCGCCTCGTGGACGATCATGCAGCGCCCGGTCTTCTTCACCGACGCCTCGATCGTCTCGATGTCGAGCGGCACCAGCGTGCGCAGATCGAGGATCTCGGCATCCACGCCCGTGTCCGCGACGACCTGCGTGCAGACATGCACCATCGTGCCGTAGCACAGGATGGTCAGCGCCTGGCCGGGCCGCACGACGTTGGCCTTGCCCAGGTCGATCTTGTAATAGCCGGTCGGCACCTCACCCGCGGGATGTTTCGACCAATTCTCCGCCGGGCGATCCCAATGGCCGTTAAAGGGACCGTTGTAGATGCGCTTGGGTTCGAAAAAGAGCGTCGGGTCATTGTCCTCGATCGCCGCGATCAGCAGGCCCTTGGCATCGTAAGGCGTCGAGGGAATGACGGTCTTGATCCCCGAGACATGGGTGAAGATTCCCTCGGGCGACTGGCTGTGCGTTTGGCCACCGAAGATGCCGCCACCGAACGGCGATCGCACCGTAATCGGAGAGGTGAACTCGCCCGCCGAACGATAGCGCAGGCGTGCCGCCTCGCTGACCAACTGGTCGAGCGCGGGGTAGATGTAATCGGCGAACTGGATCTCCGGCACCGGCCGCAGTCCATAGGCCCCCATCCCCACCGCCACGCCGATGATGCCGCATTCCGTGATCGGCGTGTCGAACACGCGGGTCTTGCCGAACTTCGCCTGAAGGCCCGCGGTCGCGCGGAACACGCCGCCGAAATAGCCGACGTCCTCCCCCATCACGATGACCGCGGGGTCGCGCTCCATCATGACCTCCATGGCGGAGTTGATCGCCTGGATCATGGTCATGCGGGTGGTGCTCAAATTCCCTCTCCCTTTGGGAGAGGGAGGGAGCAGCGAAGCTGCGGAAGGGTGAGGGCAGGCCAGCCACAAGAACTGTCCTCACCCTTCCCACTTGGCTTCGCCAAGCGGGCCCCTTCCCTCTCCCGGCGGGAGAGGGATATTAGAACATCACCCATCACGTCCGATCCCATGGCCGGCCGCTCGCGGTCTCTTCCGCCATCATCTGCGCCTGCTGCTCGCGCAAATGCCAGGGCATCTCCTCGAACACGCCGTCGAACAGCGTGTCGAGCGGCTGATGGAGGCCGTGACCGAGGATGCCGTTCTTCTCGGCTTCCTTCTGTGCGGCCTTCACCTGGTCGGCGAGATCCTTGTCCTGCGCGGCATGGCGGTCCTCGTCCCATTCGCCGACCGCGATGAGATGCTCCTTCAGCCGACGGATCGGATCGCCGAGCGGCCACGCGTTGGGCTCACCCTCCGATCGGTACTGGCCGGGATCGTCCGAGGTCGAATGCCCCTCCGCGCGGTAGGTGAAATGCTCGATCAGCGTCGGTCCATGGTTGGTCCGCGCGCGCTCCGCCGCCCAGGCGGTCGCAGCGTACACCGCCAGCGCGTCGTTGCCGTCGATGCGCAGGCCGGCAATCCCATAGCCGATCGCGCGCGCCGCGAAGGTCGTTGCCTCCGCGCCGGCGAACCCTGAAAAGCTCGATATCGCCCATTGGTTGTTGACGACGTTGAGGATCACCGGCGCGCGGTACACGCTGGCGAAGGTACAGGCGGAATGGAAATCGCCCTCCGCGGTCGAACCCTCGCCGCACCATACCGCGGCGATCCTCGTGTCGCCCTTCGCCGCCGATGCCATCGCCCAACCGACCGCCTGCGGATATTGCGTGGCGAGATTGCCCGAGATCGAAAAGAAGCTTGCGTCCTTCACCGAATACATGATCGGCAATTGCTTGCCCTGCAACCGGTCACCCTTGTTCGAATAGATCTGGTTCATCATGTCGATCAGCGACCAGTTCCGCGCGATCAGCAGCCCCTGCTGACGGTAGGAAGGGAAGCACATATCGTCGTAGTCGAGCGCATAGGCCGCCGCGACCGCGACCGCTTCCTCGCCCGTGGCCTTCATGTAGAAGCTCGTCTTGCCCTGGCGCTGGGCACGGAACATCCGCTCGTCGAACGCGCGGGTCAACGCCATGCTGCGCAGCATCCGCCGCAGCAGATCGGGAGACAGTCGGGGGTTCCATGCGCCGACCGCATGGCCATCCTCCCCGAGCACGCGCACCAGGCCATAAGACAGCTCGACGAATGTCGACGCCGCCGCCGCGGTATCGGGGCGACGCGCGGCATCGACCGGAGGGACCGCGACCGAGGCGAAATCGACGGTGTCCCCGGGGCGGAATTTGGGTTCGGGCACATGGAGCGACAGCGGCTGTAGATTGGCGCGCGGAATATCGCTGGCCATATTTCTCTCTCCGTCGGCGGACATCATGCCCATCATACCCGTCTGCCGCCCGCCTTTGCGCCGTTGTAACAAGATTTCAAGAGCGCGATCGCAGCGGCGCTCTTCTTCCTCATTCCACCGTTTGTTCGATCGCCCCGAAGATCGGATGATGCCGGTCATCCTCCGCCCAGATCTTCACCACGTCGCCGCGCTTCAGGAACGGCGTCGCCGGCTTGCCGCTGGCGATGGTCTCGATCGTCCGCAATTCGGCGAGGCAGGAATACCCGACGCCGCCGTCCGCAATCGTCTTGCCCGGTCCGCCGTCCGTGCCGCGATTGGAGACCGTCCCCGAGCCGACGATCGTCCCGGCACCGAGCGCGCGGGTCTTCGCGGCATGCGCGATCAGCGTGCCGAAATCGAACGTCATGTCCTGCCCCGCTTCGGCGCGACCGAAGGGCTGGCCGTTGAGATCGACCTTCAGGACGCGGTGCAGCTTGCCGTCCCGCCACCAGTCGCCCAGCGATCCGGGCGTGACGAACACCGGCGAAAAGGCGCTCGCAGGCTTGGACTGGAAGAAGCCGAAGCCCTTGCCGAGTTCGCCCGGGATGAGATTGCGCAAGCTGACGTCGTTGGTCAGCCCGACCAGCCGGATCGCGTCCAGCGCCGCCTCGCGGCTCGCGCCCATCGGTACGTCGCCGGTTACGACGACGACCTCGCCCTCCAGATCGCAACCCCAGGCTTCGTCCGCGAGCGGTATCGGATCGCGCGGGGCCAGGAACCCGTCCGACCCACCCTGGTACATCAGCGGATCGTGCCAGAAGCTGTCGGGCATCTCCGCGGCACGCGCCTGCCGGACGAGTGCGACATGGTTCACATAGGCCGAACCGTCCGCCCATTGATACGCCCGCGGCAGGGGCGATGCGGCGGCATGTTCGTGGAACCGCCGCATCGGGATCATCTCGTGCGCCAGATCGGTCGCGAGATTTTCGAGCGCCGGCGACAGATGGTCCCAATCGTCGAGCGCGGCCTGCAGCGTGGGCGCGATATGCGCGGCGTCCGCGCACCAGGCGAGATCGTTGGAGACGACGACAAGTGCGCCGTCGCGCCCCTTTTTGAGGCTGGCCAGTTTCATATGCGTCGATCCTCTTCCCGTTTTCCGGGGTAGTAGCCGCACCACGCTCGCCATCCCAGCGAAAGCTGGATTTCGCACGGCATATGGTCGCCCTGTCGCCAGCGACATGGCACGACCTTGACATTTCGCGCCCGATCCTGCATCTGCCGGCAATCGAGACGTAATGCAGCGTGATCGGAAGAGCGGCAAATGCCGCGTCCAGGCTCCCCCTCGGTCGTTATCAACAGGCTTCCCTTTTCACGCGGGGTGTCAACCACCACCGCCACCCGTGCGTCGATCTGCGATCGGACGGGTTCGGCATAGTCGAAAGCATTTTGCATGCCTTTTTCCGAACTCGGCCTCGCCGAACCGCTCGTCCGCG
This sequence comes from uncultured Sphingomonas sp., assembly GCF_964244235.1. Lineage (GTDB taxonomy): Bacteria > Pseudomonadota > Alphaproteobacteria > Sphingomonadales > Sphingomonadaceae > Sphingomonas. The sequence goes on from NZ_CAXTII010000049.1 coordinate 14,384, forward strand.
CGCTCCAGGCGAAGGGGTATGAAACCCCGACGCCGATCCAGCGCGATTCCATCCCCATCCTGCTCGAGGGCCGCGACCTGCTCGGCATCGCGCAGACCGGCACCGGCAAGACCGCGGCATTCGTGCTGCCGTCGATCCAGCGCCTCGTCGGATCGCAGAAGCGGATCCTGCCGACGCATTGCCGGATGCTCGTCCTCGCCCCCACCCGCGAACTCGCCGGCCAGATCGCCGAAAGCGCGCGCGATTACGGGAAATTCTCCAGGATGTCGGTCGCGACCGTGTTCGGCGGCACCAGCATCAACAAGAACCGCCAGGACGTCAGCCGCGGCGTCGATATCCTCGTCGCCACGCCGGGCCGCCTGATCGACCTGGTCGAGCAGGGGTTCCTGAACCTGTCGACGATCGAGATCCTGGTGCTGGACGAGGCCGACCAGATGCTCGACCTCGGTTTCATCCATGCGCTGCGCAAGATCGTCCGCATGCTGCCGCGCAAGCGCCAGACGCTGTTCTTCTCGGCGACGATGCCCGTCGCGATCCGCGAACTGGCGGACCAGTTCCTGCACGAACCCGCGACCGTATCGGTCAAGCCCGCCGCGACCACCGCGGAGCGCGTCGACCAGTATGTCACCTTCGTCAACCAGGCGGAGAAGCAGGCGCTGCTGACGATCGTCCTTGGCGGCGAGGGCGTCGACCGCGCGCTGGTCTTCACCCGCACCAAGCATGGTGCCGACCGCGTCGTGAAGCTGCTGGCGGGCAACGGCATCGCCGCCAACGCGATCCACGGCAACAAGAGCCAGCCGCAGCGGGAGCGCGCGCTCGCCGCGTTCAAGTCGGGTCAGGTGCCGATCCTGGTCGCGACCGACATCGCCGCGCGCGGGATCGACGTATCGGGCGTCAGCCACGTCGTGAACTTCGAACTGCCCAATGTGGCGGAGCAATATGTCCACCGCATCGGCCGGACCGCGCGTGCGGGGGCCAGCGGGACCGCGATATCCTTCTGCGCCGAGGACGAGCGGCCCTATCTGCGCGACATCGAGAAGGTGACGCGCCAGAAGATCGCGGTCGAGGCGCTGCCGGAGGATTTCATGGCGCAGGCGAACAGGATCAAGGCGACCCGGGTGCAGGCGATCGGCAACGACCCCGCCCCGCGCGAGGATCGCCCCCGCCAGCAGCGCGGACCGGCACGGCCGCGCGCGACGCATTCGCCGAGCCCGACGGGAAACAATACCGGCCGCAACTATGCGAACGCCAGCCGCGGCGGCGGTCAAGGCGGCGGACAGGGTCGCGGCGCATCGGGCGGCGGTCAGGGCCGCGGGCGTAGCGGCCAGGGCGGCAGCCGCGGCGGATCGTCCGCCGCGCGCTGATCGCCCCGGGAAGCCGCTAGCGACCCGAGACCAACGCCACGATCGGTGCGACGAAGCCGTCCGCGATCGGCAGCGAGGCATCGCTGTAGGTCGCGGCGTTCGCCGCCCGGTCGTCGCTGCCGACATGCTTCAGCACGTGGTTCGCATCCTCCACGAGCACGAGATGCGCGCGCGGGTCCGCTGCCGCCAAACGCCTGGCATCCGCGACCGAAACCTGGATATCGCGCGTCCCCTGGAGGATCAGCACCGGCCCACGATAGGCCGCGATCAGCATCGCCGGGTCATAGCCGAGCGCGCTTCGCCAATAGGTCGCGAGTTGCGACGGGAAAAGCCGGGCGATCGGCGGTGGCGTGGCGGGATCGACCGGGCGCCCCGCCGCCGCGGCCGCGATCGCTGCGTCGAGCGTCGGTAACAGCGGAGCAGCCCCGGGATTGACCGCAATCTGTTCGCGCAGCACCACGCCCAGCGGCCGACCCGCGGCAGATACGAGGATCAGCCCGCAGATATCGGTCGCATCCTGCCCGGCGACCAGCGCGACCAGCCCACCCTCGCTATGCCCCAGCACCCAGATGCACGGCGCGCCGGTGCGTGTGCGGATGACCTTCGCCCAGGCGTGAACGTCGGCGGCATAGTCCGCCATGGTGACATGATTGGCATCGGGGATTGCGGCCTTGCTGCCGAACATCCCACGCTTGTCGATGCGCACGCTCGCCACGCCCTGCGCGGCCAACGCTTCCGCGAGCAGACGATAGGGCGCGGCCGTAATCCCCAATGAATTGTTGCCGTCGCGGTCGGTGGGCCCCGATCCGGGGACGATGAGGACGACCGGCCGCCCTGTGCCCTCGCCAAGCAGCATCCCGGCCAGCGGCCCGTTAGGTCCTGGTGCCTCGACCGGAATACCCGCCGCCCCGGTCGCCAGCGCCGCCGCCATCGCCAATCCCCACATCGTCACGCCCCCCTGATCGTCAGCCATTCCGCTTTATCGGCGCGCGCACTCCGAGTCCGGTTTGCCGGTTCGGCGACATCCTCAAACCCGATCGCCACGCCGCAGAAGAGCATCCGCTCCGCCGGCGTCGCAATCACCGAACCCACCGTATCGGGATACATCGCCCAGCATTCCTGCGGACAGGTCGCGAGCCCCGCATCCACCGCGAGCAGCATCAAATTCTGCAGATACATCCCCAGGTCCGCCCATTGCGGTGGCCCCATGCCGCGATCGACCGTGACGAAATAGGCCGCGGGCGCGCCGAAGAACTGGAAATTGCGCGCGAACCAGGCGCGGCGACCGTCGCGATCGTCGCGCGGGATGCCGATATGCGCATACATCGCCTCGCCGATCGCGGCGCGGCGCTCCTTGTAAGGGGCGGCGAGCGCCGGCGGGTAGGCCGCATAGGCCGCGGTCTCGATTTCGCCGCGCGCCAGCTTGCCCGCCATCGTCGCCTTCAGTCTGGCGAGCGCGTCGCCGATGACGATGTCGACATGCCAGGGCTGGAGATTGCCTCCCGTCGCCGCGCGTGCGGCGCGGATGGCGAGCGACTCCAGCGTTTCGCGCGGGACCGGCCGGTCGAGGAACCCGCGGACCGAGCGCCGGGTGGCGATGGCGTGTCCGACGTCCATGCCGGTCAATCCGCGAATCGGGGCAGGCGTTTTTCCATGTTCGCCATCACCGCCTCGCGCTGGTTGGGGGTGCGGATGATGGCCATCTGTTCGTCGCTTTCCGCCTGAAGCAGCGTATCGCCATCGGCATCCGCGGCAAGCGTAAACAGCCGCTTCGCGGCGCGGATCGCGTGCGGGTTACGCCCTGCGATCACGGCCGCGAGCGCCATGGCCTCGGCATGGGGATCGTCGGCGATGCGGGTCACGAAGCCGTGGCGCAGGGCCTCGTCCGCGTCGAACTCGCGCGCGGTATAGGTCAGTTCACGCAGCACGTCGTCGCGCGCCAGCGTCCGCCACAGCGCGACCCCCGCCATGTCCGGCACCAGCCCCCAATGCGTCTCGCGGATCGCAAAACGCGTGCCCGGCGCGGCAACGCGGATATCCGCGCCGGACATGATCTGAAAACCCCCGCCGAACGCGACGCCGTGGACCGCAGCGATCACCGGCATCGGCAGCGTCCGCCACCCCCGGGCGATATGCTGCATGAGGTTCGCGGAGCCATGCGTACGCTCGCCCAGCGCGTTCCCCGATCCGCCGCTTTGCATTGATGCCATGTCGAGCCCGGCGCAAAATGCCCGCCCCTCGCCCGACAGCACGACACAGCGTACATCCCTCATCCCTGCCAGTCGCTCGATCGCACCGGCGATGCCGTCGACCAGCGCGGCGTCAAGCGCGTTCATCTTGTCCGCGCGCGCCAGCCGGACATCCGCGACATGATCGGCAACCGCGATCGTCACGTATTCGGTCATGGCGCGCATCCTCTCGTCGTTATCCCGCCGACCTATCGCTCGCCGCCCCGTTCCGCAATGTTGCACGCGGTGCCCCCTCGTGTAGAGCGCCACGCGATGGCGGGTTTCGATCTCAAGCGCTTCATGGGCGGCAAAATGGGCGGTCATGCCGGGCTGCTCGGCATCGGCTATCACGATCAGGGCGATGGCTGGGTCGAACTCGCCTTGCCCTATGACGCCGCGCAGATCGGCGACCCGTCGCGCGGCGTCATCGCATCCGGCCCGATCCTGACGCTGATGGACATGGCGACCAGCATGTCGGTGTGGGTCAAGCGCGGGACCTTCGCACCGCAGGCGACGCTGGACCTGCGCGTCGACTATCTGCGCCCCGCGACGCCGGGGAAGACCGTGATCGGTCGCGGCGAGTGCATCCGCCTGACCCGGTCGATCGCGTTCGTGCGCGGCCAGGCGCATGACGGCGACCCGGCCGATCCGCTCGCGCATGTCGCAGGCACCTTCATGGTGCTCGACGCATGACCGCCGCGCTGCCGCCCTATGCCGAACTGCTCGGCCTGAGCGTCGAGACCGATGACGACGGGACGCCGGTACTGGTCATGCCGTTCCGCGACGAGGTCCTCGGCCGGCCCGGTTTCCTGCACGGCGGTGCCATCGGCGGGCTGCTGGAAATGGCGGCGATCGCGGCGCTTCGACATGCGCTGGCGGATGACGGGGCTACGGAGCCGGGGGCCCGGATCAAGCCGGTCAACGTCACCGTCGATTACATGCGCGGCGGGCGCGACAAGCCCACCTGCGGCATGGGCATCGTCACCCGGCTCGGCACCCGCGTCGCCAATGTCGAGGCGATCGCCTGGCAGGACGACCGCACCAAACCGATCGCCGCGGCGCGGATGAATTACCTGATCGTGCGGGAGTGATCCGTTGCGTACCGCAAATGTACATTTGATCTGCGGATCGACCGGTGCCGGCAAGACGACCGATGCGATACGGCTCGCCGATGAACTCGGCGCACTGCGCTTTTCCATCGACGAATGGATGACCGCGCTGTTCCGGATGGACTCGCCGCAGCCGATCGATCCAGAATGGGCGATCGCCCGGGTCGAGCGCGCCAGCGCGATGATCTGGCGCACCGCGGCCGATGCCGCGCATCGCGGCGTGCCGTCGGTCCTGGAAATCGGGCTCACGACACGCGAAGCGCGTACACGATCAGCCGAGCGCGCGGCCGCGGAAGGACTGGCCGTTCGATTGCATTTCCTCGATGTCCTGCCGGACGAGCGTTGGGCGCGTGCGGCTGAGCGCAATACGCGGCTCGGCGAGGAAACGCAGCTCGGCTTCGCGATCACCCGCGAGATGTTCGATTTTGTCGAGGCGATGTGGGAAGCGCCCGATGCCGGCGAGATGGCAATGATGAACGGCGTGCGCGTTGCCTATCCGTTCACGCGTTATGGTACCCTGCCCGGGATGATCGAAAACTGAGCCAGGACGCTGTCCACGACAAGAAGCTCGGGCCGATCTACGTTGCGCGCATAACTTTGTTGAAGACCGTCATTGATCGAGGCGATCGCATCGTTCCGCTTGAGCCAGGAATGACGGTCACCGCCGACATTCGCATCGGGCGTCGGTCTATCATGAGCTACCTGATGAGCCCGATCAATCAAGCAAGGCTCGAAGCGGGAAGAGAACGATGATTGCACGGCTAAAAGGCTTGACGCTGTTACCGCGATCTCGCCGAGTCAATCAGCTGGAAACGGTCAGCGGTAGAACTGACGGCCTTTCCTCTGAGCACTGTGAGGACAAGGTCGCTCGTAGTCCAGCGTTCAAGACTGCTTTCCGCAGGGTAGCGGTTTTATACGCGTTGGCCGGGCTGTTTACGGCTTGGAGCCATCCTTCACAAGCAGCGAAACCGGCTCCTCACGGCCTTGGCCTGACGATACGCTACGGGTATAAATATGGCGAACCGTATCGGCCAACAAGCGAGCAACGCCGCTTATGCGGTCTTGTAGCCGATAGAACGAACGATCGTGCCCCACGGCGTGGTGTAGCTTCGCCGGTGTGATCACGGCGATCTC
>NZ_CAXTII010000050.1:0-19570 GCF_964244235.1 uncultured Sphingomonas sp.
CATCGGGAATATTGGATCGCCGACATGCAGCCTCGCCGCGGCCGCGGTGCCGGCGGACAGCGCGGTGACGGTCGCGCCGCTGTCGACCAACAGCCGCCGTCGGACCCCGTCGATCCGCGCGCGCGCCCAGAAATGGCCGTCCGGCGACATCGCGATCCGGACCTCGTCGCCGATCACGCTCTGATCGTCCAGTCGCAATAGCCGAACGACATGCGACAGATAAGGGTCGAACCGGCCGCGTTCCTGGACCACCATCACCAGCAGCGCGAGCAAGCTGACCCAGGTGGCGATCCGCACCAGTCGCCCGATGATCGGCAGGCGGCTGGCGATCACGACGACGAGCAATAGCGCTGCCAGCGTAAGGACGAGGGAAGCCTCATGGCCGGACAGGCCGGCGGCGGGCAGCACGTTCATGTGCTGTCGATAGCCGTGCCGGCCTGTATGATTGCTGAAGCTTTACGCTATATCGGCGTTGCACATGGCGCGCGAAGGATCGTTCGCACCGATCGATGGGACGGCCATAGCATCGTGCTCAGCATTCTAACGGAAGGTCTTTCGTGAACGAACTCCTGACCTCGACCGAAGTCACCTTGAAACCCGATCCTTCCCGAACGATCGTGCGACCCTTTGCACCTGAATATCCCGGTGCGTTCGGCGATCCCGCACGCCCGCGGGCGCAGGTCATCGTCGGGCGAATCCTGGCGATGGACGAGGCGGCGGTGGCGGAGGAGCGCCGTAACGTCGTCCGTTCGCTCGACGAGCGTCACCGCGATGTGGACGACATGCTGATGCGCCGGTTTCACGAGGTCGAGGCGCTCGACGTTGCTTGCGACGCGGTGCGGCCCGATCAGGCCATGCTGATCGGTGCCTATTTCTGCGAAGAATATTCCTACGAGGCCGCTGCCCTCTTCAATCCCAGCATCGTCCTCCATCCCGACCAGACAGACGCGCCGGCCGGCGCGGTGAAGTTCGTGATGTCGCTGCGTGCGATCGGGGAGGGGCATGTGTCCTCCGTCACGTTTCGCGCCGGCCTATGGGATGCGGATGGCCGCGTCACGGTAAAGGACCCCCGCCCGATCTCGGTCGCGCCGATCATCGACCAGCGCAATGTCGATGAGGATCAGACGATCCTGCGCTGGCCCAATGACGTCGGTTCCGCGACGCCCGTGCTTTTCCCGATCACGCCCAGCCAACGACAGGGGATCGAGGACATGCGCCTCGTCCGCTTCGAGGACGGGGGGGACGCCCGCTATTTCGGCACCTATACTGCATTCAACGGCATGGATGCGCGCTCCGAACTGCTGGAGACGACGGACTTCCTGACCTTCGATATGCGCCCGATGACCGGTGGCGCGGCGGCGGCGAAAGGGATGGCGTTGTTTCCGCGCAAGGTCGGCGGCCGCTACGCGATGCTGTCGCGGCAGGACAACGAGAATATCTGGCTGATGCTGTCGGACGATATCCGCCACTGGGAGGGCGGGCACAAGCTGATCGAGCCGAAATATCCCTGGGAATTCGTCCAGATGGGCAATTGCGGATCGCCGATCGAGATTGACGAGGGCTGGCTGGTGCTGACCCACGGGGTGGGGACGGTGCGCAACTACTGCATGGGGGCGGCGTTGCTCGACAAGGACGATCCGTCGAAGGTGCTGGCACGGACACCCAAGCCGCTGGTCGAGCCGAGCCCCGAGGAGCGCGACGGCTATGTGCCCAATGTCGTGTACAGCTGCGGTTCGCTGGCGAACGGGCGCACGCTGCTGCTGCCCTACGGCGTTGCCGATTATTTCACGACGATGGCTACGCTGTCCATCGACGATCTGCTTGCCGCAATGGAGTGACCGAACGGCTCGCGTCGGTGAGCAGGGCATTGGACGAAAGCTCGGTATTCATGACAACCTCGATCTGGAAACGTGAGGAGCAGTTCTAATGCTTGGAAAGAACATGGTTGAAGATCGTAAGAGGTTCATGAGCGGGCATCAGCAAGAGTGATCGTGGATTGGAGGTTGCCCCGTACTATAATCCGCTATTTCCCAAACGGGACGGCTATAACATTGAGACACTGGATGTTCACGATACTGACTCTCTGCGTAAAACTGCCGAGGGCGATCCGTATATAGACGATCCGGGTCAGATAGAGAATGTCAATCATGTTGGCTCGGCCGTAGATTTAGTCGACGTCGTAGATGGCCCTTTCGACTACATCGCAAGTTCTCACAACTTCGAGCATCTTCCGAACCCGATCCGCTTTCTGCAAGGTGTCACGTCGGTTCTCAAGCCTGGCGGTCAACTGGTGATGACCCTGCCCGACTTTCCGCGTACATTCGACGCGTTTCGTTCTCCTACATTGATCAGCGATTGGTTGGAGGCGTTCGAGCAGTCGCGCGAAAGGCCAACCGACAAACAGGTTTTCGAGTTCCATTCCTACGCATGTCGGCCTTCCAGGGGCAACCTGGCGCGCCCTCTTCACGCTGAACTCATGAACGATATCACCGAGCAGTGGCGGAATTGGCATGGCACCGGCTATCGCGACGTCCATTGCAGCACGTTCTGCCCCGCATCCTTCGAACTGCTCATCCTCGAAGGACAGGCACTCGGGCTGATCAATCTGACCTTGGAAACCGTTACGCCCGCCAATGAAATAGAGTTCTATGTTCGTCTAAGGAACATACCTCCGCAAATCGGCGACGTCGCCTCTCGTCGGCAGAAATCCATGCATCGCGTGCAACAGGAGGTCAGGCAGAACTGGCCCATCGAAGACCGGATAGTCGACCGGCTTCGCCAGATGAAAGCCGGAATCAAGAAACGCGTCGCTTAGTCGATATTACCATATTGATCGGCAAAAGAGAGAGGGAATATGATATGTTGACAGCAACGTTGAGCGGAACGTTTGCAGAGGCAAAGGCTGCTCATATCGTCGGTGCCAACCCGGGCGTTAATCTGACTTCACTACTCGATCGCGGCGAAGCGTTGTCCAAGATTTATTCCGGCAGCGCAAATCTGCAGCATGACCACACGGACGCATGGAATATTCTCGACCGAGGGGGTACCGTCCGACGTCAGCCGCCGGTGACGCGCCAGACGGTGTCGCCCAGATCGTCCGCGATCAGCAGCGCGCCCGCCTTGTCGACCGCAAGCCCGACCGGTCGGCCGTGCGCCTTGCCATTGGTGCCGACGAAGCCGGTGACGACGTCCTGCGTCTTGCCTGCGGGCTTGCCGCCGGCGAAAGGAATGTACACGACCTTGTAGCCGTTCAGCGGGTTGCGATCCCAGCTGCCATGTTCGCCGACGAACGCACCGCCGCGATACCGTGCCGGCAGGTTCGCCGATTCGTAGAAGGTCATGCCCAGCGGCGCGACATGCGAACTCAGGCTATAGTCGGGCAGGATCGCCTTCGCCACCAGATCGGGCCGCCGTGGCATCACGCGCGGATCGACGTGCTGACCCCAATAGCTGTACGGCCAGCCGTAGAACGCACCGTCCTTCACCGAAGTCATGTAATCGGGGACGAGGTTCGGCCCGAGTTCGTCGCGTTCGTTGACGACCGCCCAAAGCTGCTTGGTATGCGGCTCCCAGGACAGGCCGTTGGGATTGCGGAGCCCGCTGGCGAAGATGCGGTGCGCGCCGGACGCCCGATCGACCTCCCAGATATCGGCGCGGCCCAGTTCTGCTCCAATGCCGTTTTCGGTGATGTTGCTGTTCGATCCGATGCCGACATACAGCTTCGTCCCGTCGGGGCCGGCAGCGAGGCTCTTGGTCCAGTGATGGTCGATCGGCCCACCGGGAAGTGCAGTCAGTTCGGTACCGGGGGCGGTGATCGTCGTCTGGCCGGTCGTATAGGGAAAACGGACGATCGCGTCGGTATTGGCGACATACAGGTCGCCGCCGACCAGCGCCACACCGAACGGCGAGTTCAGATGATCGATGAAGGTCGTCCGGACGTCGGGCTTTCCGTCACCATCGGTATCGCGCAGCAACGTGATCCGCTGCGCGCCCTTCGCACCCGCACCGGCGAACATCTGGACGAACCCCATGATGAGTTCCTTGGGCCGGTTCACCGGGGCGGGGGGACCGCTGCTCTCGACGACCAGGACGTCGCCATCGGGCAGGACGTAGAGCGACCGCGGATGCGAGAAGCCGGTCGCCAACGGGGCGATCTTCAGGCCCGGCGCGACGACCGGCATCGCGCCGTCCTTCCACTGATCGACCGGCGCGACGTGCATCGGCGGGACGAGATACTGGTTCTGCTCCGGCAGCGGCGGGTTGGGGCCGACCTGGGTCATCGCGTCCATCTTGCTCGATCCGCCGCACGCCGCGAGTGCGAACAGGCCGGTACCGAGCGCGAGCCGCGACAAGGCGGCGATAGGATGATCGGCCGACATCAGCGGGCACCTCCGGCCTGTTGGCGATAGACTATCATATTGCCGATCCATGCGGTGATCAGGACGAGGACTGCGACAATCCCGGACAGGATGATCCCGGTCGGCACGACCGACGTATAGGCGTCACGGCTGTGAACGAACGCATTCCACAGCGACAGCAGCAGGACGAGCGCGTTGCCGACCGAATGAAACCAGCCCGGCCGATGCGCGCGCACTCGCCTGCTCGCGACGAAATCGACGATCCCGACGACCGCGGCGAGCACACCCATCACGAGCCCGGCGGTGATCAGCCAGATCGAGAAGTTCGCCCATTGCATGTTGTAGGTTTCGGCATAGGCGATGTCGGTCAGGAAGGCACCGGTGAAGCAGGCGATCGGATAGGCGGCGAGCAATCCGTGGATCGGATGCCATCGCGCACCGGGCGCAGATGTCGGATAGACGGTGGCCATGATCGGTTCCCTGTTGCGGCAGGCACCGCCGCTTCACGGGGACAGTACGTTCCGCATCGGCGGGGCGTTCCCCGGGCCGGGTGCGAATCAGCCGCCGCGCGCGACCGGCAATGTCAGCCGGACCGCGAGACCGCCGATCGCGGCCCGTCCCAGCGTCAGCGCCCCGCCGTTCAGCTCGGCGAGTTCGTGGGTGATCGACAAGCCGAAGCCATGGCCATCGCCGCGTTCGTCGAGCCGCCGCCCGGGCAACAGCGCGTCCGTCACCATCGCCGGATCGAGTCCGGGGCCGTCGTCGTCGATCGTGATCGCCACCAGGCCGTCCGCCATCGCTGCGGCGACCGTGATGCGTGACCGCGTATGCCGCCACGCATTGTCGAGCAGGTTGCCGATCATCTCGTCCAGATCCTGCGGATCGACCGCAACGGCCAGCATCGGATCGATCGCGACCTTCACCGCGATCGCCTGCCCCGCGTTGATCCGCGCCAATACCGTGACGAGCCCCTTCACCGCATCGCCGACCGGCGCCCGCGCCCGCACCGCGGCGCCCGGCGTCGCCGCGCGCGCGCGGGCGAGGTGGTGGCGGACCCGGCGATCGATCGCGGCGACCGCGTCGGCCATGCTGCCGTCCGGATCGCGATCGCCTTCCGACAGCTTCAGCGCCAGCGCCGCGAGCGGCGTCTTCAGCCCGTGCGCCAGATTGGCGACGTGACGCCGCGCATGCGCCAGTCCGGCCGCATTCTGGTCGATCAGCGCGTTGAGTTCGATCGCGAGCGGTGCCAGTTCGGTGGGCTGGTCGGTCGGGACATGCCCCTGCCGGCCGCTGCGCACCGCGCCGATCGCGTCGCGCAATCGTCCGAGCGGCCGTAGCCCCAGGCGAAGCTGTACGACCGTCGCGGCGGCAAGCGCGACGCCGAGCAGCGTAAGCGATAGCAGCAGCGGGGTCATCGCTTCGTGGAGCGGCGCATCGACGACGCGGCGCGGCCCGCTCGCCGTGATCGTCACCGGACCGGCCGGGGTGGCGACCGTCAGTATGCGGAGGTGGATGCGCTCGCCGCCTGGCAGCCGTGCGTCGCCCGGATGCGCGTGCGGTTCGGCCGGAACGGGCGGTTTGGTCGTACCGGGCGGGGGAGGGCCATCGTCCCGGCGCGGTGGCAAGGGGCGGGGCACGGCTAGCGGCATTTGTCGGGCGCTTTGCCAATGCCGGTCGCCGGGGGCATCGACCGACCAGACCCAGCCCGAATCCGGTTCGTCGAACCCGGGCAGATCGACGATCCGGTCGCGGTCGATCGTCGCGTCGGGCCGCACCGCCCGGGCGATCACGCCGATCTGCGCGTCCAGCCGATCGTCCAGCCCGTGCATCACGAGGCGTTCCAGCACATGCCCGATCGCCACCCCCGCGAACAGCAGCGCCGCCAGCGTGGTGAGCGCGGCGATCGCCAGCATCCGTCCGACGATCGAACGCGGTGCGCGGATCACGCGCCCGCCCCGGCCGTCAGGCGATAGCCACGCCCGCGCATCGTTTCGATCATATCTGCGCCGATCTTGCGCCGCAGCCGGCCGATGATGACTTCGATCGAGTTCGAATCGACATCGGCATCACCTTCGTAGACGCGTTCGATCAGGTCCCCGCGCTCGACCACGATCTCGCGGCGGAGCATCAGCGCGGACAGAACGCGCCATTCGAACGCGGTCAGTTTGAGCGGCAGTCCGTCCAGTTCGAACGTGCCGAGCTGCGCGTCGAAGGCCAGCGGCCCGCACGCGATCCGCGCCGCGGCGTGCCCCGCGGCGCGGCGGACGAGCGCGCGCAGCCGCATCACGACCTCCTCGATCCGGAACGGCTTGACCAGATAATCGTCGGCGCCCGCCTTGAATCCCTCGACCTTGTCCGACCAGCCGTCGCGCGCGGTCAGGATAAGGACGGGCAGGTCGCGCCCCGCCGCGCGCCAGCCGCGCAGGACCGACAGCCCGTCGCGGCGCGGCAGGCCGAGGTCGAGCACGGCGGCGTCGTAGCGTTCGGTTTCACCGAGATGGCCGCCATCCTCGCCATTGTTCGCGATATCGACAGCGAAATGCTCGGCCCGCAACGCGCGCGCGATCCCGTCGGCCAGCACAGCGTCATCCTCGACCAGCAATACGCGCATCGGCCATTCTCCTCGGCGCCGGCGCCTACCCCTGAAATCCCAACGCAAACTGAACGGCGCGGTTCAGCGTGGATGGAGCGACGGCGCGTAAAAGGGCCGCATCGCAACACCAAGAGGAACGTAACGATGAACGAACGCATGAACACCCTCCGCCGCCGCATGGGCGGCCGCGGCGGCCTGACGCTGGCGGCGATCGCGCTACTGGCGGCCGGCGGCGCGGCAGGTGCCGCGACGGTCGAGGCGACGCGCCCGACCGTGACGATGGCGCCGACCGTGCCGACCGCGATCCGCGCCTTGGCGAACGGCGACGGCGTCGTCACCGTTCGCGGCCGCATCGCCGAGACGTACGGCAACCGCTTCGTCGTGGCCGATGCGACCGGGCGGACACTGGTCGATGCTGGCCGCGGCGAGACGCGCGGCGCGCTCGTCACGGCGGGAACGCCGATACTCGTCCAGGGCCGATATGATAACGGGCAATTGCACGCCGCCTATCTGGTCGGGCCCGACGGCAAGGTGAACGCGGTCGGCCCGGCGGGTCCGCCGCATGGCCACCCCGGCCCCGGTGGCCCGCGCGACGGCGGCCCGGATGCCGGCCCGGGTGCGCCACCCCCGCCGCCGCCCGGCGATGGTCGCTGCGGACCGCCGCCGCCGCCGCCCGGTGGTCCCGCGGCCATGGTCCCGCCACCCCCGCCGGGGCCCGGGGCGGCCGCATCCGCGGCACCGGCGCCGCACGCGGTGAAGTGACCGGGTGACGCCATGATGGCAGGCGGCGTGCGAAGGGCTTCGCACGCCGCCTTCTATTGCCTATGAGCGTCGGCTTGGCCGAAAGATCGGGCCGGGGGGACCATTGCTCGACAGCCAGCCCGCACCGGTCGTCCGGCCCCTGTCGCGCGCGCTCGGTCTGCTCGGCGTGCTGTTCCTCACGCTGTCGGTCGCGACGCCGGCGTCGTCGGTTTTCGTCATCGTGCCGGGCATGCTCCACGCCGCCGGCAGCGGGACGATCTGGGCGCTGGCGCTGGCGGGAATAGTCTGCGTCGCCACCGCGTTCGTCTATGCCGAACTTTCCTCGGTCTGGCCGATAGCCGGGGGCGAATATGTCCAGGTCGCGCGCACGCTGGGGCCGCTGGCGGGCTTCGTGATGCTGGGGGTCAACGTCTTCAACAACCTCCTCTTCCCGCCCGTCCTCGGGCTTGGGGTAAGCGCGGTGCTGTCGACGGTGATGCCCGGTCTGCCGCAGGTGCCTGTCGCGATTGCCGTCGTCGGGCTGTCGACGATCGTCGGTCTGCTCAACATCCGCGTCAACGCCGTCGTGACGGGCGTCTTCCTGGCCATCGAGATGCTCGCGCTGCTGGTCGTCGCCGCGCTCGGGTTCGCGAATCCGATCAATTCGTTCGCCACGTTGCTGCTCCACCCGGTCATGCCCGCGGGACAGGGGCTGATCGCCGCATCCCCGGCCTCGATCGGGTTGGCGACCTCGATCGCGATCTTCGCGCTCAACGGCTATGGTTCCGCGGTGTATTTCGGTGAGGAGTTGCGCGACGCGCCGAACCGGATCGGACGCGCGGTGATGCTCGCTCTCGTCGCGACGCTGCTGCTGGAGGCGCTGCCGATCGCGGCCTTGCTGGTCGGTGCGCCCGATCTGGCGGCCAGTTTCACGTCGGAGGACCCGTTCGGGAGGATGGTCGTCGCGCGCGGCGGGTCGGTGCTGGCGGGATGGATGGCGATCGGCGTCGTCATCGCGATCGTCAACGCGTCGATCGCGTGTATCCTGGCTTGCGCGCGGTTCTTCTACAGCACCGGACGCGATGGAGCGTGGGGGCGGCCGGTCGACCGATGGATGCAGGCGATCCATCCGCGCTTCGATTCGCCATGGCTCGCGACGCTGTCGGTCGGCGGGATCGGCATGCTCTGCTGCTTCCTGCCGCTGACCCTGCTGCTGGTGCTCAGTGGTGCGGGGCTCATCGCGATCTATGCGGGTATCGCGCTGGCGGCGATGGTCGGACGGCATACCGGTGCGACCGCCCATGCGCCGTTCCGGATGCCGTTCTACCCCGTCGCGCCGGTCCTGACGATCGTCGCGCTCGCCTATGTCGTCTACACCAGCTGGCTCGATCCGGACGAAGGTCGACCCAGCCTGATCGCGACGCTGGCGCAGATCCTGCTCTCCGCCGCATACTATCTGTGCGTCCTGCGCCGCCGCGGTACCTGGGTGATCCATGACCCCGTCGAACCGGTCCCGTGAAGGCGCTTTCCCGCCGTAAGAAGACGGGAAAGAACCATCTTGCAATATAAATGGACCCACAGCAGCTTGCGCAGATGGACAAGCTTGCCCTGAGCGTCATGACGAATTCGCTGACCGAGCCGCAGCGGGCGTGCCTGCGACTGGTCGCCACGCACCATAACTCGAAGGAGATCGCCCATTTGCTCGGCGTGTCTCCCTCTGCAGTCGACAAGCGGATCGAACGGGCGGTCCAGATCCTCGGTGCGCGGTCTCGTTTCGCCGCGGCGCGGGCGCTGGCCATGACCGAAGGTACGCCTTTCGCCGAGCCCGAATCAGTCGCGGAGGACGGCACGTCCGATCGGCTGCCATGCGATCCGATCGACCTTCCCCCCGCGGCGTTTCCCCCGTCAGGGATGTGGCAGGACGAGCCGTGGTGGCTGGTCCGCCGGTTGATCGGGCTGTCGTCGCCCGGCCACCGGGTCGGCGGCAGGACCCGCAATGACCTGACCGTGCTGCAACGGCTCGGTGTGATCATGGCGGCAACGCTGTTCGTGGCGGTGTCTTCGGTTGCGGTGCTGAACATGGCGGTGACGCTGTCGAGCATCGTGAAGGACCACCGCCCCGCACGCCGCTGACCTATCGACGGCAGGGAAGCGGCATTGCCGCTTGTGGGGGAAGACACATGCTCAAGGAACGACGGCACGCCGTGGACACCGTGGCGGCACATTTTCTCAAGGCGGAAGCGGCGGCCGACGAAGCGGCGATACTGACCAGCGAATGCGTTTCGACGTTCATGCGTCAGCGCCTCGCCGCAAAGCTGCCGCTCGGCACGGGGCTCGACGCGTTGCAGCTCATGTCCGATGCGGCAACCGATCTGGTCCGCGCACGCCAGCGCATGGTGGAGGCGCATCGCGCGCTGTTCGATACGAAGGGCGCCATCGGATTGCGCGGTTATGGCGCAGAAGGATGTCCGCCCGCGTCGATCGACGAACGTCCGGCCGTCATGCTCGCAGCCGCGGCCTGAAGGTTCGGCAGGCGGCGGGTCCTTCGATCCGCCGCCTGCCATCGTCGCGTCGATGGTCTATATCGTTGTCTTCAACCTGATCCAGTTGCTGGCGTCGCTCTACGCTTTCCTGCGGGGCGGGGCACCGGAACGACTGGCCGGGGGGCTGCTGCTAATTGCGGCGCTGTTGACGCGTATATTCTTTCTCGGCTCCGTCTCGCCCTATTTCGGGATCGAGATCGGCATCCTGGCAGTCGATGTCGTGCTGCTCGTGGCACTCGTGATGCTGGCGCTTTACGCGGATCGGTTTTGGCCGATCTGGCTTGCGGCGCTTCAGGCGCTCGGGGCGGGCGCGCATATCGCGAAGGCGATCGATCCGACCGTCGTCAGCATGGCGTACGCCATACTGCTTTCCGTCTGGAGCTACCCGATGGTCCTAATTCTCGCGGCCGCGACGCTTCGGCATCAGCGGCGTATCGCGGTGGCGGGTTCCGATCTGGACTGGAGCGTCCGCTGATCCGCCCGTCTTGGCAATCCGAAAGCATTTTCCAATGACGATTTTGTCGAGCGCGATCGAGCGCCGAATGCGGCATGGCGGCGATTACCGGCGGCACCGGCCCGGCCGGCTGGTCGCTACTGCCGCGATGATGGAACGCGCGCGGCTGGCCTATGCCATCGGCGCACGGCGACAGTCCGCGCTGGGCAAGGGGCTGTTTGCCGATCCCGCCTGGAATATCCTGCTCGACCTGTTCCTGTCGGACGAAGGCGGGCGCGATCTGAGCGTGACCGCGGTTTGCATCGGGTCGAGATCATCCTCCGCAACGGCGCTTCGCTATATCACCCTGCTCGTCGAACGCGGCCTGATCGACCGGGTCGCGGACGAGCATGACGGCCGGCGCACCTATGTCCGACTGACCGCGAAGGGCTGGAACGCCATGGTCACCCTGTTCGAAGACGAGCCCGCCGCCGACTGACGCCGGGCGATCCAGCGTTCCGCTTTGGCAAGCGCGGGCGGATCGTCGATATCGATCCAGTCGATGTCGCCACAATCGACGACATGCGCCGCCATGCGCGCGGCGAGCAATCGCATGCCTTCGGTCAACGACGGTGCATCCAGCGACGCCAGCGCATCCATCAGCGCGGGCCCGATTGCGAACACGCCGGTGTCATAGGCGTCATGCGGTTCCAGATGTTTGCCGATCGCGACGATCGACGTGCGATCGGTCGCGACGCGGGTCACGTCCTCGGGATCGACCCACGGATGCCCCAGCCGCCGATCGATGCCGAGCGTCGTACCGCCCTGCGTACCGATTTCCGCGAGCCGGACATACAGCGCCGGATCGACCAGATGGTCGCACATCGCCAGCACCGCGTCCCCGCCGGCCAGGGCGCTCGCTCCGGCCAACACCGATACGCCGTTAGGCATCCGGTGATCGGCGACACGCACCGTCTCCACCGCCAACGGCCAGTCGCGCGCCGCGAGATGCTGCTCGATCGCACCGTGCAGATAGCCGAGCACGACGATGACGCGCGTCAAACCAGCCGCGGCCATGCCCGTCAGTGCATGGTCGATCAGCGGGACGCCGCCGACCGGACAAAGCGGCTTGGATGCGGCGGCATCGCGCAGTCGGCTACCTTCGCCGGCCGCCAGCAACAGCCCGGTGCGGATCACGCGGTCAGGCCGCCTCGATGAACTCTTCGACCGCGACCTGTGCCAGATCGTCGGTCATCTGCGTGCGCGGATGCTTGCAGAAATAGGCGGATGCCGGGTCGATCACGCCGCGCAAGCCACGATCGCTCGCAATCTTGGCGCATCGGATCATGTCGATCGCCACGCCTGCCGAATTGGGCGAGTCCTCGACCGACAGGCGAAGCTCGAGGTTCATCGGCACGCCGCCGAACAACTGGCCTTCCATGCGAAGGAAACAGACCTTGTTGTCGTTCTGCCACGCGACATAGTCGCTTGGGCCGACATGGATGTTCTCGTCCTCCAGCCGCTCGGCCGCGACCGACTGCACCGCTTCGGTCTTCGACACCTTCTTCGACGCGAGCCGCTTGCGGTTCGACATGTTCAGAAAGTCCGTGTTGCCGCCGGTGTTCAGCTGATACGTGCGATCGAGCTTGACCCCGCGCTTCGCGAACAGGTCGGTCAGCACGCGGTGAACGATCGTCGCGCCCAGCTGCGCCTTGATGTCGTCGCCGATGATCGGCACGCCCGCCGCCTCGAACTTCGCGGCCCATTCCGGATTGGAGGCGATGAAGACCGGGATGTTGTTGACGAACGCGACGCCTGCCTCGATTGCGCATTCGGCGTAGAATTCGGTCGCCTCCTGGCTGCCGACGGGCAGGTAGTTCATCAGCACGTCGGTACCGCTTTCGCGCAATTCGCGGACGACGTCTTCCTTGGTCGGCTCGGGCAGGTCCGCCGGAAGGAAGGTCCGATCGTCGTTATACGCCTCCATATGCTCGGCAACGCCGTCCAGCGTACGGCCCATCTTCACGACGGTACCGGTTGCTGCGACATTGGCAGCGAAGATCGCGGTGCAGTTCGGCTTGGCGAAGATCGCCTCCGCGACATCCCTGCCCACCTTGCGACGATCGATGTCCCACGCTGCGACCACCTTGATGTCGCTTGGCCGATAACCGCCCATGTCCAGATGCATCAGGCCGACGACGTCGTTCGCGCCTTCCCGGTAATGTTCCAGGCCCTGGACGAGCGAACTGGCGCAATTGCCAATTCCCACGACGGCGATACGAATGCTAGTCATCAGCGACCTTGTTCCTTTGCGAAGGCGGGGGCGAACCGGTCGTCGGACGCGCCCGAATGAGATGGCGACCCGTCGGTGAACCCGTGTTCGACGCGGCGATGCCATAAGAGCCCGACGATCGATACGATCGTCATAGGCACGATCTCGACCCACCAGAAGATGCGTGGATTGCCCGATAGGCAGGCGACGCAGATGGCCAATACCCGGGTATTGGCGGACAGCATCGTCAGGAACCGCATCGGCGCGACGGCAGCATCGGCATAACGCCCGCCAAGGGCAACCGGATCGTCGCTGCGTGCCAACAGGCGTTCGAACCGCGCGCCTGCGCGGTCGGGCACGCCCGCGACATAGTCGTAGAACCGGACCAGCGCGTTGCCCGTGATCGGCGCCGCGATTAGCGCCACACCTTTTGCCCGGCGGTGGAAACGCGCGCGCTCACCTTCGTACAGGCTCGATTGCACCATATGCGCTGCACCAGCCGTCACAGCCAGTGCCCAGCCCTCGACGGTGCCGATCGACAGCGCCATCGCAACATAGATCAGGATGAAGACACCGTGATCACACAGCCCGTCCAGCATCCGGCCGAGCGCGCTGGCCGTTTGCGTCGCGCGTGCGATCATCCCGTCCAGCCCATCGGCGATCAGCCACGCGACCGACAGCGCGAGCCCGGCGATGGCGGCAAGCGGATGTTGCCACCGCGCGTAACACAGCGCGGCCAATATCCCGACGATGAGGCCGAGGATCGATACAGCATTCGCCGACAGCCCCGCCCGAAGCGCGCGCGGCAGCAGCGCACGCGCCGCGGGATGAATTAACCACAGATTGGACGAAGCCTCGATCCGGCGATCGCGCGACCCGTCCGGAGGGAGGGATGTCATAAGAATTTCATAATGCGCCGGGGCCGGTTGTTATGCAAGAAAGCTTATTCATGCGCGGCTAAGATACGCCGTTTACGGCAATGCGCTCGACAGTTCGGCCAGCCACGCTGCCGCGGTCCCGTCAGATGGCGCGCGCCAGTCGCCGCGCGGCGACAGGGCACCACCGGCCGATACTTTCGGGCCGTTGGGCATGGCTGACCGCTTGAACTGGCTGGTCGTAAGGAACCGGACCAGAAACTTCTCCAGCCAGCCAGCGATCGTGGGCAGATCATAGGCGACGCGCGCATCCGCCGGGAGATCCGCGGGCCAACGCCCGGCTTCGGCATCGCGCCAGGCATGCCAGGCGAGGAACGCGATCTTCGACGGCACCATGCCGTGGCGGATCACGTAATGGACGAAGAAATCGTTCAGCGCATACGGCCCGATCCGTGACTCCGTACTCTGGATCGCGCCGTCCGCGCCCGGGGGAACGAGTTCGGGTGAAATCTCGGTCGCGAGGATCGCCGCCAGCACGTCATGGGTCGCCGCGTCATATTGGTCGGTGCGGATACACCAGCGGATCAGGAACTGGATCAGTGTCTTCGGCACGCCCGCATTGACGCCGTAATGGCTCATCTGGTCGCCGACGCCGTACGTGCACCAGCCGAGCGCCAATTCGCTCAGATCGCCGGTGCCGACGACCAGTCCGCCGCGCTGGTTCGCCAGGCGGAACAGATAATCGGTGCGCAGCCCCGCCTGCACATTTTCGAACGTCACGTCGTAGACCGGATCGCCGTGCGCGAAGGGATGCCCGATATCCTCCAGCATCCGAGACGCGGCGGGGCGGATATCGATCTCCGCGGCGGCGATGCCCAGCGCGCGCATCAACTCCCACGCATTGCCCTTCGTCCCGTCGCTGGTCGCGAAACCGGGCATCGTGAAGCCCAGAATATGGCCGCGCGGTCGCTGCAACCGGTCCATCGCCTTGGCCGCGACGATCAGCGCATGGGTCGAATCGAGACCGCCGGAAACGCCGATTACGAGCGTTTTCGCATCCGCGGCAACGATCCGCTGCGCAAGCCCTTCGACCTGGATGTTGAAGGCTTCGTAGCAATCGGCGTCGCGCTTCTCGGGGTCGTTCGGGACGAATGGAAAGCGGCGAACGTTGCGCATGAGGCCGATGTCCGCCTGCCCTATGTCATGCGTGAACGTTACCCGCCTGAACCGACTTTCCGGATCGTTCGCCAGTCGCGCGGCATCGTTGAACGTGCCGGTCCGCATCCGTTCCTGCTCGATCCGCTCCGCATCGACATCCGCGACCAGCAATTCGCCCTCGCTTGCGAACCGGCGCGATTCGGCGATCAGTTCGCCCAGTTCGTGGATCATCCCCTGGCCGTCCCAGGCGAGGTCGGTCGTGCTCTCGCCCGGCCCCGCCGCGGAATACACATAGGCGCAGACTGCGCGCGCGCTTTGCGCCGCGGATAGCATCGCGCGTTCGCGCGCCTTGCCGATCACGACGTTGGAGGCGGACAGGTTGCAGCAGATCAACGCCCCCGCCAGCGCGCCGATGGTCGAGGGCGGGGTAGGCGACCAGTAATCCTCGCAAATCTCGGCGTGAAACACGAAATGCCCGAGATCGTCCGCGGCGAAGATCAGGTCGGTGCCGAACGGGGCGGTCTGACCCGCCAGCGTGATATGACAGGGTGCCGCGATCCCCGCGCCGCTGGCGAACCAGCGTTTCTCGTAATATTCCCGGTAGTTGGGGAGAAACGTCTTCGGCACCACGCCGAGGAGTCGCCCGCGTGCGATGGCGACCGCGCAGTTATACAGCCGCCCGTTCCGTGGCAGCGCTGCACCGACCAGCAGCACCGGCGACAGCTTCTCGCTCGCCGCGACCACCTGCGCGATCGCCGCCTCGGTCGCTTGGTGCTGCGCGGTCTGGAGATGGAGATCGTCGATCGCGTAGCTGGTGAGGTTGAGTTCGGGGAAGACGATCAGATCGACCCCCTGCGCATGGCCCTGCTCCGCCAGCGCGATCGTCGCTGCGGCATTGGCCGCGGTATCGCCGACGCTTGCCACCGGTGTCGCAGCGGCAACTCGGATCAGACCGTGGCGATGGATCGAAAAGAACGGATGGCGCGCCATCGCCGCTGTCTAGCCGGGCGGGGCCGGGTTCGCCAGCGGAGGCTTTGCGCGCGCGACCGCGTCCTCACGGTCAACTCGTCCGTACCGGCGCCGGTCGTCGAGCAGGGCGAGACATCGCTGGTCGGTCTCGCCCCCGGACGCTATTTGCTGCTCGCGCCGGGGGGCAAGTGAAGGACCATACGCCATGCACACCGCCACCTGGAACGACACCGTCATCGCGACGTCGGACGATATCGTGACGGTCGAGAACAACGCCTATTTCCCAGCCGACAGCATCGAAGGCGCGTTGATAGAGGACAGCGCGACGACGTCGGTCTGCCCGTGGAAGGGCACCGCGCATTACAAGACGATCGTCGTCGGCGATAAACGCAACGTCGACGCGGTGTGGTATTATCCCGACCCGAAACCTGCCGCTTCGAGCATCAGGGGCCGGTTCGCGTTCTGGAAGGGGGTGCGGGTGGGATGACTGGCTTACCGTCGCCCCGGCTCAAGGCCGGGTGACGACGAGGGCAGTGCTCGCACCACGGCTGGATCGCCTGCCGCCGCCGCGCTACAGCGTCGCCATGTCCACAACCTACACTCTCGACACCGCGACCAGCCGCGCCAACCCGACGCCCGCGCCGATGAAGCGGCTGACGATCCCCGCGATCCGCCGCGCGAAGGGCAAGACGCCGCTGGTGATGCTGACCGCCTATACCGTTCGCACCGCGCAGTTGCTCGATCCGCATTGCGACCTGCTGCTGGTCGGGGACAGCCTGGGGCAGGTGGTCTACGGTTTGCCGTCCACCGTGCCGGTCACGCTGGACATGATGGCGGCGCACGGCGCGGCGGTGGTGCGGGGAAGCTATCATGCGGTCGTCGTCATAGACATGCCGTTCGGCAGTTACGAGGCATCGCCCGAAAAGGCGTTCGAAAGCGCGGCGTGGTTATTGAAACAGACCGGCGCGGCGGGGGTGAAGCTGGAGGGCGGCACGGCGATGGGTCCGACCGTCAAGTTTCTCAGCGAACGCGGCATTCCGGTCGCGGGCCATGTCGGCCTGACCCCCCAGGCGGTAAACGCGCTCGGCGGCTATGGCGCGCGCGGCCGGACACCCGAGGAGGCCGCGAAGATCGTCGCCGACGGTCGCGCGGTCGCCGAAGCCGGCGCGTTCGCGCTGGTCGTCGAGGGGGTCGTCGAGCCGATCGCGGTCGAACTGACGCGGGCGGTCGCGTGCCCGACGATCGGCATCGGCGCGTCGGCACAGTGCGACGGGCAGGTGCTGGTGGCGGAAGACATGCTCGGAATGTTCGAACGCACGCCGCGATTCGTGAAGCGGTTCGACGATCTGGCGGGGCGGATTTCGGCGGCGGTCGAAACCTACGCCGCCGACGTCCGGTCGCGCGCGTTCCCCGGCTCCGATCAGGTCTACGCACCCAGGGATTGACGCGCTTTCGTTTTCGACGCGCCGCGGCTAAGGTCCGTGGAACCTTCTCTTGCACGTTTTCGGAGCCATCCTTGGCCATCACGCCCCATTCCGACGAAGCTTTCCTGCGCGAGGTCGATGAGGAACTGCGCCGCGATCAATTCGCCGGTTTCTGGACCCGCTGGGGTCGGTGGGTCGTCGTCGCCATCGTTGCCGCGCTCGCGGTCTTCGGAGGTGTCCTGTACTGGCAGCACTATCAGGAGAGCGCGGCGGGGGTCGAAGGCGAGAAGCTGCAGGAGGCGTTCGACTCGCTCGGTGCGGGCAAATTTCCCGATGCGCAGGCGAAACTGGCACCGATCGCGCAGTCCAGCCGCCCCGGCTACCGTGCGCTCGCGACCTTCAGTCAGGCGGACATCGCGCTTCAGAAGAACGATTTGAAGCGCGCCGCGACGCTGTTCGCCACCGTCGCCGGCGATACCGCGCAGCCCGACGCGTTCCGCAACCTCGCGCTCGTGCGCCAGACCTCCGCCGAATATGATACGCTGAAGCCGCAGGTCGTGATCGATCGGCTGCGTCCGCTCGCGGTGCCCGGCAACCCCTGGTTCGGCAGCGCGGGCGAGATGATGGCGATCGCAGACTTGCGGACCGGTCGTCGCGATCTGGCGGGCACGATGTTCGGTCAGATCGCGCGCGACGACGGGGTGCCGCAGACCATCCGTCAACGCGCGGTTCAGATGGCGGGATTACTCGGCGTCGATGCCTCCACGGCGATAGCTGCGCCAACTCTCAATCAGGACGTGAAAGCGCAATGACCACCAAGTTTCGTGGCAAGTTTCGCGGCAAGTTCCGGGCGTCGATCGCGCTGGCCGCGCTGATGGGCCTGAGCGCCTGCGGCGTGTTCAAGGGCCATGTCAAACGGACCCCGACCGTCGGCAACCGGATCCCGATCCTGGTTTCCGAAAACGGAATCGAAACCGACAAGACGATCGCGAACGTCGCGGTGCTGCTGCCCGCGCCCGCGGTCAACGACAGCTGGACGCAATCGGGCGGCAACGCGTCGAAATCGATGGGGCATCTGACGCTCGCGGCGAAGCCGGTGCGGCTGTGGCAGGCATCGATCAACGGCGGATCGTCACGCGAGCCGCTTGCGTCGCCGCCGGTGATCGCGGCCAACAAGCTGTTCGCGATCGACGTCGATTCCGCGGTGCACGCCTTTGCGGCGGATACCGGCGCGGCGTTGTGGTCGACGACGCTGGCGGAAAGGGACCGCAACCGTGCGGCGCGCTTCGGCGGCGGCGTGAGCTATGACGATGGCCAGGTGTTCGCCACCGATGGGCTTGGCGATGTCGTCGCGATGGCGGCGGCGACGGGCAAGATCGCGTGGCGGGCAAAGCCCGGCGGTCCGCTTCGCGGTGCCCCCACGATCGCGAACGGCGTGCTGTATGTGCTGACGCAGGACAACCAGATCTTCGCGATCGGCGAGTCGGACGGCAAGGTCCAGTGGACCGGTTCCGGCACGCTGGAGTCGCAGGGCGTGTTCGGCGTCGCGGCGCCGGCCGCCAGCCAGGGATCGGTCGTCGCCGGCTTCTCCAGCGGCGAACTGAACGCCTATCGGTACGAGAACGGCCGCGTGCTGTGGCAGGACGCGCTGTCGCGGACCTCTGTCAGCACATCGGTATCGAGCCTGGCCGATGTCGATGCGGATCCGGTGATCGATAACGGCAAGGTCTATGCGGTCGGACAGGGCGGGCGAATGGTCGCGCTGGAACTATCGACCGGGCAGCGGCTGTGGGAACAAAATCTTGCCGGCATCTCGACGCCGTGGGTCGCCGGCGATTGGCTGTTCGTCGCCACCGACGACGCGCGGCTGATCTGCATCGCGCGTGCGACGGGCAAGGCCCGCTGGATCGCGCAACTGCCGCGCTATCGCAAGCTGAAGAACAAGTCGGGACCGATCAACTGGTACGGGCCGATCCTGGCGGGCAACCGGCTGGTGCTGACCAATTCCGAAGGCCAGATCACGTTCGTGCTGCCCGGAGACGGCACGATCGCAGATACGATCGAGGTGAAGGACGGGTTCAGCCTGCCCGCGGTGGTAGCGAACCAGATATTGTACGTGCTCGACGAGCGCGGGCGGATCAGCGCGTATAAGTGAACTTCCGTTCTCCCCCTCCCGCAGGCGGGAGGGGGCTGGGGGGTGGGCG